>NZ_VRTY01000080.1 GCF_008017455.1 Pontibacter qinzhouensis | reverse complement strand
GCACTGTCTGCCGGTGCGCCGGGGCCTGGAGTTAAGCGATGAAATTCTGGATGGCCCCAACTCTCTTGTGGTGCAGGAGGCCGGTAACCGTGTATTCGCGGCACAGGCTGTTCTGAAGCAACTGCTTGAAAACGCATAGTAATTTATTTAAAGCCGGTAGGTTAACTTACCGGCTTTCATGTAAACCCCATTTCTTGTGCAAACTTTACATATCATAAAAATTGGTGGCAACATTCTCGACTCACCATTAAAACTGGAGAGTTTTCTGCAGGATTTTGCCACCTTGCCCGAGCCGAAGCTGCTTATTCATGGTGGCGGTAAAATAGCTTCTACCATAGGTCAGAAACTGGGTATAGAGCCGAACATGGTAGAGGGCCGGCGAATTACAGATGCTGAAACCCTAAAGCTGGTGACCATGGTGTATGCCGGGCTTGTTAATAAAAACGTGGTGGCGCAGCTGCAGAGCATGAACTGCAATGCCATCGGGCTTACAGGCGCTGATGCCAACATTATTCCGGCTACCAAACGCCCTGTAAAGCAAATCGATTACGGTTTTGTAGGCGATGTGGCCGGACCAGAAGCAGTTAACGCACCTATTCTCGACACGTTCCTGAAAAGCGGCATCACACCTGTTTGCGCACCGCTTACGCACGATGGCCAGGGCAGCCTGCTCAACACCAACGCCGATACTATTGCCTCTGTACTGGCTACGGCCATGGCGCACCTTTACCAGGTGAAGCTGATCTACTGCTTCGAGAAGAAAGGTGTTTTACAAGATGCAGAAGACGATGATTCTGTTATTCCGGCCATAGATAGTGCTTATTACCGGGAGTTGAAGGAGAAAGGGATTGTAACACTCGGCATGATTCCGAAGCTGGATAATGCTTTTGCCGCGCTGGACCTTGGAGTACAGGCAGTCGTTATTGGCGATGCCGCTGAAATAAAAGCCATAGTGGCAGGAGAAGATGCTGGCACCCTGATAAAGCTGTAGTAAGTTATAAGTAACCCTTGACTCTTTTAGCCTGGTTTGTCTTTGGAAGGCCCTTTTCATTAGAATAATTTAACTTTCTACCTCAACCAGGACCTGCTGGCTTTTATATCACCAATACTTTATTGAAAAAGAAAGGAGCCTGTAAAGCAGGAGAATCCATTAGCGGGAGGTCTGGAATAGCAGAATAATCTGTAGTTTGTACTTTGAAATCAATAGAAACCATGAGTACTGAAAATAAAAAAGTTGCCATTTTAGGTGGCGGAAACATGGGTATCGCCATTGCCAAAGGCATGGTAGCATCCGGAAAATATACCGCAGAAAATATTACCCTGACACGCCGTAACCTGCGCCAGCTCGAGGAACTGACGAAAGAGGGTTTTAAAGCCTCTGCCAACAATGCGATGGCTGTGGTAGAAGCCGACATCATAATTTTAAGCATACTGCCACAGCAGCTCGACAGTGTGCTCGATACGATTGCTGAAAGTGTAGACCCAAAGCGCCACCTGTTTATTTCTATTGTAACTGGTGTGGCTGTAGCCGACATTATTCAACGCTTAGGTAAGCCGGTAGAGGTAATGCGCGCCATGCCCAACACTGCCATTGCCATCCGAGAATCCATGACTTGTTTGGCAGGCAATGCTTCAGCAGAAAACAACCAGCTTGTAAAAGATATTTTTGATTCGGTAGGAGAAACCGTTGAAATAGAGGAAGAACTTATGTCGTCTGCTACGGCACTGGTTGCTTGTGGAATAGCCTTTTTCCTGCGCTCTATACGGGCTGCTGCTCAGGGCGGAACAGAAATCGGTTTCCATGCCAAAGATGCTTTGCGTATGGCTGCACAGACTGCTAAAGGCGCTGCTTCGTTACTGCTGCACTACGGTAGCCACCCCGAAAACGAGATAGACAAAGTGACCTCACCGAAAGGCTGTACCATTGCCGGACTAAACGAAATGGAGCACAACGGCTTCAGCTCCGCCATGATAAAAGGAATTAAGTTATCGTCTGCGAAAGCCGAGCAGCTATACCACAAGGAGTAGGCATGGCAGTTCAGGGACTATACCAGCAGGCGACGGCGCTACTGAAGGAGCTTATCTCAATTCAGTCATTCAGTAGGGAAGAGGATAAAACAGCAGATGCCATTGCGCTTTTCCTGGAGCGGCATGGGGTGGAGCAGGTGCACCGGAAGTTGAATAACGTGTGGGCGTTTAACAAGCATTATAACCCAGAGCTACCTACGCTACTGCTAAACTCGCACCACGACACAGTTAAACCCAACACCAGCTACACCCGCGACCCATTTGCACCTACTGTAGAAGATGGCAAATTGTATGGCCTGGGCAGTAACGATGCAGGCGGTTGCCTGGTGTCGTTGCTGTCCACGTTCCTGCACTTTTACAACAAAGAAGGCATGGCCTATAACCTGGTAATGGCCGCCACCGCCGAAGAAGAAATTTCCGGGAGAAACGGTATCGAGCTGGTGGTGCCGCAACTGGGACCTTTGGAAGCAGCCATTGTAGGAGAACCTACCCTCATGCACCTGGCCGTAGCCGAAAAAGGGTTGCTGGTGCTCGACTGTGTGGCCAAAGGAAAGTCTGGGCATGCGGCCCGTGAAGAAGGTGTAAACGCCATTTATGAGGCGCTGCCGGATATCATGTGGTTTAAGGAGTACCGCTTTCCTAAAGAGTCGTCGTACCTGGGGCCTATTAAAATGTCGGTGACGGTGGTGCAGGCAGGTACGCAGCATAACGTGGTGCCGGACCAGTGCCAGTTTACGGTAGATGTTCGCCTGACAGACGCGCATACCATGGAGGAGGTGCTGGAGACAATTGAAGGCAATGTAAAGGCAACTGTAACGCCCCGCTCGATGCGCCTGCGCCCATCTTCCATCCCGATGGAGCATCCGCTGGTGCAGGCCGGTCTTGAGCTGGGTCGTAACACCTATGGCTCACCCACCACCTCCGACCAGGCACTGCTTTCCATCCCTTCGCTCAAACTCGGCCCCGGCGATTCGGCCCGCTCGCACATGGCCGATGAGTTTATTTACCTGCAGGAACTAGAAGAAGGAGTAAAGCTATATGTGCAGCTGCTGGAGAAAGTTGTTTATAGACGCTAGATTTTAGATGTTAGATACTAGACTTGCATATCGTAAACTTCCAGTTAAAATTGATTTGAACCTAATTTACCTTCCTTTTAACACTTACCTCTATTTCTGTTACTTTTGCCCTTACAACTTTTAATATATAATCTAGCATCTAACATCTTATAAAATGAAACTCTGGCAGAAGAACACAAGTGTCGCATCTGAAATAGAAAAGTTCACCGTTGGCAAAGACCCGGATTTTGATTTGCAACTGGCTGCTTTCGATGTACTCGGTTCGCTGGCGCACACACGCATGCTGGAGAGCATTGGGCTGCTGGAGAAGGCGGAACTGGATGAACTGCAACGGGAGCTGAAAAGCATCTACCAGAGCATTCAAAAAGGTGAGTTCTCCATAGAACCAGGCGTGGAAGACGTGCACTCGCAGGTAGAACTGGAACTGACGCGCAGGGTAGGAGATGCCGGTAAGAAAATACATAGTGGCCGCTCCCGCAACGACCAGGTGCTGGTAGACCTGAAGCTGTTTTTCCGCCATCAGTTACAGCAAACAGTACAACAAGTTCAGAGCTTATTTGAGGTGCTTATAGCGCAAAGCGAGAAGCATAAAGACAAACTGCTCCCGGGCTATACACACTTGCAGGTAGCTATGCCTTCTTCGTTTGGTTTGTGGTTTGGCGCTTATGCCGAAAGTCTGGTGGATGACATGCACCTGCTGCAGGCGGCCTACAAAATTACAGACAAAAACCCGCTTGGTTCTGCTGCCGGTTATGGTTCTTCGTTCCCGCTCAACCGCCAGATGACCACCGACCTGCTCGGTTTTGAATCGCTGAATTACAATGTGGTGTATGCCCAAATGGGGCGTGGCAAAACAGAGCGTGTGGTAGCTGTGGCCCTGGCATCGGTGGCAGCAACAATAGCCCGGATGGCCATGGACCTGTGCCTCTACATGAGCCAGAACTTCGCTTTTGTAACCCTGCCCGATAACCTCACCACCGGCTCCAGCATTATGCCGCACAAAAAGAACCCCGATGTATTCGAGATTATGCGCGGCAAGTGCAACCGGCTGCAGGCCCTGCCAACGGAGGTGAGCATGATGCTGGTGAACCTGCCATCGGGTTATCATCGCGAGCTGCAGCTGCTGAAAGAATGCCTGTTCCCGGCTTTTGCTGAAATAGAAAATTGCCTGCAGATGATGGCCTTTATGGCACAGAACCTGCAGGTGCGTGATAAGATTATGGAGGAGGAAAAGTACAAATATGCTTTTAGTGTTGATGCCGTAAATGCCGAAGTGCTACAAGGCGTTCCTTTCCGCGATGCCTACAAAAATGTAGGGACCGCTATCGAAGAAGGTACCTTTACCGTGCCTGCATCGGTAACACACACCCACGAAGGCAGCATCGGCAACCTCTGCAACACCCAGATAAAACAGCTCATGGAAATAGCTGTTAGTTCGTTCCACTTCGAAAGAGCAGAAAAAGCTTTAGAAGAACTGGTGAGGTAGTTTAACACCCTTCAGCACCCTTGAGCCTAAAATCGCAATTTACCTTTTGAATGCTGTTTTCATTAGAAAAATTGATTGTTAGTTGTTGATTGTTAAATGGTTGATTTGGAGATTGGGAAGGAATGATTTTTTCGAACCTTAACGCAATCTAGCATCCAAAATCTAGCACCTAAAATCTAACATGTAGGTTAGGCTTCTCTTCAAAATTTAATAAAAAGAATAAAGCTGGCGTGGTTCTATAACCGGCCAGCTTTATTCTTTTTAAAAGTACCTGATTTAGCAAAACTTCTATTGCCATAAGCGTATAAAGGGCACATCGTTTTAGTTGACTTTAACTGAAGAACCTCTGTGATTCCGATTAAAATACATACGCAACCCGACGACTCCACCTGCGGCCCTACCAGCCTGCATGCGGTGTACCGCTATTTTAACGATCCTATTCCGCTGAACGAAGTCATCAGGGAAGTGCCGTACCTCGATGAAGGCGGCACACTGGAAGTTTTATTGGCAAGTCATGCACTAAAACGAGGGTACCGCGCCCGTATCTATACCTACAACCTGCATGTGTTTGACCCGACCTGGTTTAAGCTCGAAAACAAAGAGATAATCCAGAAACTGGAAATGCAGCTGAAACTTAAAAAGCACAGCAGCAAATTTGAAAGAGCGACACTGGCTTACATCGAGTTTCTGGAACTAGGGGGAGAACTGCGGTGCACTGACTTAACCAAATCGTTGTTGCGCAAGTATTTTGAGCAGGGGGTGCCGCTGCTGACCGGCCTTAGCGCCACGTACCTTTACCAGAGCGCCAGAGAATTTACCGACCACCTCGGCGATTCTGTTTACGATGATGTGCAGGGGTTTCCGATGGGGCATTTTGTGGTGCTTTGCGGCTTTGCCGAAGACCAGAAACACATTGTGGTGGCCGATCCTTACAAAGAAAACCCCTTCTTCAAAAATAACTATTACGAAGTTAACGTGTCGCGGCTACTGAACTCCATTATGCTCGGCATGGCTACTTACGATGCAAACCTGCTGGCTATTCAGCCGGCTTTACCAGAATCTCCTCAGGACTAAAAAATGCGAAAGATTGTTGTGGTGGACTATCCCAAAGACTGGGGTGTCACGATTGAAGATGTTGAGGTGGTGGATGTACAGAAATACCTGACCGATACTGCTTATACCGAAATAAAAAATGCACGCATCTTTAACCTCTGCCGCTCTTACAGGTACCAGACAGCGGGTTATTATGTGTCGCTGCTGGCCGAGGCGCGTGGGCATAAGCCGATCCCTAGCGTAACTACTATGCAGGACCTCAAGACGCAGACCATAGTAAGAGCCATTACTGTAGAGATTGAGGACCTGATAAAGAAGAGCTTTGGCCAACTACGCTCTCAAACTTTTACCCTGAGCATATACTTTGGGCAGAATGTGGCGAACAAATATGAAAAGCTATGCAAGCAACTACACGACCTGTTTCAGGCGCCGCTGCTTCGGGCACAATTCGTTAAAAAAGATGGCTGGGTACTACAAAGCGTATCGGCTATTCCCATTAACGAGGTGCCTGACCACCATTGGAAATACCTGGAGGAGTTTGGGAAATCGTATTTTGCCAGGCACCGCTTTTCAGGGGCGCGCCTGAACCGGAAAGTCTACGACCTGGCCATTCTGGTTGATCCGGATGAAAAAGAACCACCCTCTGATAAAAAGGCGATTCAACATTTTGTGGATGCCGCTGATAGCCTGGGTTTTTACACCGAGCTTATAACAAAAGATGATTACCGCCGGCTGGCAGAATTTGATGCGCTCTTTATTAGAGAAACTACCTCCGTTAACCACCATACCTACAAATTTGCCCGCAAGGCTTACGCCGATGGCCTTATCGTGATAGATGACCCTGTATCTATACTGCGTTGCACGAACAAGGTGTATCTGGCAGAGCTTCTGGCAAAGGCAAAAGTGCCTACGCCTAAAACCATGATCATACACAAAGACAACCGGAACCAGGTGGTGCAGGAGTTAGGGCTGCCCTGCGTCCTGAAAACCCCGGATAGCTCTTTCTCGCAGGGTGTGGTAAAGGCAAAAGATAACGAAGGGCTTGACCAGGAACTCGACATGATGCTAACGGAGTCTGAACTGATTATCGGGCAGGAATATATACCAACCGATTATGACTGGCGCATTGGCATACTCGACAAGCAGCCGCTCTATGCCTGCAAATATTATATGGCTAAAGGCCACTGGCAAATTTATAACTGGAAAGGTAAAAAACGCCAGGACACTGAAGGAGCCGTAGAGACAGTACCGTTTGAGGAGGTGCCTTTCATAGTGATGCACACCGCCCTCAAAGCCGCCAACCTGATTGGCGATGGCCTATATGGGGTTGACCTGAAAGAGATTGACGGAAAAGCTTATGTGATTGAAGTAAACGATAACCCGAGCATAGACTCAGGCTACGAAGACCAGATTCTGAAGAAGGACCTGTATCTGTCTATCCTGAAATCAATTAAGAAGCGAATCGACAACCATAAAAATTTCCGGGCAGATGAGTAGTGAAAAGAAGGTGTTGCACTTGTTCGAAGGCTTTGGCATTGAGCTGGAATACATGATCGTGAACAAAGAAAGTCTGCAGGTGCTGCCGATTGCAGATAAACTGATATACGACGAAGTGGGAGCCTATGTCTCGGATGTGGAGTTTGGTAAAATTGCGTGGTCGAATGAGCTGGTACAGCATGTGGTGGAGCTGAAAACACAGGAACCAGCTAATACCTTACATGACCTGGCCGGGCAGTTTCAGGAGCACGTGCAGAAGATAAACGGTATGCTGGGCAAGTACGATGCCATGTTGTTGCCAACCGGTGCGCATCCTTTCATGGATCCCTTTACAGAAACTGTGCTCTGGCAGCACGAGTACAGCGCAGTGTACGAAGCTTATAACAACCTATTCGACTGCCGTGGGCATGGCTGGTCTAACCTGCAGAGCACGCATATAAACCTGCCTTTTGCCAACGACGAAGAATTTGCGAGACTACATGCGGCCATCAGGTTGGTGTTGCCCATAATACCGGCTCTTAGTGCTTCTTCCCCAATATTAGATGGTAAACTTACAGGCTTAGAAGATACCCGAATTGAAGTATACCGGCACAACCAGCAGAAAATTCCTTCTATTGCTGGCAAAGTAATTCCGGAGCCAGTTACCTCGAGAGAACAATATGAAGCAGATATACTGCAACCTATTTATGCCGACGTAGCGCCTTACGACCCACAAGGCGTGCTGCAGGACGAGTTCTTAAACTCCAGAGGTGCCATAGCCCGCTTCAGCCGCAACGCTATCGAAATTCGCCTGATTGATATTCAGGAGTGCCCTCAGGCTGATATTGCCATTGCACAAGCCGTAATTAGTGTGGTAAAAGCTTTGGCAGCAGAGAAATGGTGCAGCATTCAATCTCTCAATCAAATACCAACTACGTGGCTGGCCGACTTGCTTTTGCAGGTTATTAAAACGGGTCAGGAAACAGTTATAGAAAATTCGGATTACTTAAGTTGCTTCGGTTGGTCCTCAGAAACTGCCTGTACAGTGAAAGAACTCTGGAGCCAGCTGCTGCTAGAGGCAACCGATCTTGATACTAGTTCTATAGAAATTTTAAAACAAATTTTAACCCATGGAAACTTAGCAAAACGCATACAGAATACCTTAGGTGGTGCACCGAAGGAAGGAGCCATACTGCAGCTGTACCAATACCTGGCAGCCTGCCTGCAAAACGGATATTTATTTATACCTGACGCCTATGCCAAAAATTTTACTTACCTGTGAACACGGAGGAAACAACATACCGCCAGCGTTCAAAAATTATTTTAAGGAACACGAGGCAATACTCTCCTCGCATGAAGGCTATGATATCGGGGCCTTGGATGTGTTCAGAACCTTACAAGAGATAGCTGATGTAAGCTTCCACTCAGAAGACAGCCGGCTGCTCGTGGAGCTGAACCGGTCGAGGCACCACCCAAAGCTATTCTCAGCCATTACCCAGAAACTGCCTGATGATGAGAAGAACCAACTGCTCAAAACCATTTATTATCCGTACCGGGATCAGGTAGAGCAGATGGTGCAGGACCTGGTTTCGGCTGGTCGAAAAGTGATTCATATATCGGTGCATACCTTTACGCCAGTTTTGAAAGGCAAAGTCAGGTTAACCGATATAGGTTTGCTGTACAATCCGCAGAGGCCGATGGAGCAGGAAATATGTAAAAACTGGAAAGCAGCCCTGTTACAGGATAATCCTGAATGGACAGTACGCTACAATTATCCCTATTTGGGCATTGCCGATGGCTTTCCTACGTACCTGCGCCGCCGGTTTACAAACGATCAATATGCAGGAATTGAGCTGGAAGTGAACAATAAATTCTGTAGAGGAAATGAAGACCAGTTTCAGAAGCTAAAGGTGCAGTTAAAGAACAGTTTAGCCAAAGCCATAGCACCTATTCTGTCGAACGCCGACCGCGACTTTTATTAACTGCTCTTATAGAGATTAAAGCGGTAAACAGAACAAATTTAGCCTTAAATAAGTATTGCTATATATCTTAATCAGTTTATGGTGCAGCGTCACCGTGTAAGTTAAATCTATTTTTTTTCACCACTTAAAATTAAAACTATGAGAATTAAAAGTGTACTCCATCTCGTAATCGTTATGGTTGTTGGTCAGTTACTTTTTGCGTGTAACTCTGCTAAGTATTATGAGTTTTCGGCCCACAAGCAAGCGCCTTATTTAAATCAGCCGAAACAAAAAGCAGCTCCTGCCAATGAGGGTATGGTATCTTTATCGGAAGTAGCGCTTGCTGCTGCAGATCAGAGAGCAGAGGCAGAGGCCTTGGCAACAGCAGCACCTGTGCTGGAGGCAAACGCAGCTGATGTTGCGCCGCTTGTAGCTCCTAAAAAAGTGGCACCTGTAGCCAAAGTAGCTGCAACACCTGAAGTTGCTGCTGAAGCTACCATGACAGAGGCTGAAGCCATGGCTATGGCGAAAGAGCGTATTGCTTCTATGACGAAAGCAGAGAAAAAAGCCTTGAAAAAAGAGTTCCGCGAAACCATGCGCCAGAGCAACAGTAGTGTTTCTACAGTAGTAAAAGTAATTATCGCTATTTTCTTACCACCTCTTGCAGTATTCCTGCACGATGGCATTGGTTCATCCTTCTGGATTAACATCCTGTTAACCTTATTGTTCTTCGTTCCTGGTGTTATACACGCCTTACTGGTAGTAACTGATACCATCTAGAGCACATCTTATATTTATTTAAAAAGCGCCAGCGTTCTGCTGGCGCTTTTTTTGTTTCTATCAGGCTGTTTCATTTTGAGAGTAAATGCTCCAGATTTTGGAAAACATTGATTGTTGAATTCAAGATTCTTTCAACATAGAGATGAAAACCACTGCAGATATCTAGCTGATACTTTCATACTACATATTTGATCGCCGTTTTAATAGTGTCTTTTTTTTAATGCTATGACACACATAGTCAATATGTTACCACATACATCCAGCCCTCTGAAAAATTACTTTTTTCAAATAAATTATAGAAAAGGAGGGTAGAAGAAATTTTTCTAAAAATTGGAATTAGTAAATTACTTAAATGGACCTAATTGGCATGATATTTACTGTATAACTAACAATTGATCATTAGTAAAAATTTATTTTCAAGTATTGGAAAATTGATTTCTATTTGTTTAGTTTAATTCTATTTTAAAATTTAATTTAAATTAAAATATCATTTTATCGTAATGTTCGTATGACGAACTAAAGTAGTTTAATTGATAATTAACTGAAAAAGAACTTATTGATATGAAATATACATACTGGAACCTGAGCAAATATGAAAGTGAAGTAGCAATAATTATGGATTTTTATAAGAATTCATATGATAGGGAGCCTTCGAAATCTGAAATTATTGATTTTAACATTCAGCAGAGCGTTTTAAACATTAAAAAAAGAAGCGACGATAACTGCTTTATCAAGGTGCCATACCGTGCCAATAACAAATATCGGAATAATGCTAAAGTTGATCTCATCTACGGGGATTGTCTGGAGCTTGACAGAGTTGTAGTTATTGATGGTATGAATGACAATACAAAAGAGTTTATTTACGTGTACAACATTTACGAATTTGTAAACGATGAACTAGATGATGCCAATGGCCATTACGAAGTAACACCAAACAAGCTGTTTGTTTTTGTAAGAGATGTAGAAGTAAATAACACAGTAAAATCTGTCGTTGTAAACGTAATATTTGAGCCATCTAATATAGTAAGCTACGCTGCCTGAGCAGCTTAAATTAGATGCAATAACTGAAAAGGAAGCTGGCATGTGCTGTAGCTACCTTTTCAGTTTATCTATTTCCCTATTCCAATTTTTTAAACAAGATCAGGAAATCCTTTAATATAATTAATTAGCTATCTGTTGCTTAAGGCGCGCCTGGTTCCTGAGCTAAAGCAGTAACAGTAATTTACTGATCTACTGAAGCTGTTACAGTAAATTCAGATTCCTTCAGACTTATCTTGAAACTGCTTCTATTAAATGTATAGGCCTTTTTTTACAGTACATTTACTAAGTGATTAAGTAATTAGCCGTTTTACTTCTTTACCTAATACTTTTACCCTTGGCGCTTTTCTCTTAAAAATACTTCTGGAGGCTCATTTCATTGACATAATCAGGGCTAAGCGATAAGATTATTAGTCCGTTTAATTTACTCCCTGATGTTACACACATTTATCAGGAAGTCTCCTGTAAGTTAGTCCTAATACATTTGGTAACAGCTTCATACGGCGCCCTTAGGCTTTACTGTTGCATTGTAAAAGTCTTAGCGCTCACGGCTGGGGAAGGGGCCCTATATAAGCGGGGCCTCGTTCTCGGGCATCGCGCTGCTGCATCTTTCCTGCCCGCTAGCGGGCTGCCGCTCCCGCGGCACCGGAAACCTGCAAAGGCGCTCAACCCAAGAACTGGGATTTGCACTACGAGCCTCAGCTATACCACCAGCAAATTAATTTGTTGGGTTGGGTGTATAATATTTAATTGAATATCCTTAGTGCGTAACAGCAGTTACTCCTTCAAAATTCACTGCTACCTATTTTACCGGCTAAGGTTACTAGGTTTATTGCCTTTTATAAATATTCGCAAACAGAATTACTTTCCTATTCAGGAAACGTATCAGGAGTAAATTAAGGCCAAATTGGTGCGGCTGCAGCAGTTGTGGCTATTATTTATTGGCAGCTAAATCTATTGCTACTTTCATTATGGATTATCGGGATTATTATAAGATTTTAGGTGTAGCTAAAACTGCATCGCAGGCTGAGATAAAAAAACAATATCGGGCACTGGCCAAGCAATATCACCCAGATAAGAACAAAGATAATAAAGAGGCTGAGGCCAGGTTTAAAGAGATATCTGAAGCTTACGAGGTGCTGGGCGACGAATCGAAGCGGAAAAAATACGACCAGCTGGGAGCCAACTGGAAGCAGTATGAGCAAGGGGGAGGCGGTCAGTATTATGGCGGTCAGCCAGGAGGCGGCTTTGGTGGCGACCCTTCCGATGTTTTCGGCGGAGGCTTTTCTGACTTTTTCGAACAATTTTTTGGTGGCGGCAATGGTGGTTTCGGGCGCTCAAGAGCACAAAAAGGTCAGAACTTTGAAGGTGAAATGCTCATTACCTTACAGGAAGCCTTTTCCGGTACTTCGCGCCTGATAACCTTAGATAACCAGCAGCTACGCATTACAACCAAACCAGGCGTGGCAGATGGTCAGGTATTGAAGATAAAAGGCAAAGGTGGAGCTGCACCGGGAGGCGGTACACCCGGCGATCTGTTTCTGAGGGTAAAAATTGAGCCGCACCCTGGCTTTGAACGAAAGGAAAACGACTTATACACTACCCTGAAGCTGGATATATTTACGGCTATACTGGGCGGTGATGTACATGTAAACACCCTGCAAGGTCAGATAAAAGTTAAAATTCCGGCTGGTACACAAAACGGAAAATCGTTGCGCTTACGTGGCAAAGGCATGCCGGTGTATGGAAAAACAGGCGAGTTCGGCGACTTGTATGTGGCTATTGAGGTATCGCTTCCTGTTAATTTAACACCAGATGAGAAGCAACAACTTGAAAAATTGAGGACAATGGTCATGGCCCGGTCTGCGAGCGTCTGATACTGCGGGAGCCATCTAACACACTCTAATTATTTAAATAGAATACCCCTTCCAAAGCCTTAGCGCCAAAATTTAGCCAAGGGTACATCTGTTCTGTAGCGTCGCTTATCTGCTAACTTTCTGTTGATCGGGAAATATTCAGGTATTAAAGATCTGATACGCCCGATGCAGGTCCTATTATAGCGGTAAAAGGGGAATTGGCTGTGGCAGATGGTCCTGTTGCTCCAGTACCTGAGTCCATCCGAACTGCTGGCAAAGGCGAATCATGTTGGCGGGCATTTGCGCTTTTATAGTGACAGTTGCTCCTGTGTCAGGATGCTTAAAAGCCAGTTCGGCAGCATGAAGCAATAAACACGGGCTTTGCAGCTGCTCCAGAAACATGAGGTTCTGCCGCCAGTCGCCATGCCTTTTGTCTCCGATTATATAGTGCCGTATATGAGCGAAATGTTTCCTGATCTGGTGCATTCGGCCAGTTTCCGGCTTTACCTTTACCAGGCTAAACCGGGAGGTAGCATAGCGGCCCACTGGTATTGGTAACTCAACTGTTGCTAAACGGGTGTAATGGGTAACAGCGTCTTGTGGCGCTTTGTTTTTATGATCTTTATCTGGACGTATCGGGTTGTCTATGGTAGCTCCTTCAGGCGCATAGCCTCTTACTATGGCGTAATAGGTTTTGTCGGTCTGTTGCTCCTCAAACGCCTTTACCAGCGGTGCCGCGCTCTCTGGCGATTTTGCGAAAAGTAGTACCCCCGATGTGCCTCTGTCGAGGCGGTGCAGCGGGTACAGCCTGTAACCTAGCTGGTCGCGGAGCAGCTGGAGGGCAAATTCCTTTTTTTCTTCAGCAATGCGCGTGCGGTGCACCAACAGCCCATTCGGTTTGTTAATGGCTACAAAGTGCGCATCCTCATAAATAAGCTCTAATTCCAAAATAAAGCGGTAAAGGTGTATAAGTAAAGCTGCTGTTCCAACCTAAATTCTCCTGAAACATGTACGAAAATGCTTTATAAAGGACCATTACAGCACATTTTTAGCATGTTCAATACTGAATTTCTGATTCTTAATTAAGCCAAGCTCTAAGCTGCAAAGATAGCCTTGATTTTAGCAGTGGGGCAAGGGCAGGAGCCCAATTATGATGAAACAGAAGCAGCCAAAATTCTCAAATGCTTCGTATATTCACCTCAAACAGCATTAATTTGAATTTTATAGCATGGCACTTTCTTTCGATAACCTGCGGATAGGCAAGAAATACAGTTTAAAAAATTATGGCGAGGTGTTTGATTTTCAGGTGGTGGCAATGCCGGAGGAGGGAGAATACCAGGTAAAAGACCTGCATACACTAGACAAGTACCTGCTCAGCGACCTGGTGCAATACGGAAAAGGAAAAGATTTTGACCTCTGGGAGTTCGGGTCGCTTTAACAGCAGCAGCTACCGAATTATAGAGTTCCGGATACTTTTCCTTTTAAATCCCAATGGCTTTTCAGGATCTCCTGGCTTCCTGTTTTTCTCACAATCTTCCGTGTGTAACGTTCACCTGCAATAGCACCTTCCGCACGCCGCTTACCTATAAACAAGGTTACCGGCTCCCCAAATTCGTTTGTCACAAATGTCAGGTCTTTCCCATTGTAGGTGTCGTGTATGCTTGTATTTGGAGCGTAAATCTTTTCCAGTTTCGTAACAAGTTTAGGATTAAGTGCCATAGTAGTTAGGTTCAGGTAAGCAGTTGTTATACCCTTGACTCTCCTGACCTAAAAAACCTTCCGGAGGGCCTTTTCATTTACATAATTGCTTTAAAACAAAAAGCGAGGCATTTGCTTTGCCATACGCGCTCCTGCATGTGAAGTTACTGCTGCTAACACAACTACATTAACTGGCCTGCTGCACACCGATTATAAACTGACTTCTAACTTAAACGGTTTAGTATTATCTTTGCAGAAACTAAAGCATTTCTCATGTTTGTTGTTTAAAGCAAAAAATCTTGAAACTATCATAAGCTAAATTAGATAAAAAACAATACCGCACAAGATCAACTTAAAAGGACTTTATTCGTCTAATAAGCAATTCGGCAGCAGAGGCAGGCTGTGCCTCCGCAATATTGCCTGAGATGCAACGTTTTAGAATGAAATATAACTACTTATGAATTCCAAGGACTCTAATTTTTTTGTATATATATACGGAGATCAACAACGCTCACAAGTGCAGATTGGCGTCGCAGACGAGATTTTGCAAAAGGAGCAACAACCTAATGCAGGAGCCTCTGTGCCTCTTCAAAACCACGAGAACGGCTCGCTGAACCTGGTGTACTACGAGCACTACAACCTGGAGGCAATTGCCGTTGAGCGCGAGCGGCAGCTAAAAGAAACACCTAAAGATATTACCTACCATCTCATCGATTCGATGAACCCGAACTGGCTCGATTTAAGCGATACCCTGGATTAACTTTAAAAGCTTGAGCATAAAACAACTATTGGTCAACAGCATGCACTTACTGTAGCACCACATTTTATTTTGTTTTCTTCCTGATCTGAATCAGTACCTTTGCCCTGTTTCCGGCTATTATAAACTTCATTATTGTCCCGCATTATAAAGCTTAGGGTACTATTTTGTTTGTAATAGTTTCTATTTCAGCTTATTATTATGTTTAAAGGGCTTAGCGAGAGTATCAGGTTTCAGATGCTGGTCGTGACGGTAGGGGTGCTGTTGCTGATCACGAAATTTATTGCCTTCTTCCTCACTAACTCCAACGCCATTTTAACCGATGCCCTGGAGTCGATCATTAACGTGGTGGCCGGCTTGTTCTCGCTGTATAGTCTTGTTATTTCTGCCCGACCCAAAGACGAAAATCACCCGTATGGCCACGGTAAAATCGAGTTTATTGCTTCCTCCATAGAAGGCACCTTAATTATGGTGGCCGGTGGTTTTATCATCGTTAAATCTGTTTTCAATATTTTCAGCCCGGTGGCCCTGCAGCAACTAGACTTTGGTATTCTGCTGATATCGCTTTCCGGGGTTATAAATTTTGCCACGGGTTTTATAGCCGAACGAAAAGGAAAAGAAAATAACTCGATGGTGCTGGTTGCCGGAGGAAAGCATTTAAAAACTGATGCCTACTCTACAGCCGGTATCCTGGTGGGGCTGGTGCTTATTTTCCTGACCGGGCAGGAGTGGCTCGATAGTGTGGTGGCCCTTTTGTTTGGTGGCTTTATCTGCTACACTGGCCTTAAAATTACCCGCTCATCTGTAGCCGGTATAATGGATGAGGCGGACTACGATCTCCTAAAACGCATTGTAGAGGTCCTCAACAGCAACAGGCGCGATAACTGGATCGATATTCATAACCTGCGCGTTATAAAGTATGGAGCCCAACTGCACATAGATTGCCACCTGACTGTGCCCTGGTACCTGACCGTGTTGCAGGCACACGATGAAGTAGATGCACTCTCTAAGCTGGTCCGTGAAAACATTGATCCCACTATTGAGTTATTTATACATACCGACCCGTGTGTGGAATTGTCGTGCACGGTGTGCGAGAACCATGCCTGCAGCGCCCGTAAAGCTGACTTTAAGCAGCGGATGGAATGGGAATTTGAAAAAGTAATAGCCGATAAAAAACATGGGCTGCAGTAAACTTGTTATGCAGTAGTATTCCTTAGTTACATGAAATTAAAAACAATACCGATGCTGTGCCTTTTCCTGCTAGTGCTATTAAGCTGCTCCGAGGCCAGAACCGACTCAAACGCAAACCACATGCTGACAGCGGACCAGCAACAGCCACAAGACACTGCGGGCTTAACAATCGCCACCTTCGCCGGCGGCTGTTTCTGGTGCACCGAGGGTTATTTTGAGAGCTTGAAAGGCATAAAACATGTGGAGTCGGGTTATACAGGCGGTAAAAAGCCTAACCCGACCTACGAAGAAGTAAGCAGAGGGAACAGCGGTTATGCTGAGGCTGTACAGATATACTACGATCCGAAGATACTCTCTTTTCAGGAACTGCTGGAGGTGTTTTTCGCCACCCACGACCCCACCACGCTAAACCGCCAGGGACCGGATGTGGGGGAGCAGTACCGTTCGGCTGTTTTTTACCACAACCAGGAGCAGAAGCAACTCACCGAGAAGTATATTAACCAGCTGAACCTGAAAGGCACATACACAAAAAAAATTGTTACGGCTGTAGAACCATTTACTACCTTTTGGGTGGCTGAAGAGTACCATCAGGATTTTTACAAGCGCAACCCGAATAACCCTTACATTAAAAACGTAATGCAGCCGAAGATGAAAAAGCTGGAAACCACTTTTAAAGATAAGTTAAAGCAGTAGTACACAGAGCTACTAAGGTTTGTAGAAAACTTCAGTTAAGTAATTTTGCTTTACAACGAAGGTGCTTCTCCCTTTCCAAATTATTCTAATAGATTAGCCCTCCAAAAGGGTTTTAAGCAAAAGTATGTCAAGGGTCAGGCAGGATTTTAGTCGCTTTAGTTACTACAGTTTAGCCTCTTTTATATAGTTACGTTCCAAATAAATATCCATTTCAAAGCAGCTACGTAAGCAAGTGGCGATGTTAAACCTAACTACTGAACTATGGATTTTATTGTGAACTTACTTGTAAGCGCCGGCGTAATTGTGTTGCTGGCTTATATTTTACCAAGTGTGCATGTTAAAAGCTTTACCACTGCACTTTGGGTTGCCTTTCTCATTGGTCTCTTTAATGCCACCATCGGCTGGATTTTAGGAGGAATTCTAAACTTGGTCACCTTCTTTTTGCTCGATGCCATTGTTAGTTTAATTGTAACAGCGCTTATGATTAAGCTGGTCGATAAACTGGTGCGCAACTTTAAAGTAGATGGTTTTTTGCCGGCACTTCTTATTGCGCTTGCTACCTCGTTGGCTATTGCGGCAGTAGGCTATTTCAGGGGGCAGGATGGCACCTCAGATAGAGCTTACCTGAAGAAGCAGCCCGACCAGACAGAACAGTTAGTCTCTTAAAATCTTCTGGTGGTAATAGAGCCCATGACAACAAAATGTCATGGGCTTTTTTTGTAGTAGGTTTATTTAACCCTAAGTGGAACAGGAGCGGCTATTGCATGGTGCAAAATATGTATCTTTGCGGTTCACATACAACAGTAGCATGTCTTTCGCATCATTAGGTTTATCAGCGGCTCTTGTGCAGGCCACAGAAGCCCACCAATACAAGGTTCCATCGCCAATACAGGAGCAGGCCATACCAGCCGTGCTGGCTGGCAAAGATCTGCTGGGCGTGGCGCAGACCGGCTCCGGTAAAACAGCCGGGTTTGTTTTACCAATGTTGGAGTTGCTGCAAACCCGAAGAACTGCAAAAGGTCGTGCTGTTAAAATGCTGGTGCTTGTGCCAACACGTGAGTTAGCCATTCAGATTGAAGAGGTGCTGCGGGCATTCGGTTCTCGACTGCCCAGGCCTGTACGGTCGTTGGCAGTATACGGAGGCGTATCTATAAACCCCCAGATGATGAAACTCAACGGCACCGATGTACTGGTGGCCACACCCGGCAGACTGCTCGATTTGGTTGATCACAAGGCGGTGCAACTGTCGGAGGTGGAACTGCTGGTGCTGGATGAAGCCGATAAGATGCTGAACCTGGGCTTTAAGGAAGAAGTAGATAACATCTTCAAGCTGCTGCCACAACAGCGCCAGAACCTGCTATTTTCAGCCACCGTGAGCGACGACGTAACGGAGATGGTAAACAAGGTGCTGACTAACCCGGTAACCATCCGGATAGAAGAAGAGACTTCGGTTCCTGAACTTATAAATCAAAAGGCATACAGCATAGAGGCCGCACGCAAAGGTCCGCTGTTACGCTATTTGTTGCAGCAGGAGGAAATAGAACAGGTGCTTGTGTTTGCATCGTCTATCCGAACAGCAGACAACGTGGTAGGCAAACTTATAAAACACGGCATACAGGCAGCTGCCTTGCATGGCGACAAAAGTCAGGGAGCACGAACCGATGCCCTTGTCAAATTCAAAGCCGGTAAAATACGCGTATTAGTGGCCACAGACCTGGCTTCAAGAGGAATTGACATTAAGTTTTTGCCCTACGTTATAAACTACGAACTGCCTCGCTCACCGAAGGATTACGTGCACCGGATAGGCCGCACAGGTCGTGCAGCATCTCCTGGTACAGCTATTACGTTTGTAGCTCCCGAAGATGCCCATCATTTCAAAATCATTCAAAAGAAAATGGGAAGAACGGTAGAGATTATTTCTACAACAGATCTTTCTCTGCATGGCTTTTAGCAGATTAAGCTTGCCGGCGAGCAGTGGTAAAGTACTGCGTATATGTTACTAAATTAAATCAGAAGCTAGTAACTAACCTGTATTTTTCCGGTGTAAGTACCTGTTTATAAACTGATTTGTAGTTAAAAGAGGTAATAGCCGTATATTTAATTAATTGAAATCAGGTACTGCTACTCTCGTTAAGGGTTTGTTTAATTATTTGATTTAGGTCATATTATTTACGATTGTTTTAAAGCTGATTTCGATTTAAACCTTTTCTAAAGTAGAATACCCGATTGGGTGTTGAAGGTATTCTGCCGGATCTGGTCAATTAGAGGGAACTTGCAGTTTTGTTTAGGCAAAACTTGAGTTCCCTTTTTTTATAGCTTCTCTGTGACAGAAGCGGACAAAATTTTCAGCTTTAATAGTACGGAAGGAGGGAAGCTACTCGAAAATGACCTGACGAAGCAAACCATGTAGCAGCAGGTATACCTCTTTACAGGTATGGCCGTTGGGGCAGCAATTGAAACCAATAAATACTAACTAACAATAGTACTTATTGAAGCATCAGGCAGGTATCTTTTCTTTCACTACTTCCAAAGCCTCTTCAAAAGTTTCTTTAAGTAGCAGGACCTTTTCAAGGCCAAGAATCTCCAGAACATTTCTAACCTTTGGCTGCAGACCGTGCAATATCAGTAGTGTTCCGTTTTGGAGGCAGGCATGGTAAATAGAAAGCAGAACGCCTATACCTGCCGACGAAACGTAAGAAAGATCGTTACAATCTATTACAATAGCTCTGGTTTTAGAAATATCAATTCGCTGAAAACCATAATGCGCCTTAACGCAAGTTCTTGCATCTAACTCACCTTCTATGCTAATAAAAAGCACATCGTCGAGGGCGGTATAAGAAATATCAAATGTTTTCATAATGTCTTTAGGTTAATATTTTAACGCTAAGAAAGAGTCAATCTTTACAAGCAGTTCATATTAGATGTGTACACAAAATAAATTTAAATGTAAACTAATACTAATCAACTGAATAGGAGAAAGCCATTAACCAAATATAGAAAAATTATCGGATAATAGGAATGATTTTGTACTGTATTTTATGGGTTAATTACTTATTTTTAAGTTAACCAGACTTTTAAAATATAAAATTTACAATAATAATTGTTTTAAAAATTATTTCTGCTTTTATCGTACATGCAGTGTTAAAATTACACTTGTAGACTTAAATCTCTCCAAAGAAAGTTTTAGAATCATAAAATCCATATATTTTAATATTCAACTAAAAGATAACTACATCTATGTTTTGGTCTTGCTAATACTTAGGCTCCAAAATATAAAATCAATTAAAATGTAGAATTTTGTAAACATTCAGGGAGAGAGCTACGTTTTTCATAAAACTACATGTAAAACCAAAAACAAAATAAAGTTATGGAAGCAAAAGATTTGAAGAATAAAGCAGACAATTTTAATCCTGATCGTAAAGAAGGACCAGTAGCATCTGCTATCGAAAAGTATACCTCTAAATTACCATCTGATTTATTCTTATGGGCAGCACTCGGATCGATGGCTATTTCTGCTACCCTTAAAATCATGAAAAAAGATGAAGAAGCCTTATTTGTAGGTCAGTGGCCAGCGCCATTCCTGCTGCTAGGTGTGTATAATAAAATTGTGAAAGAAGAAGGTTACGAAAACGATAAATAATCCTTCTTTTCCTTATTTAAAAAGAGGAAGCTTCGGTTTCCTCTTTTTTTATGTGCCTCAGGCATTCATACCTTTTCTGCATTATTAATTATTGTAATGAAATTGGCCTTCAGAAGCTTTTAAAAGAAAATTTAGTCAAGGGTATAAAGCCAGCGGAGTTATCTAATAAAATCAACCTTAATCTGGAGTTAGTTAACAGCGCAGCACGAAGGAGCATCTGGAACAGGATTTCAAAACAATATATACCATTTTGGGTTAGGTATAGCAGAAACGAATTTGCTGTAGCAGCAGAAGCTTAATCCTTTTATGAAACAAACTACTATTGCCATAATTGGGGGTGGCGCCACCGGCGTAGCCACATTTTTAAATCTGGTTATTAAACTGAGAACGCAACCTTTAGAGGGGCGAGTAAAAATTGTTTTACTTGAGAAGAGCGGGGAGTTTGGTCCCGGGCTTGCCTATGGCTCACATCAGAAAGGCCATATCCTGAACACGGCAGCCGGACTTATGGGTATATTTCCGGATGAGCCGCTGCATTTTGTGGAGTGGTTACAACAACATAGTGCCACTATAAAGGAGCAGTTTCCTGATCTTGATTTAGATGAAAACACCTATGTGCCGCGATTCCTGTATGGCGATTATGTAAAGGAGCAACTGCAGGAGTACCTTCAGATTGCCCGACAGCATAACATAGAAGTTTCTTTACAGAAAGAAGAAGTTACTGATGCTGCAATTTCAGAGCGTGAGATTTTACTCACTTTAGCATCTGGCGATGAGCTGAAAGTTACCTTGGCTGTGCTGGCTACAGGCACACCGAAACCAAATAATTTTCCGCATCTGCTCCAGTCGCCGCAGTACATCGATTTTCCATGGCCATCGCGCAGGTTGCTTCAGAACATACCGAAAGATGCTACGGTGGCTATGCTCGGCACAAGCCTCACCGCCATCGACACGGTAGTTACACTAACTGACAACGGACATACAGGCCCCATGACACTCTACTCCAGGCATGGGCTTTTGCCACGTGTTCAGTCGCCGTTTGATGTATCTTTTGAGCGGAAAGCATTAACCCTGGAGAATATCAGAAAGCTCATCAGAGAGGAGAAGCGCGACCTGCGGGCAAAAGATTTGTTTCGGTTATTCCGTGCCGATGCCGAGCGTGTTATGGGTAGCGGGCAAGACTGGAAAGAGTTTAACCGCATAGACAAACCACATCTCGAGCTGCTTGAACACGATCTGGAGCTGGCATTGGCTGGTAAAAGTGTTTTTCAGAACCTGTCGTTCTCTACCCGCTATCTCTCCTTCGAAGTCTGGAAACTCCTAAGCACCGACGAGAAAACAAGATTCCTGAAATGGTTCGGGCCGCATTGGGACATAAACCGGCACAGCATTCCTGTTCAAAATGCAAGAAAATTAATTTCACTGCTTCAGAAAGGACAGCTTACCGTAAAAGCGCACTCAAGTAAAGTAGAGTGGGAGGCAGGGGAGAAGCAGTTCAGTTTACACCTGGAAGACGGATCTGTAGACAAAGCGCCTTATGTGGTGAACGCTACAGGCACAGCCAAAAAAGTGGAGAAAATGAATATTCAGTTATTAGATAATTTGTTGAAAAAGAAGTTTATCGCCACTCACCAAGCCGGCGGGGTGATCGCTGACCCCAACACCTTGCAACTACATGTGCCCGCGCAGCCGGAAGCCTTGCTTTTTGGTGCTGGCCAATTGCTCGTGGGCGAATTATTTGATACGAATTCGGTTTGGTTTAACGTGGCACGCATCGAAAGCATGACACAGCACATTTTGCATCGTCTTCGCCATGGAGGTACTGCCTAAATTACTCTCTAGTGTACTGCCGCTTTATGCCTTTATTGGAGTCGGCTACGCTGCCAGTCGCTGGCTCGGTCTAAAATCTAAATGGATTTCCTGGCTATTGCTTTACCTGCTTATTCCGGTTGTTATTTTCGAACACCTGGTGAAAGCTGATGTAACTCAAATGGTGGTGGTAGCAGTAATGGTGTTTGCGCTGGCGGTTCTGATGAATGTTCCGGCCTGGCTGGTGCGTAAGTTCTGGGTAAAAGATATCAATAAATATCAGCTAAATTGTTCATTCTCATACTACAACATCGGTTGGTTTGGTATACCGGTGGTAATGGCCTTGTTTGGAGAAGAGCAAATGCCGTTGGTAATGAGCGCTTACATGGGTAACGTGTTCTATGGTGATACGGTGGGGTATTATTTGGTTTCCAGGAGCAAAGATTTACCGGCCACAGAAGCTGTAAAGAATGTGCTCAAAATTCCGGCTGTGTATGCATCTATAGCCGCCATAATAGCAAATTTAGCTGGTTTTGAACTACCCGACGGAATTGAACCTGTGATGAAAGGAGCGAGCTGGACATTATCGGCGCTTGGTATGATCATGATTGGTATCGGTTTGTCCAAAGCAAACCTAAAGCAACTGGATTATAAAAAGTACGGCCTAATTATGAGTTCTCGCTTTGTTAGTTCTATAGTGCTCATGGGTTTGCTCGTTTTGGCTGAACTAGCCCTGATAGGCCAACTGGAGGGCGACGAACAGAAACTAATGATGTTATTTTCCATTTTTCCAATTGCTGCCAACTTGGTCGTGTTTTCATCTTTCCTGGATACAGAGCAAGAAACAGCTGCCTTACTGGTAGCTTCTTCATCTATCATATCGTTAGTAATAGTACCTGTAGCCGCTATTTTACTTTTCTGATTGTAGCGCAGCCTTACATAACGCTAAGAATATAGTTTGAAAGTTTTCAGATTATATCTTAGCGGTCCGGTTTGATATTGATTTGAGCAACATCAGTAGTCTTAAGCTGACAAAGTTCTATTTAACATAAAGTATATTATTAGTGACACTTATTAGGTTCGATTTATTCGTAAATTATAAGTCTTATAATTTATATTATGTTAAATAGTGTGTGCGATAAGCTGTCTTCCTTCTATATCTTATCTCCTTTCAACCTCGCTACTGGTGTTCTCTTTAGCTGTCAGTCGCAATATATCTTAATGAGCTACCGCACAATTCAGATTATTCAAATAAAAACGCCCTTCCAACAACTATTAGGTATAAATGCCTCAAGGGTTAGCATATGCTTCAGGTAACAGCAAAAAAAGAGTCTGCCCTAATTTCTAAGGCAGACTCTTTAATAACTGAATTTTGTATTTAACTATTCGTTGTTACCGAGCATTTTGCTCAAACGCTCAGCGTCAGCTTTACGGTTCAAACGGGTATACACACGGAACAAGTTCTGCATGGTGTTAATGTCGTCTGGTTGTGCTTTGTGAGCAGCTTCGAAGTATGGTGCAGCAGCCTCGAAGTGTTTCTTAGCTTGTGCCTCGAGTTGCTTACCTTGTTTCTGATATGCAGCATAGTCTAATTTAGCAGCTTTGTTTACAAACTCACTTGCTTTGTTATACTCCATTACGCCCAGGTTGTAATAAGCATCAAAGTTATTAGGATCTAACTCAACAGCTTTTTTATAGTTCTTAGTGGCGCCTTCCAGGTCTTTTTTACGCTCCTGCACATTGCCCAGCACCGCATACAGACTTGCGTTATTCGGGTCAGCGGCAATGGCTTTCTCGAGTTTCTGAGTGGCTTCATCGCCTTTACCAGCAGCCAGGTAGTACTTCAGCTCTTCCTGCATTAAAAATACGCTGTTAGGATTTGCTGCCAGACCTTCTTCCAAAGCTTTCATTACTTCTGCTTCACTAGCTTCAGAGGCTTGCATCAGCTGGATTTTAGCTTTGTAAACAGCTTCCGTCTTATGCCCGATACCCAGCAATTTGTCATAATAAGTAATGGCTGTTTTGTAGTCTTCTTTGCCAGTGGCAGCATAAGCCGCATACATTAAAGAAGTTGTATCAGTTGGGCTGATTTTAGAGGCCATGTCGTACTTTTTAATGGCATCATCCCACTGCTGCTCATTATGAAAAGCTACTGCCTGGTTCAGCACCTGGCCATACAACAGGTCCATGCGCTCTGGTAGCTGTTTTGTGTATTCGCCACCGTTGCCTTCGAGTTGCTTTACTTTGTTAAATGCTTCCAGTACCAGCGTTGGGGTTTCTTCCGTTACCTGCTTGCTATAAATCGGGCTAGAGATCATGTCCTGGTAAATCACACCACGATAGAACCAGGCTTTCGGGCTTTCGCTGGTTTTTTTATGAACGATTGCCTTATCGATTTCCGTCTGCGCTTTGTCTAAAAGTCCGCTTTTATGATTAAGCACGGCACTGTTAATGGCTGAATTTTGAGCTGTTGCAACCTGCATACTTGCGGCTGCCAACACTGTCAAAAGTACCTTTTTCATACTCGTTAAATTAGTTTGTGTTTGGTTTAGGAAATGCTTCTTGTCTAAATAAAATTTCCAGTTAAAAGAAATTAAAGCTCTTCTGTAATTTCCGGCTCATCCGAGTCATTGTCCGGTTGCTCTTCCGGATCATTCACCGGATCGATCATATTTTCCGGCTGCAGCGAATCTTCCGGTTTAAGCTCCGATTCCAGCAGCACAATTTCCTCTTCATTCTCCATCTCAATTTTGGCTACCGACGAAATTCTGTCGCCTTCGTTCAATTTAATTAAGCGTACGCCCTGTGTGGCGCGTCCAATTACACGAATATCGGCTACACGTAAGCGTATGGTAATGCCAGAGCGGTTAATGATCATCAGGTCATCTCCGTCTACAACGCCTTTTATAGCTACCAGTTTACCGGTTTTCTCTGTCACGTTTAGGGTTTTAACACCTTTACCACCACGGTTCGTAATGCGGTATTCATCTAGCTTAGAGCGCTTACCATAGCCACTTTCCGAAACTACCAGCAGCTCGGTCTGCATGTCTTCTACACAAACCATACCAACCACCTTGTCATCAGGTCCGGCCAGTGTTACGCCACGCACACCGGCAGCGTTTCGGCCCATTAACCTCACCTGGCTCTCGTTAAAGCGAATCGCTCTCCCCGACCCTAGTGCTATTACTACTTCGCTGTTGCCGGTGGTTAGCTGCACATCGAGCAGCCTGTCGCCTTCGTTAATGGTAATGGCATTTATACCGTTTGTTCTTGGCCGAGAATAAGCCTCCAGTATGGTCTTTTTAATCGTGCCTTGTTCTGTACAGAAAACCAGGTTGTGGTTAAGTACAAAATCCTGGTTTTTAAGGTCATGCACATTTATTACGGCACGTACCTTATCTTCTTTCTCAATGTTGATGATGTTCTGGATGGCGCGGCCTTTGGTGGTCTTCCCTCCTTCCGGAATTTCATAAACTTTAAGCCAGAATACTTTACCGAACTCTGTAAAAAACAGCATGTGGTGGTGCGTGCTGGCAATGAAAAGATGCTCTGTAAAGTCACTTTCTTTAGAAGCAGCTACTCCTCTGGATCCAATACCTCCACGGCTCTGACTACGATACTCGTTCAAAGAAGTCCGCTTAATGTAGCCTTGGTGCGAAATAGTGATCACCATGTTCTCTTCCGGAATCATATCCTCGTAAGAGAGGTCGCCCATTGAGGCTTCTATGGTGGTGCGGCGCGCATCACCATAGCGATCCCTGATGTCTGTCAGTTCATCTTTGATGATCTGCATACGCAGATCTTCGTTATTCAGAATCTCAGTCAGGTAGTCGATCAGTTTCATGATCTCTTCGTACTCCTGCACAATTTTGTCGCGCTCCAGGCCGGTAAGGCGCTGCAGACGCATGTCCAGAATGGCTCTTGCCTGTAGCTCCGAAAGGTTAAAGCGCTCCATCAGGCCGTTGCGGGCAATTTCGGGGTCGCGTGAAGATCGGATCAGGGAAATCACCTCATCCAGGTTATCAAGGGCAATAAGTAAGCCTTCCAGAATGTGAGCGCGTTTCTTCGCCTCGTCGAGCTCGTATTGGGTTCTGCGAATAACTACCTCATGCCGGTGATCCACGAAATACTTAATCAGGTCCTTCAGGTTCAGCGTCATAGGGCGGCCGCCAACCAGTGCCACGTTATTTACGCCAAACGACGACTGCAATTGCGTGTATTTGTACAGGTTGTTCAGTACCACGTTCGGAATGGCATCACGCTTCAGGTCATACACCACACGTAATCCGTCGCGGTCCGATTCGTCGCGCAGATCAGAAATTCCTTCAATCTTTTTCTCGTTGATGAGGGCGGCTGTTTTCTCAATCATCGAAGCCTTGTTCACCATGTACGGAATCTCCGTCACGATTATCTGCTCTTTGCCCGATGGGGTTGTCTCGAAAATAGCCTTACCACGCATCAGCACACGCCCACGACCAGTCTCGAATGCTGCTTTTACGCCATCGTAGCCATAGATAATGCCACCTGTCGGAAAATCAGGTGCTGTTATAAACTCCATGAGTTCGGCAATGGTAATATCGCGGTTATCGATAAAGGCCATAATGCCGTTCACTACCTCGGTAAGGTTATGGGGCGCCATGTTGGTAGCCATACCCACTGCAATACCAGAAGTACCGTTTACCAGCAGGTTCGGGAATTTGGCCGGCATCACCGATGGTTCTTTCAGGGAATCGTCGAAGTTAGGTACAAAATCAACGGTGTTCTTGTCCAGGTCGTTCAGGAGTTCGTCGGCAATCCGCTTCAGGCGGGCTTCGGTGTAACGCATGGCGGCTGGTGAGTCACCGTCAATAGAGCCGTAGTTTCCCTGCCCATCTACGAGCGGGTAGCGCAACGACCATTCCTGGGCCATACGCACCATGGTTTCGTAAACCGAGGAGTCGCCATGCGGATGGTATTTACCTAATACCTCTCCTACTATTCTGGCCGATTTTTTATAGGCTTTGTTATAAGATACCCCCAGTTCGGACATGCCGTAGAGCACACGGCGGTGCACAGGCTTCAGTCCGTCTCTAACATCGGGTAAGGCTCTTGAAATGATAACAGACATTGAATAATCGATGTATGCTCCACGCATCTCATCTTCAATGTTTATCGGTATTATTCGTTCGCCTTCGATCATGCTCAACGTCTAAAATAATAATTAAATGGATATAAATTAACTGTGGCAATTTATGCAAAAAAGCCTATATTACGTATAAGCTTACTTTTTATTCTTGGCTTTATTATTCGCGCTATCAGCGTTTTTCTTCTCCCCTTTCATTTTCGGCAGCTTCTCTCCCATCTTAGGATTTTGCTTTTTATAAAAAGGCTGCCCTCTGAACTGGTGCTCACCGTGCGGATGAACCATACGCACCTGGCATGCTGACATGGGGCACATAGGCTTACAGGAAACAGAGAAAACAGCTACAAGAATGGCGAAGCTGCAAAGAAGTAAACGGGGTGAAATCATGTAGGTAAAGGTTGATCTAAAGTGTCAGAAATTAAACAGGCACTTTCTTGCATAACAGTACAAAAGTAATCATTTAAGTGCACTTTAACCAGTTTTTAGCCTCATAGTTTTAGGCCTCCCGCTGCTGTTTACAACGGGTGAAAACCGTTGGTGGTAAAGCCACCATCAACGGCGAGGCACTGACCTGTAATGTAGTTCGTGTTCAGGATAAAATCATATTCTTCTGTACTGTAATCGGTGGCAGGTTTCCGGATGTTGGTACCCACATTGTTCACCAGCACATCCAGTTTGCCCCACTGCTCTTGTACCAACTGAAGGAGCGCTTGCCGCCCTTGCTCCTGGCTAACATCAGTGGCAAGTGTCAGAAGCCGCTCCGGGTGCGCCTGTTGCAAGGCCGCCAGATCTTCTTCCTTTCTGGCAACGGCCAACACCTCGGCTCCTAAATCCAGGAATTCCTTCACAATAGCAGCCCCTATACCTTTCGACCCTCCAGTTACAACTGCCTTCTTCCCGCGCAGCGACCATCTATCCTGATTCATGATTATTAAGTTAAGAGTTAAAAGTTATGAGTGTAAGAATTTAGTCACTCATCGTCTCACTTATTCATTTAAAATAATTCTTTCCATCTCCAAATCAACAACCAACAATTATTCTAATGAAAATGGCCTTCCAAAGCTTTAAGTTAATTTATTAGTCAAGGGCTTACTTTTGGCCCAGTATTCTGTTGTAATAAGAGTTCAGATATTGCTTATCTACTTTGGGCCGGTAGTTCTGCTCCTCAAACTGAAGGTCTCCCTGCTCATCCCTCCAAACTTTGTATTTGAAAACATATTCGCCACCGCTTTTTCGCCAGCCATCAAATTGTCCGAACCGCAGGTCGTTTAGAGCTATGCCGTCTGCTGTTTTCTCTACGGTATAGTAGCCTTTGGTAATGTCGAGCAGGCGCTCCAGTTTCGGTTGCCCACGGTACGGCTGCAGCAGTTGCTCCTGTTTTGGCTCAAACGCGAAACGTATGTTTTTGTCAGGATCCAGCAGCGAGTAAAAGCCCGTATAATACCCATCTTCACCAGCTGCTGTTACAGTCCAGAGCAGTGTGTTGAGTGGCGTTGGTTTGCTGATGTAGGAACTGTAGCTGATGCCCTGCCTTTCCATAGCCTGCTCGAACACCTTATTAGCTGAAGCCTTGGCGACAAATGAAAACACAATATAAGCAGAGCTAATGGCCAGAGCTACATAATTTAACTTTTGCCGTACCGGGTTGGAACGGTGGTAAAAAGCCGCTACCACGACCAGCAACAGAAAGGGCACGGTATAGAATGGGTCCACCACAAAGATGTTGTAAAACGCAACACCATAGTTACTAAACGGCCAGAATAACTGGGTACCCCAGGTAGTGAAGCTATCGAGAATGGCGTGGGTGGTAAAGCCCAGGAAAAAGAGCAGAGTCCAGTCGCGGTAGGTGGCCTGCTGGCGGCGGTAGAGCCTGTGCAAGAGCCAGCCCAGCACCGGCGACATGACAATGGCAAAGAGAAAAGAGTGC
>NZ_VRTY01000008.1 GCF_008017455.1 Pontibacter qinzhouensis | reverse complement strand
GCCTGCTTAAACAGGTCGCGTACACGTGCGGCACCCACACCCACAAACATTTCCACAAAGTCGGAACCGGAAAGCGAGAAGAACGGTACGTCGGCCTCACCGGCTACGGCTTTTGCCAGTAAAGTTTTACCTGTTCCCGGAGGGCCTACCAGCAAAGCACCTTTTGGTATTTTACCACCAAGTATGGTGAACTTAGCCGGGTTTTTCAGGAATTCTACAATCTCCTGAATCTCTTCTTTTGCTTCTTCCAGGCCAGCCACATCCTTAAACGTGATCTTCACCTTGTTTTCAGCATCAAAAAGAGCTGCCTTTGATTTACCAATGTTAAAGATCTGGCCTCCTGCACCACCGGCTGTTACGCGGCGCATCAGGAACCAGAAACCAAATAGCAGTAGTATAAAGAATCCCCAGGTGGCGAAAAAGTCCATGAAGCCGGTTCTGGAAATTACGTTGTAGGGTATCTGTTGCTCTTTGGGTATGTTAGCCTGCAGCTTGTCGAGGTCTTCTTTAAATATTTCCGGAGAAATAATATTGAAGTGATAATGCGGCCCTTGCTGCCCCATGCTGAAGTTACCACGGGCATCGAGCTCCGACTTGTATTTGTCGTTGTTCAGGGCCTCTTCTTTCAGGTAAATCTCAACCAGGTTGTTGTTTACGATGTCTACCTTGCGGATATCGTTGCTAAGCAGCATCTCTTCGAAAGCTCTTTGAGTCGTTTCTTTGGAGGCACTGCTCTTGTTGAGGTAGGTTAGTCCGAAAATCAGCAGAATCAGTACGGCCAGCATCCACAACTGCATGGTTGGCCGTGGCGGGGTGTTTGGTATGATTGGCTTCTTCTTTTTGTTGTTATTGCCTTTATTGTTATTCTCTGCCATGAAAGTTTAATTACAGTTAATGAAGAACATCAGCCAGACAAAAAATGTTTTTATCTGGCTGCATTTTAAGACTAAACAGGCTGAATGTGTTCTATGCGGGCATCGCCCCATAGTTCTTCCAGTGCATAGAATTCCCGTTTGTCTTTTAGGAAAATGTGAGCGACTACGTCCACATAGTCCAGCAATATCCACTCTTTGTTCATGCGGCCTTCTGTCTGCCACGGGTTCTGGCGGGTGGCCTTAAACACCACTTCCTCTATTGAACTGGCAATGGCATCTAACTGGGTATCGGAACTGGCGGATGCTATGACAAAGTAATCTGATACAGCATTTTTGAGGGATTTAAGATTAATAACGACAATATCAGCTGCTTTCTTCTCCTGCATGCCTTTTACGACAATGTCTGCCAATATGTCTGAATTAACCTCAACCTTGGTTTGTTTCATTTGAGCTACTTAAATTTGAAATACAAAAGTATAAAATTTTGCTTACTATATGGTGCCTAATACACTGTTTATGGGGCAGCAGCAATATTTCCTGCCAACCTGCGATTCTACTAACACAGAGGCCCAAAAGCTTCTCAACAAAAATGAAGCCACAGAGGGTTGTGTCGTGCTTACGGCGCAACAGACCAAAGGTCGCGGCCAACGCGGAAATAATTGGGAGGCTGAACCCGGTAAAAACATCACGCTTTCGGTTATTCTGTCACCTTCGTTTCTGCTTGTCAGGCAGCAGTTCTACCTGAACATGGCGGTATCGCTGGCCGTGCTCGATCTTGTACGGGAGCAGGGCCTGATACAGGGCCAGGTAAAGTGGCCCAACGACTTGTATGTTCAAGATAGGAAGTTAGGCGGGATTTTAATAGAAAACACCATCAGTAATCAAAAAATACAACAGAGCATTGTCGGAATTGGTTTAAATATAAATCAAACTAATTTCTCATCGCCAACAGCTACCTCGCTTGCGGCTATCTTAGAACGGGAACTCGACCTGGATAGTGTGGTGGCCCAACTGATGGAGTACCTGGAGAAACGCTACCTGGAGCTACGAGCCGGCAGGTTAGCCAAAATCAAGTTCGATTACCTGCGGGCGCTGTACCGGTACCAGGAGCCGCATCTGTTTGTGGTGAACGGGGAGCAGGTGCCGGGCCAGATACAAGGTGTTGATGAAGAAGGTAAACTGGCTGTGGAAGTGGCGCAGGAGCTGCGTTTTTTCGGATTTAAAGAAATTGGTTTTGTGATATAACACAAGGTTACTGCCACACAAGGGGCACGTGTGTTTGCAAGCATTTAAATTTATTTATTCTGCCGCATTTCAAAACTTCTGAGCTTGTATTGTTGTTAAGATGCTAGACAATAATTATGTTATGGAAGATATAGAAGTTGTAAAAACCAGTGCCGAAAATACAAGAGCCAAAATTTTAAGCGCCTTTAAAGAGCATGTGCTCGAAACCGGAAGACAACCGGTATCTGTTTACAAATTTGCACAAAGCATCCAGATAAGCGAAGAAGAATTTTATAACTATTTTACTTCGTTCGAGGGGGTGAAAGGTGGCGTTTGGGAACAGATTTTTGACCAGACAGTTGCCCTTATGGAGGCCCAAGATGTGTACCGGGCGTACTCTGCCAAAGAAAAACTACTCTCGTTTTATTTTACCTGGGTAGAGGTGTTAAAGAAAAACAGGAGCTACCTGCTGGCTCTGTACCTGGGGCAAACGGGCTACAAAAAGGCGATGCCCGATGAGCTTAGGAATTTCAGAAACAGATTTAAAGATTTTGCTAACCTGATTATTCTGGAAGGCAAAGAAACCGACCAGATTGTAGAGAGGCGCGGACTTTCTGATAAGTACGAAGATGCCTTATGGGTAGAGACGCTGTTTATTCTGCAGTTCTGGTTAAAAGATACCTCTCCGGGTTTCGAAAAAACAGATGCCGCTATCGAGAAATCGGTTGCGCTGGTGTTCGACCTGATCGGGAAAACGGCCGTAGACTCTCTCTTCGATTTTGCAAAGTTCCTCTATCAGTCTAAATAAGCTCCTATGGCCGATCAGATGAAAGAGCAGGAGCATATTCCTACTTCTAAAGTGCAGCGGGCCTCTAAGTTTTTAAGTGCCGGCGCCAAAGTAGGAGGCAACTACATAAAGCATTATGCCCAGAAGGTGGTAAACCCATCGTTGAGTAAAGATGATTTGCACATAAGCAACGCCGAAGATATTTATGCCTCGCTGAGTGAGCTGAAAGGGAGCGCCCTGAAGGTAGCCCAGATGATGTCGATGGATAAAAATGTGTTGCCGAGAGCTTACCAGGATAAATTCGTGATGGCGCAGTATAGTGCTCCGCCGCTGTCTTACCCGCTGGTGGTCAGAACGTTTCAGAAATACTTTGGGGCGTTGCCAGAGACCTTGTTCGATACCTTTACCAAATCTGCCGTAAATGCGGCTTCTATTGGCCAGGTACATAAAGCCACCAAAAACGGAAAAACCTTTGCCGTAAAAATACAATATCCGGGGGTGGCTGCCAGTGTGAGTTCCGACCTTAAAATGGTGCGGCCTTTTGCTTACCGGTTGCTCAACATGAACAGCAAGGAACTCGACCACTACATGAGCGAGGTAGAGGAGAAACTGCTGGAAGAAACCGATTACCAACTGGAAATAGCGCGGTCGGAAGAAATATCCGGGGCATGCAGTCATATTCCGGATCTGGCCTTTCCGAAATATTATCCGGAGCTGAGCAGCGAACGCATTATTACCATGGACTGGCTCGAAGGCCTGCACCTGAAAGAGTGGCTGGCAACTAACCCCACGCAGGAGGCCAGAAACAGAATAGGGCAGGCGCTCTGGGATTTTTACCACCACCAGGTGCACCACCTCAGGCAGGTACACGCCGATCCGCATCCGGGTAATTTTATTATTCAGGATGGTATAAAGCTGGGAATTATCGATTTCGGTTGCGTAAAGGTAATTCCAGGAGATTTTTACCATGGGTATTTCTCACTGATCAAGCAGGATTCGCTGATGAAGGAGGAGGCTCTGAACAAAATCTTCTTCGACCTCGAATTTATAAGTGGACAAGATACAGCAGCAGAGCAAACCTACTTTAAAGGTGTGTTCAAAGAAATGATCTCCTTACTGGGGCAGCCATTTCATGCCGAGCAATTCGATTTTGCCAACGATGCCTATTTCAACCAGATTTATAGCTTGGGCGACAGAATTTCGAAGGACAAGATGTTTAAGAACTCCAGGCAGGCAAGAGGCTCCCGGCACGGATTATTTATAAACCGGACGTATTTCGGGCTTTACAGCCTACTGAACCAGATGCAGGCCAACATTAAAACCACTAAACCCGACTGGCTCAAATAAGAGATTGCCTCTTGCAACCAGAAAATCCGTTTAGCGCGAGCTAAACGGATTTTTTTATTTAGTGCGGCAAGCTATGTCAGGCTTACCCTTGACCTGTTAATAGCTTTTAAGCCTTTGGAAGGGGTTTTTTATTAGAATAATCTGACTACTGGTAGTTAGTTGCTATTTGTTAAATGGTTGGTTAAAAGAGAGTCTTGCTTAAGTGATGGAGGGAATTTTATTTTACCCTTGGGAAAAATATGCCTATAATCGTTTGGAAGGCCATTTTCATTAGAATAACCTGATTTCAGGTAGATAATGGAATCAGGTAAACACTGAGAATCAAATTTTTACGCAAGGCATACATTTCTCCAACCTTTTCTATTATCATTTGTTTATATTGAAATTCTCTCCCTATGCTGTGTCTGCCAAAGTTGTAGTCGCAATGTCAGTGCAAAAATTATGGGAAGTATATTTCAGAGAGACGAAATTCTATGGTTAAACATCAATATGTGCAGAAAGTCAGCTAGTTGGCGAAGTATAATTTGATCTTACGATACAGCAATTTAGAAAATAATATATTGATTTTTGGAGATATATAGACAACAAGAATAACAGGCATTATTCTTGTTGTTGAGTTGTTATCGAAGTTTTACCGAAACAGGAAAAAAAATAGCAATTATTTGGCTTTTTCCTGGTAAATATTTGAAAAACTGCATTTAAATTGTTATAATTTTAGCTATCTTTGATTCATTGAATCAATATGTGGCTAAAAGCTCAAAGATGAGGCTCTGATATATGAAGATGAAGACTTTTACAAAATTATTTCTCGTTGTTGCGGTTATGGGATCGCAGCTGGCTGGTTTTGCCGTTAACGCAGGCAGCTTTTTAAGAGATGGACATAAAGAGGGCGTGGCCCCAACCTATAAAGGCTCTACAGCCGACTGGAAGCAGGTGACAGAAAGGCAGAGTAGTGCCTTGAGCGTATCTGCCCAGAATGCCAGGCCGACATTTGTAACCAAAGAAGGTCACACCTGTTCTAAAATTTATGCCTCTGCAGTAAGTTCTGCCTTTCATGCCTTCGAGGCAAAGTCTACCAAAAGCCTTTATGCTGATGTAACGCTGGCTAGTTTCATGTCTGGCCCCGATCAGAAGGTGATGCCGACCATTAACGCTTATCCAAATCCATCCAGAGGCGTTACGCGCCTGTCTTTGTCGCAGGTAGGAAACGATAATTATCATTACAAAATCAAGATTTCGAACACCATCGGGAAAGTAGTTGCTGTGAAAGAGCTCTCAACCCTTGATGTAGATGTGGATATGTCGAGCCTGCCAGCAGGTGTTTATTTTTACAGCCTCCTGGTAAACGATAAGATGGTAGAGACAAAACGACTGATCCTTCAAAAATAAAATTACTTTTGATTACGTTACAAAAAAAGCCGGCCCCACAGGTCGGCTTTTTTTATATTAATTCAGAAAAGTGCGTGGGCACTTAGCATTATTTCTTATTTTCGGGGCTGAATTCAAATCTAGTTATGACGGATTATCGAAAGATAAACAACCTGGTAGGCTGGGTCGTATTTTTAATTGCGACTACAGTTTATGTTTTGACGCTGGAACCAACAGCAAGTTATTGGGATGCAGGAGAGTTTATAGCCTGTTCGTACAAACTACTTGTGCCTCATCCGCCTGGAGCCCCTTTCTACCTGCTGGTAGGCCGCCTCTTCTCTATGTTTGCTAGCGATGTAACGCAGGTGGCCTGGTGGGTAAACCTGCTCTCGGCACTGTGTAGCTCCTTAACCGTTTTATTCCTGTTCTGGTCTATTACCATACTGGCCCGCCGCATTCTGATAAAAGAAGGCGAAGTTGTAGGAACAGGTAACCTGCTGCTGATAATGGGCAGCGGTGCTGTAGGCGCGCTGGCCTACACCTTTACCGATTCGGCCTGGTTCTCGGCAGTAGAGGCAGAGGTATATGCCATGTCTTCGTTCTTCACCGCCATTGTGTTCTGGGCTATGCTCCGCTGGGAGAACAAAGTTGGGCAGGCGCTTTCTGACAAATGGCTGATTCTGATCGCTTACCTTATTGGCCTTTCCATAGGTGCTCACTTACTTAACCTGGTGGCTATTCCGGCCCTTGCCTTTATCTACTATTTCCGTTTATACAAGCCTACTTTATGGGGTGGAGTAGTCGCTTTCCTGATTAGTGCCATTATTGTGGTGGCTATTTTATGGGGCATCATCCCGGGCTTACCGACGTTGGCGGGTAACGTGGAGGTGTTCTTTGTGAACTCCCTTGGCCTGCCGTTTGGCTCCGGCATTATTGTTTTTGTTGTTTTATTAGTTGGTGCCATTGTCTGGGGCATCCGTTATTCTATAGTTAAAGGAAACCGCATACTCAACACCGGCATCCTTTGCTTTGCTTTTATCCTGATTGGTTACTCATCTTACATGATCATCCCGATCAGGTCGGGCTATAACCCTACCATTGATGAGAACGATCCGCAGGACATCCTGAGCTTTGTGGCTTACCTGAAGCGTGAGCAGTACGGCGACCGCCCCTTGCTCTATGGCCCGCAGTTTAATGCGCAGCCCGTAGACCAGGAGGAGGGTGCTCCCCGCTATGTGAAAGGTGAGAACAAATATGTAGCCACTGGCAAAAAACTCTCTTATGTGTACGCCAGCAAAGACAAAACACTGCTGCCGCGCATCTACAGCGACAAAAAACAAGACCTCGATGAGTATAAGAAGTGGGTTAACATTCAGGAGGGGCAGATGCCAACTTTTGGGCAGAACCTAAGCTTCTTGTTCCGTTACCAGCTCGGGCATATGTACTTCCGTTACTTTGGCTGGAATTTTATTGGCCGCGAAGGCGATGTGCAGAACTCCGGCGTATTATGGTTAAATAAAAACACCGGCGATCTGCCTGCTAAAGTTGCCAATAACAAAGCCCGAAACGCTTTCTTTATGCTGCCGCTGCTGGTAGGTATTCTGGGGCTTATTTATCAGATCAGGAAAAAGGACCAGGATGCTTTTGTAGTGGGGTTGCTGTTCTTCTTTACCGGCATAGCCATTGCGCTTTACCTCAACCAGCCGCCACTTGAGCCAAGAGAGCGTGATTATACCTTTGCCGGTTCGTTCTACGCTTTCTCTATCTGGATTGGTTTGGGTGTGCTGGGGCTGGCAGACCTGCTGAAAACTGTCTTGAAAAACAATACAGCCAGAGCCGGTGTGGCCACAGCTGTTTGCCTTGCCGCACCTGTTATTCTGGCTGCCGAAGGCTGGGACGACCACGACCGCTCAGACCGCTACCACTCCGTAGACTCAGCCAAAAACCTGCTCGATTCCTGCGCGCCAAATGCCATCCTGTTCACCAACGGCGACAACGACACGTTCCCGCTTTGGTATGCTCAGGAGGTAGAAGGCTTCAGGACCGATGTGCGCGTAGCAGTACTCAGCTACCTGAATACCGATTGGTACATAGACCAGATGCGCCGACAGGCTTACGAGTCGGACCCATGGCCTGTTATTCTGGAAAAAGAAAACTACCAGCAAGGCACAAACGATTACCTGCCTTACGCCGAAAAACCGCAGGTAGCAGCCGGTATCGACCTGAAGCAGTTCATAAGCCTGGTGAAGCAAAACCACCCGGCGCTGCAGGCGCAGTACGGTTCTGGTACTACACTTCTTACGTTCCCTACAAAAAACTTCTTTCTGAATGTGGATAAGGAGCATGTGCAAAAGCTCGGTTTTGTTCCGGCAGAAAAGCAGGCAAGTATTACCGACCGTATGCAGTGGCGCGTAAATCAGTCGCTGCTGGAGAAGAAACACCTGATCATTCTGGACCTGCTGGCAAACTCAAACTGGGAGCGGCCCATCTACTTCTCCACAACTGTTAACAGCGCCGACTTTATGGGCTTGTCTGAGTACTTTCAGCTGGAAGGGCTGGCACAGCGCATCGTGCCTGTCAGGTTCTCGCAGGAAGAAGAAATCAGCAACATCCACAAAGAGCAGATGTATGAGAACATGATGAAGAAGTACAATTTCAGGAACTTCGACAGAGCAGATATTTACTATGACGATAACTACTACAGGTTCACGGCCAATGCCCGCGACAAGTTCGCTAAACTGGCTGCAGCTTATCTGGCCTCCGGCGACAATGTACGCGCCAAAGAAATTATCGACCATTGCTTTACAGTGCTTCCGTTCGAAACAGTGCCTTACGATTACTACACTCCTAATTTTATTCCGTTGCTGGCCGAACTAGGCGAAGAGGAGAGAGCCCAGGCCCTGATGGAAGGTATCGTGAAAAGTTCGCAGGAAAACCTGGATTACTATTTTGAGAAAGGATCGTTGTTTGAGATGGAAATTCAGACTAACATGCTCATGATGCAGCAAACTATAGCAGCTGCTCAGGAAATGGGCATGCAGGAGAGAGCCATGCAACTGCAGCAAACCTTCGTGCAATACCTGCAGCGTATGCGACGTTAAACAAAGTAGCCATTTAAAGAGTAAAAGAGCCAGACTATCCGATAGCTGGCTCTTTGATTTTAGGGGGCGTATTCCTAACTTGTTTTTGATGAAAACAGTAAACTTTCTTTCGTTTCTGATTTGTATGCTACTGGTGGCCTGTGGAACCAGCGTGCCTATGGAGCAAATGGCCGGTGGCGCTCCTATGCGAGGGGCATCTGCCACCCGGAGTACGGCACCCAATGTGGCGATGCACTACGATCATTACACGGCTCAGGACACACTGTACCTTCTGGTTAAATTCAACGATGAGAACCAGGTGCTGAATGTGCAGCGGGTAGCCTCTCGTTTTGAATATGCTGTTCGGTCGGGGGCTACAGACCGCGATGCCGTGCTGCTGCGCGACTCACTGCAGGTTGCCGGTCAGAGACAGGCCAGTGCCGACGGGAGTCTGGTTCTTCGGTTAAAAGTACCCCGGCAATTGGTAACATCTACAAATGTACTTCAGATGCGGCTCTGGCAGAAGTCTGGTGCGCAGGGTGCTACTTCCTCTTTTTACACAATGCCGTTGCAGCCAGACATGCTGCGAAAAGATTTTCTGTTACTGGATGAAAGCGCCGGATCACCTTTGTTCAGGTCTTACATAAAAACAGGAGAGGCTATAGTGGCTACCTATTATGGCCCCGACAGCGCCTTGCAGGTGCAGGCGTATAACAATACGGTTATGCCTGCTCTGCCACCCATGTCTACCCGGCAGGCACCTCCTGTCAGTTCGCTCCAATCCTCCGATGCAACTGCCTTTGCCGTAAGCGATACCATCCGGATGGAGCAGCCCGGGCTCTACCTGGTTAGCAGCAGTGGAGGTGGCTCTATGAGTCTTTTGGTGCAGCAAGGGGCTTTCCCGCAGATAACCATGGCCAAAGAAATGCTCCCACCGCTTATCTACCTGACAACTTCTGAGGAGCGGGAAGTGCTTATGAAGGCGAAAGATCCTAAAGCAGCTATCGATGATTTCTGGCTGAAGGTTGCCCGCGACAAAGAGAATGCACGCCAGCTTATCAGAACGTTTTATACGCGTGTAGAAGAAGCCAACAGGCAATTTACCTGCCACAAAGAAGGCTGGGCAACCGATAGAGGTATGGTGTATATTATTTACGGCAGGCCAAACAATGTGAGCCGCGCAGGCAACACCGAAGCCTGGATTTACCGCGAATCTGCCTCTACACCTTATATTAAGTTCGTTTTTAACAAAAAAGAGAATAACTTTACCAACAATCACTACGAGCTGATACGGCGCCGCGAATACGAGGAGAACTGGTACAGCACAGTTTCAAAATGGAGAGCAGGAATAACAGAGAATATGTAAACCCCCGATACGGTAGCTCAAGAGCACCTAAGGAAGACAAGATGGAGATGATTTTTGGCTTACGGCCGATTATCGAGGCCATGCTTGCGGGTAAAGTAATGGAGAAAATTTTTCTTCAGAAAAGTGCCAGAAACCCCATGACAGAAGAGATTCTGGAGCTGGCCAAAAAAGCAGATGTTCCGGTAGCCACTGTGCCTATTGAGAAGCTGAACAAGCTTACGCGCAAAAATCACCAGGGTGCGGTTGCTTATATTTCAGCCATCACGTACCTGCCTTTGGCCGAAATCGTGACTTCCTTATACGAAAAAGGTAAAAATCCGCTCCTGCTCATCCTGGACCGTGTAACCGATGTGCGTAACTTCGGCTCTATTGCCCGGAATGCCGAATGTATGGGCGTGGATGCCATCGTGATACCTAGCCGTGGCGGTGCACAGGCTAACGCAGATGCTATTAAAACATCGGCTGGTGCCCTGCACCTGGTGCCAATATGCCGCGAGCCTAACCTGAAAGATGCGATCGATTACCTGAAGAACTCCGGTATACAGATAATAGCCTGTACCGAAAAAACAGATCTGATGCTGCCCGACAGCCAGGTAGACTTTACAGTACCAACTGCCATTATTATGGGCAGCGAGGAAGATGGCATATCGCCGGAGTACCTGAAGCGGGCCGATGCTAAACTGCGCATACCATTGCTGGGCCAAATCGGTTCGCTTAATGTGTCTGTGGCCACCGGCATTGTGTTATACGAAGCTCTCAGCCAGCGCCTCCGCGAAACCGGCTACTCGAACCTGAACACCTTTGAACCAAGGTAGTTTCACGGCAAACCCTTGGCTCAAAATACATTAAAAAGCTTCGGAAGGCCGTTTTCATTAGAATAATTTAGTTGCTGGTTGTTAGTTGTTGATTGCTGAATAGTTTAATAGTTGGTTTGGAGATGTGAAGATTTGGAAATTTGGAAATGGAACATAATGTAATAGTGAAGAAAACTTCAAATAAAACTCACAACTTCTGGTTTTCTGATTCAGACGAAAAATCTACCATCTATTATCTAGCATCTTAAAAGCTTCGGAAGGCCGTTTTCATTATAATAATTGCTTCTGGCAAAAACGGATAACCATAAAAAAGCCTCTGCAGATAAATTTTCTGCAGAGGCTTTTTCGTGAAAGCGGAAACTTTAAATATAATCCGGGCCTCGTTTGGCTTTGGCATCAGCCATAAATTCCTTTACTTTCTGTTCTTCGTCTTTTCTGCAGATCATAAGCACATTATCGTATTCAGCAATAATGTAATTCTCCAGCCCCTGCACGACTACCAACCGCTCTTTAGGCGTTTTAATAATGCAGTCTTTGGTGTCGTAAAGTAATGCATCACCGTCTATCACATTGCCGTCTTTTTCTTTTTCGCCGATGGTGTACAGCGAGTTCCAGGTGCCCAGGTCAGACCAGCCAATGTCGGCGAGCAGCACGTACACGTTATCTACCTTTTCCATAATGCCATAATCTATTGAGATGTTGCGGCACTGGGAGTAGGCTCTGGCAATAAAGTTCTGCTCCTCCGATGTGTTGAGGACCATGTTGCCTTCGTCAAAAACCTCCGTTATTTCAGAAAGGTGCTGCCTGAAGGCATTTAAAATACTTTTGGCGCTCCAGATAAAGATGCCGGCATTCCAGACAAAATCGCCGCTATCGAGGAACATCTGGGCTAGTTCCAGGTTCGGCTTTTCGGTAAAGGTCTTTACCTTTTTTATGTCGCTGCCTTCGTTGTCTATGTACTGTATGTAGCCATAGCCGGTGTCGGGGCGGCTGGGCTCAATGCCAAGCGTTATTAATACATCGTCTTGCGAGGCCGCTTTCAGCCCTTTTTGCACGACACTGGTAAACACGTCTTCTTTCAGAATAACGTGGTCGGAGGGGGTAACCACCAGGTTGGCATCCGGGTTTAGCAGCGCGATTTTATGCGAGGCATAAGCAATGCAGGGCGCTGTGTTACGACCTACCGGCTCCAGCAGAATCTGGTTGTCGGTTAGCTGTGGCAGTTGCTCTTTCACGAGCGCTTCATAGTCTTTATTGGTAACTATAAAAATGTTTTCGGGAGGGCAGATGTCCTTAAAGCGCCTTGCCGTCATTTGGAGCATGCTCTCGCCTGTTCCTAAAACATCGTGAAATTGTTTGGGGTAGTTTGTTCTGCTGAACGGCCAGAACCGGCTCCCGATGCCACCAGCCATAATGACTACAAAGGTGTTTTTATCCATAACTATACAAGTCCTTCTTTTAACAGATCGTGTAGGTGGACGAAACCTACAAATTTTTCTTCAATTGTAACTACTAATTGTGTTATATTCTTATCCTGCATAATAGCCATGGCCTCTGCCGCATACTGTTCAGGCTCTATGGTGCGGGGCGAGGGCGTCATAATATCTGCCGCCTGTATACCCTCTATCGAGTCAAAATTGTTGAGCATACGGCGCAGATCCCCGTCTGTTATTATTCCTACCAGTTTGTCGGTTCCTGCTGTTACAACGGCTGTAGCCCCTAGTCTCTTAGACGAAATCTCGATAATAATTTCTTTCAGCGAGGCCTGCTCGTTTACCTTAGGGGCTTGATTATGAACATAAATATCGCCAACTTTAAGATAGAGCCTTTTCCCGAGCGAGCCGCCCGGGTGCAGCGTGGCGAAATCTGCACTGCTAAAGCCGCGGGCCTCCAGCAGGCAAACTGCCAGGGCATCGCCAAGAGCGAGTGCTGCCGTGGTGCTGGTGGTTGGTGCCAGGTTAAACGGGCATGCCTCCCGCTCTACGTGTGCTTTTAAAATAAAGTTAGCGTTCAGGGCCAGGTAAGAACCCGTGTCGGAGACCAGGGCGGCCAGTTGGGAGCCTTTTCGTTTTAGCAGCGGAACAAGTACTTTTATCTCGGGGGTGTTGCCGCTTTTGGAGATACAGATTACAAAGTCCTCCGATTGAATCATGCCCAGGTCGCCATGAATAGCATCGGCCGCGTGCATAAAGAGGGCAGGAGTGCCGGTAGAGTTGAGCGTAGCCACTATTTTGGTGGCAATGTGAGCGCTCTTGCCAATGCCAGTTACCACCACACGGCCTTTTATCTGCAGAATGGCTTGGGCGCATTTTACAAATCCTTCGTCGATAAAATCGCCTAGTTTAGCGATTGCATCGGCTTCTGCCTTCAAGACTTTTTTTGCAGATAAAATGATGTTATTATTGAGATTCAATTTAAATTTGTGTTAATGTCTCCTTAAAGGATACGTTGTAAATATTCATTTTTCGCCAGGGTACATGTCAATTAAACAAGAGGTAAACCTCAAAAACAAATTAAAGGAAGTTTTTGGGTATAATCAATTCAGAGGTAATCAGGAGCTGATAATAAACAATATTATCAACCGCAAGAATACGTTTGTAATTATGCCGACGGGTGCAGGCAAGTCGTTGTGCTATCAACTTCCTGCTTTGTCGCTTCCGGGAACTGCCATCGTTATTTCTCCCCTTATCGCCCTGATGAAAAATCAGGTAGACCAGCTGAATGCCTTTGGCGTAAATGCCCACTTCCTTAACTCTACACTCTCAAAATCGGAGATTAACCGTGTAAAGAAAGAAACACTGGCAGGGGAAGTGAAGCTGCTGTATGTAGCACCTGAGTCGCTTACCAAAGAAGAAACTATTGAGTTTCTGCGCAGTGCCCAGATTACTTTTGTGGCTATAGACGAGGCGCATTGTATTTCGGAGTGGGGCCACGATTTCAGGCCGGAGTATCGCCGTATACGTGGTATTATCGACCAGATCGGCGACCTGCCGGTAATTGCCCTTACGGCCACTGCCACGCCTAAAGTGCAGCTCGACATACAGCGCAACCTGCAGATGGATGAGGCCTCGGTGTTTAAATCGTCGTTTAACCGCACGAACCTCTACTACGAGGTGCGGCCAAAGCACAACACCAAAAAGCAGCTCATACAGTACGTAAAGAAAAACAAGGGGAAAAGCGGCATCGTATATTGTTTAAGCCGCAAAAAGGTAGAGGAAATTGCTGAGTTACTTCGTGTTAACGATGTAAAAGCATTGCCTTACCATGCCGGCCTTGACTCTAACATCCGGATGGCGAACCAGGATGCTTTCCTGAACGAAGAAGCCGACGTAATTGTGGCCACCATCGCGTTTGGCATGGGTATAGATAAACCAGACGTACGGTTCGTGATCCACTACGACACACCAAAGTCTATTGAAGGCTATTACCAGGAAACAGGTCGTGCCGGCCGCGACGGAATGGAAGGCAACTGCCTGATGTTCTACAGCTACGATGATATTTTAAAACTCGAAAAGTTTAACAAAGATAAACCTGTAACCGAACGCGATAACTCCAAGCTGCTGCTGCAGGAAATGGCCGCTTATGCCGATTCTGCCGTGTGCCGCCGTAAGCAGCTATTGCACTATTTTGGCGAGGCTTACGAGAAAGACTGTGGCTTCTGCGATAACTGCCTGCACCCGAAACCACGTTTTGAGGCACAGGAAGAGGTGCAACTGGCCCTGAAAGCGGTGCACCTGACAGAAGAACGCTTCGGAATAGACCATATAACCGCTGTACTGACTGGCTTAAGAAACCAGTACATCACCAGCTACGACCACGATAAGCTGGAGGTATTTGGCAAAGGCAAAGACCAGGATGCCCAGTTCTGGAGTTCTGTACTGCGCCAGGTGTTGCTGTCAGAGTTTTTAGAGAAAGACATAGAAAATTTCGGTGTAGTAAAAATGACACAGAAAGGACACGACTTTATTCAAAACCCACATCCCATTCAGCTTACAAAGGACCATAACTACGAGCAGGAAGTGAAAGAGGACGAAGAAAAAGAAGAAACCCAGGCAGCCGCAGGACATGACGAGGTATTGTTTGACCTGTTGAAGAATTTGCGTAAAAAACTGGCCAAGGAAAAAGACCTGCCACCATATGTGCTGTTCCAGGACCCATCGCTGAAGGAGATGGCCACCACTTACCCGACTAACCGCGAAGAACTGGCACAGATTGGTGGCGTGGGCATGGGCAAAGTGCAGAAATTCGGTAAGCCTTTCCTCGACCTGATTGGCAAGTACGTTGAAGAAAACGATATCGTAACGGCTTCTGATGTAGTGGTGAAAACTACGGTTAACAAGTCGAAAATAAAGATTTATATTATTCAGCAGATCGATAAGAAAGTAGACCTGGAGGAGATTGCCAGCTCAAAAGACCTGACGATGCAGGAACTGATTGAGGAGATTGAGCACATCTGCTACTCCGGCACTAAACTAAACCTGAACTACTACATTAACAACCTGCTTGATGAGGAGCGCCAGGAAGAGGTGTATGAGTATTTCCTGCAAGCCAAAACCGATAACATTAACGATGCCCTGAAAGAACTCGGCACCGACGATTATACCGAAGAGGACCTGCGCCTGATGCGCATCAAGTTCTTGTCGGAATATGCTAATTAAATTGTTTAATTGTTAAATGGCTTCATTGTTAGATGGTTAGGCGCAAGGCTCAATTATTCGAATGAAAATGGCCTTCCAAAGGAAAAAGTGCAAAATCTTGTCAAGGGTTATCTACATCTTCCAGGGTTTTGCGCAGCACCAGCTACCTTAAGTATTTAACAGTTTAACCATGCAGCAATTAAGCAATTCAACCATTTAAAGATTAATTACAGAATGAATGTATTAATTATTGGGTCTGGAGCACGCGAGCACGCCATTGCCTGGAAACTGAGCCAAAGCCAGTATTGTGAGAAGGTGTTTGTGGCACCAGGAAATGCCGGTACCGAAAAGTTTGGCACAACTGCCTGTGTAGACACGCATAACTTTGAGGAAGTTGCCAAATTCGCCACCGATTTCAACATCATGATGATTGTGGTAGGGCACGAAAACGCGCTGGTAGAAGGTATCCACGATTATTTCCAGAGCACCGAGTATCTCAAGCACATCCTGATTATAGGGCCACGCAAAGCAGGTGCTATGCTCGAAGGAAGCAAAGACTTCTGTAAAATGTTCCTGGAGAAGAACAACATTCCTACTGCCCGCTACCGCGCCTTTACCGAAGACACCTACCGCGAGGCAGTAGAATACCTGCGTAACCACTCGTACCCGGTAGTTATAAAGGCTGATGGTCTGGCTGCAGGAAAAGGCGTTATTATTGCCCAGGAATATGATGAAGCCCTGGATGCCCTGGAAGACCTGCTGCGCAACAAACGTTTCGGGAATGCCAGCAGCAAGGTAGTCATAGAAGAGTTCCTGGTAGGTATTGAGGTTTCGGTTTTTATCCTGACCGATGGTAAAGAATATATACTGCTACCGGAAGCCAAAGATTATAAGCGTATAGGAGAAGGCGACACAGGTCTGAACACAGGAGGTATGGGCGCTATTTCGCCGGTATCGTTTGTAGACGATGTGTTTATGCAGAAGGTAAAGGACCGCGTCATCAATCCGACACTTTCAGGCTTACAAAAAGACAACATTCCGTACACAGGTTTCCTGTTTATTGGCCTGATAAATGTAAACGGAGACCCTTATGTAATAGAATACAATGTTCGGTTAGGCGACCCTGAAACAGAGGCTATTCTGCCACGCATTAAGTCCGATTTGTTTGATATGTTCTGTGCCCTGCACGAGCACCGGCTGGGCAGCTTTAAACTGGAAGTTGATCCTCGCACAGCAGCTACCGTGTTCCTGGTATCAGGTGGTTACCCCGAAGGTTTCGAAAAAGGCAAGGAGATCAGCGGTATAGAAGAGGTAGACGGAGATGTAATGGTATTTCATGCAGGTACTAAAAAGGTAGGCGATAAGCTGACTAACAATGGTGGCCGTGTAATAGCCGTTACCGCTCTGGCAGACACCATGGATGGTGCACTTGCAAAAGCCAATGCCGCCGCCGAGAAAATAACCTGGCAAGACCGTTACTACCGCCACGACATCGGCTTCGATTTGAAACCGAGTGGTGTAGCCAAGTAATTTATTAAAGACAAAGGTGCCAGAAAGCAGAAAGATTAAACCATGAAAAGCTTCTGTTACCTAACATAAACGACAAAGGCCGGTGCTAGTACCGGCCTTTGTCGTTTAAGAGAAAACCCGCCAGGTTTTAAATCCTGGCGGGTTTTTCGTAGTTAACTCTAATTTTGAATTTCTAATTTTTAATTAGGCGAAGCCTTAACAGTATGCGTCAAAAGCACCTTTCAGATTATCAACGATACGGTGTAGCTCATTGCCTTCGATGTGGTAGCGCTCGATCATGTGCACCAGTTCGCCGTTTTTAAACAGAGCAATAGATGGTGAAGATGGAGGGTATGGCAGCATGTGCTCACGGGCTTTGGCTACAGCGTCCTGCTCCATGCCTGCAAACACTGTAACCAGTTTTGCAGGGCGTTTATCGCTGGCAGCTACGGCCATTTTAAGCGCCGGGCGAGCCTTGGCTGCCGCACAACCACAAACCGAGTTTACGGCTACCAGCACAGTACCGCTCTCAGCACCTAAAACTTGCTCCACTTCTTCAGCAGTCATTAGTTGCTCAAAACCAGCAGAAGTAAGGTCTTCGCGGATAGGAGCCACCATATATTCAGGATACATTCCCATAAGATCAATAGTTTAATGTGGTAAATATTTGTCGGTACAAAAGTAGCAAATAATCTATAATAATGCGCGGGCTATTTACAGCACCTGCTGTTATGCAAACAGGTAATTGCTTTAATTATAGTTCGTTGCATTCTTAGCTGCAGAACAGCAAAAAAGCAGGAATAATTCCGGAAGGGCAGTAGGGGCAGCAGGAGCTATTTATCTTTTACAGAGAAAAAGGTATAGGCAACTACAACAAGAAAGGCCACCCTTACAGGCAGCCTTTCTTTCATAATACTTTATCTGAAATCTGGTTATCAGAAGTCTTTCATTTAGGCTGTGATGCCAGCCTCTTGTAAGGCTTTCACCATAGCGTCACCGATCTCGGCAGGAGACTCCACTACGTTAATACCGCACTCACGCATAATTTTCATTTTAGCGGCAGCTGTATCGTCGGCTCCACCTACAATAGCACCGGCATGGCCCATACGGCGACCTGCAGGAGCAGTTTGCCCGGCAATAAAGCCTACAACTGGTTTTTTGTTCCCGGTTTCTTTGATGTACTGCGATGCCATAGCCTCATAGTTACCGCCAATCTCACCGATCATCACGATCGCGTCAGTCTCAGGGTCTTCCATGAGCAGCTCCACAGCGTTTTTGGTTGGCGTTCCAATAATCGGGTCGCCTCCGATACCGATGGCAGTAGAAATACCAAGTCCGGCTTTCACGATCTGGTCTGCAGCTTCGTACGTTAAAGTACCAGATTTAGACACAATACCGATACGACCTGACTTAAACACGAAGCCAGGCATAATACCTACTTTTGCTTCGCCTGGCGTAATCACGCCCGGGCAGTTAGGGCCGATCAGGGTAACCGCTTTGTTTTTCAGGTAGTTTTTGGCAGCTACCATGTCTTTTACCGGAATACCTTCTGTAATGGCAACAATAACCGCTATGCCAGCGTCAGCAGCTTCCATAATGGCATCGGCAGCGAAAGCCGGTGGCACAAAAATGATGGTTACGTTGGCACCGGTTTGTTTCACGGCATCGGCTACTGTGTTAAAAACCGGACGGTCGAGGTGCGTAGAACCACCTTTACCTGGAGTTACACCACCAACCACGTTAGTGCCATACTCTATCATTTGTTGCGCGTGGAACGAACCCTCTGAGCCAGTGAAGCCCTGCACAATCACTTTGGAATCTTTATTCACTAAAACACTCATGTGTGTATCTTAATTAATTGAAGTATAGACGATCTGACTAATAAGCGATGTGCAAAAATAGCCTTTTTTATGGGCCATGCAAAAAATAGTTGTTTCTAAATAGGAGAGGGCACCGGAACTAGCTTTTAAAAAGCACCGTTCTAACTAGTTGGGTAGCACCTTTTGCCTGCCGGGCACCCGGCTCTAACCCTTGACACCAAAATACCTGAAATGCTTGCGGAAGGCCATTTTCATTTAAATAATCTGGCGCTTGCACTTTTCGGGGCAGTAGTGGTGGCAGATAGCTCAGATAGTTGCCCAGGTTTATGGCATCCTGTTTTCCGTTACACGCAGCGGCAAACGTTGAAGATGGTTTTCTACCCGTTGAAAGGTGAAGTTTAGGACGCATCTATTGCTCAGGCAGCTTTATCCTTTTCAGTTCCGGAATAACTATGGTAGCCTGTTACCACCGACAACTGCGAAGCAACAGGTAAATTATTTAAATGGAAATGGCCTTCAGAAGAGTTTGGAGGCTTACAGGAGTCAAGGGTAGGCAGGAATCAGGGCAATATTATCACAAATAGAGATCAAAATATTACCTTTACATTAAATCACAAACATACCTTACATGAAGTATCTGAATCATATAACCGAGGCAATCGGCAATACTCCTTTGGTAAAACTAAACAAGGTAACCGAAGGCATTAAAGCCACTATCCTTGCCAAGGTAGAGTACATGAACCCAGGCAACTCGGTAAAAGACCGCATGGCCATAAAAATGATTGAGGATGCCGAGAAAGCTGGTATTCTGAAGCCTGGAGGCACTATTATAGAAGGAACCTCCGGCAACACCGGCATGGGCCTGGCACTGGCAGCTGTAGCCAAAGGGTACAAATGTATTTTTACACTTTCTGATAAGCAGGGGCAGGAGAAAATCGATATTCTGAAAGCTATGGGAGCCGACGTAATTGTGTGCCCCACCGACGTTACCCCTGACGACCCACAGTCTTACTATTCGGTGGCCAAACGCCTGAACAAGGAGATCCCGAATTCTTTTTACCCGAACCAATACGATAACCTGTCGAACACGGCTGCACACTATGCCACCACTGGCCCCGAAATCTGGGACCAGTCAGAAGGCAAGATTACATATTTCGCAACAGGTGTAGGCACAGGAGGCACCGTTTCAGGCATTTCCAGATACCTGAAAGAGCAAAACCCGGGGCTGGTAACAGTTGGCATCGATACGTATGGCTCTGTTTTTAAGAAATACAAGGAAACCGGTATTTTCGACGAGAAAGAGATTTACCCTTATGCTACCGAAGGCATAGGCGAAGACATACTGCCCAAGAACGTAGATTTCGACCTGATCGACACCTTTATTAAAGTAGCAGACAAAGACGGAGCGGTTATGACGCGCCGCCTGGCCCGCGAAGAAGGATTGTTTGTTGGCTGGTCGTCTGGGTCGGCTGTGCACGGTGCCCTGGAGTATGCGCGCGAGCACCTGACCGAAAACGACACGATGGTGGTGCTGCTGCCAGACCACGGCACCCGCTACCTGGCAAAAATATATAACGATAACTGGATGCGCTCCAAAGGTTACATCGATTAACATCTGATAATTTTATTTTTCATTTAAAAGCCTGAAGCTTATGTTTCAGGCTTTTTGGTTTAACTTAGCACATTTGTAAGAATTAATGCGCTGTGCCTGTTTAGGTTGCTCTGTTAACCGCTATTAAGCAGCAACTGGTGCACTGCCAGCCCTGGTCTTTCAGTTTTTTCAGATGTCTACCTCCTAAAATTTCCCGATGAAGAATTTTTTTTCAAATATTATAGAGGCAGACTTCATGCCCCATGGGCATTGTTATTTCTGGCGGCCCGAAATTTTGTGGCTCAACGTTGGAGGCGATTTGCTTATTGCCCTGGCTTACTTCTCGCTTCCCTTGCTGCTTTTTTACTTTGCCCGCAAACGCACCGACCTCACCCATAGGTATGTGTTTATGCTGTTTGCCGCCTTTATTTTCGCCTGCGGCACTACTCACGTCATCGATATCTGGACGGTCTGGATTCCGACCTACAGGCTGGAGGGGGTGGTGAAGGTAATCACTGGTTTTTTATCGGTAGGTACGGCTATAGCAGTTTACAAATCGGTGCCGGTGCTGCTGGCGCTGCCTAGCCACGACCAGCTAAAGGCCCTAAATCAGCAATTGCAGGTAGAGGTAGAGGAACGCCGCAAAGCGCAGGAAGAGCTGCATGTAGTTAACCAGGAGCTCGAAAAGCGGGTAGCCGATCGTACATTGGCGTTACAGCTGGCCAACCAGGATCTGGAGAAAGAGGTGCTGGAACGCACCAGGGCGCAACAGGAGTTACAGTCGCTTAACCACGAGCTACAGATTGCTAATAACGAACTCGATAACTTTGTATATTGTGCCTCGCACGACTTAAAAGCACCGATTATAAACATTGGAGGGTTGCTGGATGTTCTGGTAGAGGAACTGCCCCCTGTAGATAAGCATGTGCAGCACGTTCTGGCACGGCTGGAGAGTTCGCTCAAGCAAATGAACCGCACCATACATGACCTGACCGAGGTGAGCCTGGTAAAGCAAAGGCACGAAATAAGCTCCAGTCAGCAGGCCGAGTCTTTTAAAGAGGTGCTGGAAAGTGTGCAGGAGTCTATTGCCGACACCATTGAACAATCTGGCATCAGGATTATGACAGATTTTGCTGCGTACCCTGCTGCCCTTATTAAGCGTAAAGATTTGCAGAGCGTTTTTTACAACCTGCTTACTAACGCCATTAAATACCGGTCGCCAGACAGGGCAGCCGTTGTTTTTTTTAGTATTAAAGTTGAAGAAGATTATTTAGTTTTGTCTGTAACCGACAATGGCATAGGGGTGGAGCTCCGCGGAAACGAGAAGAAAATGTTCAGCCTCTTTAAACGCTTGCACGACCACATAGATGGAAGCGGCGTAGGGCTTTACATTGTAAAGCGGATTATGGATAACTACAATGGCCTAATAGACGTAGCTTCTGAAGTTGGGAAAGGCACAACCTTTATACTTCGGTTTCCGCACGTAAAACTGAGAGCTGGATTTTAACCTATTTTATGAGAAAATTATCAGGTATCTTACTTATCGATGACGATGATACAACTAATTTCCTGAACCAGCGGCTTCTGGAAAGAATGCAGGTAACGGACCAGATCCGCACATTCGTTAATGGTAAGCAAGCATTCGATTATTTATACAATGTAAGTAACAACAACTACGACCCTTCGAACGCAAACTACTTTGCTCCGGAGCTTATTTTCCTGGACATAAATATGCCTGTAATGGATGGCTTCGAGATGCTGGAGCTATACGAGCGGTTAGACAAAGATTTCAGAAGCAAAATTGTGATGACAGTGCTCACCACCTCTACGCACCCGCACGATACGACAAACTCTGCCAACTACGCTGCCGAGTACCTTACCAAACCGCTTACAATCGAAAAAATAAAATACCTTTTCGAAAAGTATTTTTCTGACAAGCCGGTAAACAATTAGGAGCAGGCACTTGTAACCCAACCCTTGAACGTTTTTCCTGAAAAACACTTTGGAAGGCCATTTTCATTCGAATAATTGCGCAGGAGTTAACCTTCAAATTTTTACCTGTTCCGGGCATCTTTCAGAAAGAGAAGCCAAAGCTGGATTTAATGGCCAGGTGCAACAGAACACTCAGGCCGGCCAGTAGGAGCCCCAGTGCTATCAGCCTGTCTATTTGGTTTTTTGGAGGGTACTTCTGTTTAATGATGTTACCGCCAATAGCGCCAACGGCAAAGCCAGCTATAATGGGCAGGCTCCGGCTCCAGAAAATATTCCCGATCAGGTAGTGGCTCACAAAGCCTGTAAAACTTGTAATAACCAAAATAAAAAGGGAGGTAGCCGTTGCCACCTGGTAAGGCATCCGGAAAAACTTTATCATGATAGGGGTTTGCAGAAAACCACCCCCAATTCCGAAAAGCCCTGCAATAACGCCCGAAATAAACCCGAAAACAGCCACCAGTCCTACGTTGAGCCGGTACGCCATCTTTTTCACCTTGTTCTTCCGGATAAACGAAGTTGGCACACTACGCATGTGGTACATCAGTCCTGAGTGTTTGGGCGGTTCTTCTTTGCGCTTGTTGTAGAGCAGAACAATGCCAATAAATGTTACAAACACCGAGAAAATAAACTGCAACTGAAACACCGGCAGCGAAGCTACCAGAAAGGCTCCTAACACAGTGCCTGCCACCGCCGGAAGCTGAATGAGGGTGCCCACCAGGTAATCGATGCTTTTGTCGCGGAGGTTAAAAACGGAAGCAATAATGGAGGCCGGCACAAGGGCTGCCATAGTAGAGCCGATAGCGATTTCAATGTTATACCCGAAAAAAATAATCAGCACCGGCACCATAAACACACCGCCACCAAACCCGATGATCGTGCCAAAGCCGCTTACCACAATGCCAATAAGAAAGATAAAGAACACGTCCATCTGTTGCTGTGCCTGTTTTTTTTAATTGAGAATGAGAGAATATCATTTAATTATAAGACTGTGAAATTTAAGTCATTTATTATTCATCCATCTATTCACTCATCCACTTATTCACAATTCTTCCACAACAGGCACAAACGCAAAGCTATCGCCATTAAACAGGCCTTTGTCGCTGAGTTTAAGCGATGGGATAACCAACAGCGCCATAAACGATAAGGTCATAAACGGAGAGGAAAGTTGGCTGCCCATGGTCTTGCTCATCTGGTCTATAGCAGAATAAGCTGCTGCTACTTCATAGCCATCTGCTGCTGACATAATACCGGCCACCGGCAAAGGCAGGAGCTGTTCGGAATCGCCATTTACTGCTGCTACGCCACCTTTTGCCTGAATAATCAGGTTCACCGCCTGGCAAATACTAGCATCGTCTACGCCTACGGCTATAATATTATGCGAGTCGTGCCCGACAGAAGAGGCCAGTGCGCCACGTTTCAGGCCGGTGTTTTTAATAAAAGCTACAGCAGGTGCCGTGTTCTGGTAGCGGTTCACCACTGCCAGCTTCAGCACATCCTGCTCCGTATCCGATACAATATTACCGTTCTCCACCTTAGGAGTGGCCCAGGCTTCTTTTGTAATCAGTTGCCCGTCGAAGGCTTCTATCACCCGAATGCGTGTTACATCCAGAGCAGCTATGGCAAATTGTTCGGTTGTTTTAGGTTCGGTGTTGAAGTTGTTAATTTCTTCGCTTGATGTAAACGGAATGTTTGTTTTACCCTGCTCCGCCACCAGTTCACCGTTTATGTAAGTCGCTGTTACGTTAAAATCGTTGAGGTTATCTACAAGTATAAAGTCGGCCGGGTCGTTTTCGCGGAGCAGGCCAACCTCCAGTTTGTAGTGTAGCACAGGATTCAGGCAGGCGGCGTGTAGCACGTGGAACAAATCGTGCCCTTTGGCCAGCGCCCGTTTTACGAGCAGGTTCAGGTGCCCTTCTACCAGGTTGTCGGGGTGTTTGTCGTCGGAGCAAAACATAATGCGGTCGGGGTACTGGGCAAGCAACGGAATAAGGGCTTCGAAGTTCTTGGCAGCGCTTCCTTCCCGAATCAGGATCTTCATGCCGGCTGCCAGTTTATCAAGGGCCTCTTCGGCGGTAAAACATTCGTGGTCGGTGCTGATGCCGGCATTGGCATATTGCTGTGCCTGTTCCCCCTGCAGGCCGGGTGCGTGTCCGTCTACAGCTTTGCCGTATTGGTGGGCGAGGGCAATTTTCTCCATCACGGAAGCATCGCGGTGCAGCACGCCGGGCCAGTTCATCATTTCGGCCAGGTATTTTATCTCGTCCCGTTTAAAAAGCGTTTCTATGTCGGCTGCTGTTATTTCGGCACCTGCAGTTTCAAAAGGAGTGGCCGGTACACAGGAGGGAGCCCCGAAATAGAACTTAAACGGCACCTTTTTGCCGTTCTCAATCATATACTCTACCCCCTTCACGCCCAATACATTGCCGATCTCGTGCGGGTCCGATACGGTAGCCACGGTGCCATGTACTACTGCCAGTCTGGCAAACTCAGAGGGCACCAGCATAGAACTTTCGACATGCACATGGGCATCTACAAAGCCTGGCAGAATATAATTTTGAGCAGATGTGGCTTCACGAACTATTTTTTTGATCAGGCCGTTAGCAACATGAACGGTGCCTTCGTAAATTTCCTGCTGGTGTAGGTCTATAATGCGTCCGCTAATAAAAAAGTCTGTTTGCATGGTACGTAGGAGGTGATTTTATAAAATACCTGGAGGTAGGTCTTAAACCCGTAATTTACTTTATATTTGCATTAAAATTAGTCGTTTTGAGAAAGATAATTTCCTATGTGGTGCTGGCCGCTTTTCTGGCCACAGGTCCGCTGGCAGGCTGTTCCACCAAAACCCCTCAGCAGAAGAAAACGGCTGCTTATCAAAAAAAGAGCAAGCGTGGTAAAAACGTGCCTTGCCCTTGTGACTCTAACTAGTTTCTATCTTGCGCTTTATGAAAAAAATTGTGATCGCGATCGATGGTTATTCTTCTTGTGGTAAAAGTACTACCGCCAAAAGAGTTGCCGCCGAGCTAGGGTATGCCTACATCGATACGGGGGCTATGTACCGTGCCGTTACGCTTTATTTCCTTCAGAACCACGTATCGTTTACCAACCCCAAAGAAATAAGCAAAGCGCTCGACAGCATAGACGTAGCCTTTAACTACAACCCAAAAGTTAAGCGCAACGAAGTGTACCTGAACGGCCTGAACGTAGAAGACGAGATCCGGAAAATGTACATCTCCAACCAGGTGAGCGAGGTGAGCGTGCTGGTGGAGGTGCGCAGAGCCATGGTAGCGCAACAGCAGAAAATGGGCCGCAAACGCGGTGTGGTAATGGATGGCCGCGACATTGGCACTGCCGTTTTCCCCGATGCTGAAGTTAAGATTTTTATGACAGCTGATGTAGACACACGTGCTAAACGCCGCCAGCAGGAACTGCTGGAGAAAAAGCAGCTGGTAAACCTCAACGAGATAAAAGAGAACCTGGAAAAACGCGACCTGATAGACTCTACCCGTGCCGAAAGCCCTTTGCGACGTGCCGAAGACGCCTACCTGCTCGACACCTCGTATATGATAATTGATGAACAGGTAGAGTTTGTGCTCGACAAAGTAGCCTCTAAGGTGCTGGTCCATGATTTTTCTGAGTAAAAGAGTAGCTTTTTAGAAATGAACGTAACAATTGATAAGAATTCCGGCTATTGTTTTGGGGTTGAATTTGCCATACAGATGGCAGAAGACGAGATGGAGCACGCGCCGGAGCTTTACTGCTTAGGCGACATTGTACATAATGGCATGGAAGTGAAACGCCTGTATGCTAAAGGCTTGCGCATTATAGACAGAGAGCAACTGAGGCAGCTGCACGATTGTAAGGTTCTTATCAGGGCACATGGCGAGCCACCAGAAACTTACCAGTTGGCCCTCGAAAACAACATCGAGCTGATCGATGCCTCTTGCCCTGTGGTGTTAAAGCTGCAGAACCGCGTAAAACACGCCTTCGACTCTATTCAGAAAGATGCCGGCCAGATCGTGATTTACGGGCAGGTGGGGCATGCCGAAGTTATTGGCCTTACCGGCCAGACCGGCGACGAAGCTATTATTGTAACAACAGAAGAAGACCTGGATAAAATAGACTTTACACGGCCGGTTACCCTGTTTAGCCAGACAACTAAAAGCACAAAAGGCTTCTACCATATAAAAGCCCTGATCGAAGACCGTATAAAGCAGGCAAACCAGGACAGTACCTTGCCCGTGTTTGATGCCAACGACAGTATTTGCCGGCAGGTATCGAACAGGGAGCCGCAGTTGGCACGCTTTTCTACAGAGCACGATGTAATTGTGTTTGTGAGTGGCAAAAAAAGCTCTAACGGAAAAGCCCTCTACAGCGTGTGCAAGCAACACAACCCCAACAGTTACTTTGTAGAAAACGAGCAGGAGCTGGAAAAGGAGTGGTTTGCTGACGCCGAAAGTGTAGGCATTTGCGGTGCTACTTCCACACCTATGTGGCTGATGCAGCAGGTGTCAGATGGTATTTATAACATGAGTAAGGCAATGGCGTAACACCTGCTGCTGCCTTTGCCAGGCTCCGCACAATTCCTGATTTTTAGTACCTTTAGGCTTTGCAAACGCAGAGCCTTTCTTTTTCTTACTTCCTCATGGCACGCATCTTTCGTTACTTCCTGAACGGACTTTTAATTATGGCACCGCTTGCCATCACCATCTGGATTGTGGTAGCGGTTATCGATTGGCTGGATAGCATGGTTGACCTGGGGGTGCCCGGGCTGGGTATCCTGCTCATGGTAATGCTCCTTACTTTTGTGGGTTTCATCGGGTCTTTCTTTTTTGTGAAACCTCTGTTTGTGGTAGGGGAGCGTCTGTTAAACAAGGTGCCGCTCGTGAGCATTATCTACTCCAGCATAAAAGACCTGTTCGATGCCTTTGTTGGCGACAACCAGAAGTTTAACAAACCAGTAATGGTGAAGATGACAGAAGCATCTGACAACTTTAAAATGGGCTTTGTAACGCAGGAGCAATTCCAGAGCATTACCCTGGACGACCGGGTAGCCGTATACTTTCCGCACTCCTACAACTTTTCGGGCGAGCTCTTTATCGTGCCCAAAAAGAACGTGGTGTACCTCGACCTGCCAAGCTCCGATGTCATGAAGTTTGTGGTGTCGGGCGGCGTATCGAAGCTTTAGGTGTCTGGAATTTGGAATTTTGAATGAGAGGATGAAAGAGCAACTCTTCACTCTTTACTAACATAAGGTCTAGCATCTAACATCTAGAATCTATTTAACTAGTTTCTCGTCCATGCCTTTCCTGGAACACCAGCATTCGCGTTTGCATTACCGGGTTTTGGGCCGGGGCAGTAAAGCTATGCTGGCGTTTCATGGGTACGGGCAAACAAGTGCTTATTTTCTGCCGATGGAGCAGGCGCTGGGGGAGGAGTATACTATTTTTGCTTTCGATCTGTTTTTCCATGGCAAAAGCAGCCTCCGGAAAAGCAATTCGCCGCTTACCAAAGAGCACTTGCACGAGTTGGTGGGGCGATTACTGGAGCAGGAAGGCATAAACCGTTTTTCGTTGATGGGCTACAGCATGGGCGGTAAGTTTGCCCTGGCCCTGGTAGAGCAAATGTCCGAAAAATTAAATGAACTGCACCTGATTGCCCCCGACGGTATACAGACGAGCTTCTGGTACAACATGGCCACTTACCCAGGCTGGATGCAGCAACTCTTTAAACGCACTGTTCTCAAACCTGCTCCCTTTTTCCGGTTCCTGAAAGTAATGCACAGGCTGAAGCTGGTCAGCAAGGGCCTCCTGCGCTTTGCCCGCCACCAAATGGATACCCGCCAGCGCCGCCTGCGCGTGTACCGCAGCTGGATCGGCTTTAAATACCTGCGCTTCGATAATAAAGCAATTATAGAAAAGCTAAACCAGCAGCAGGTGCCTGTAACGGTCTACCTGGGCCAGTTCGACAAGGTAATAGCACCCAAACGGTTCGAAGCCTTTGTGCAGGCATTGGACAAGGGCAAACTGAAGGTGCTGCAAACAGGCCACACGCACCTGTTGCAGGAGGTGGCAAAGCTCCTGCGGCAGCAACGCACAAACACCTCACAACGCTAGAAGCACCCTTGAGTAAAATCAGCTCAAAAAGCTTTGGAAGGCTGATTTGATTAGAATAATTTGAAGCACATCAGCCTTCTGAAGCCTTATAAGGCAAAAACGCTAAGGGCTATTGTCTCCGGTTTTTGTGTACGAACATCATTTTGTCTGCTGCTGCGTTTCCTGTATTGGTTAAAAGAAACTTATATTTGCACTGCTGTTCGCCTGAGTTTTTTCTGAACCTGCCGGTGCAGCTTGTGCGTACTTCTGTAAATGTTTTTCCTTTACCTCCGAACTCCTTAAATACTGCCTATGAAAGTACCATTCCGGTCATTTGTTTCTGCTCTTTCGCTGCTGCTGCTCACGGCCGCCTGCTCCTCCGACAGAAAGCCAGACGAAACAGCACAGGCCGATAGTGCGCCAGAAGCCAACCGGCCTGCCGCTGCCCTGCACGAAGACCTCCAAAGGTTAAAGTTACCCGAAGGCTTCCGGATAGATTATTATGCCCGCAACGTAACCGATGCCCGTTCTATGGCTATCAGCCCTTCCGGAATTGTGTTTGTAGGCACGCGCAGCAACGACAAAGTATACGCCCTGGTTGACCGCGACGGTGACGGACAGGCGGAAGATGTGGTGGAAGTCGCCACTGGTTTAGACACTCCAAACGGTGTGGCCTATCATGAAGGAGCGCTTTATGTAGCAGAGGTTGGCCGCATTTTGCGTTACCCCAACATAGAGCAGACTTTCCGGAACAAGCCTCAGTACGAAGTCGTGACCGATAAATACCCTACCGACCAGCACCATGGCTGGAAATATATTGCCTTTGGGCCCGATAGCAAACTATATGTGCCGGTGGGGGCACCCTGCAACATCTGCAAACCCGAGAAACCCATTTACGCCACCATTACCCACATTAACCCAGACGGCTCCGGCCTGGAGATTTTTGCAGAAGGCGTACGCAACTCTGTTGGTTTCGACTGGCACCCCGACACAAAAGAACTATGGTTCACCGATAATGGTCGCGACATGCTGGGCGATAACCTGCCACCCGATGAGCTGAACCGTGCTCCCCAGAAAGGATTGCATTTTGGCTACCCTTACTGCCATGCCGGCACCATATCAGATCCTGAGTTTGGCAGCGAGCGTAACTGCCTCGATTTTGTTAAGCCAGCCCGAACCTTAAGTCCGCATGGAGCCTCTTTGGGTATGAAGTTCTACACTGGCAGCATGTTTCCGGAGAGGTACCGCCACCAGATTTTTATTGCCGAACATGGCTCCTGGAACCGTTCCGATAAAATTGGTTACCGGCTTATGCTGGCCTCACTGGATGGCTCAGGCAATGTAACCGCTTACGAACCCTTTGCTGAAGGCTGGCTGCAAAATGGCACCGACGACTGGGGCCGCCCCGTAGATGTGCTGGTGATGCCCGATGGAGCGCTGCTGGTTTCTGACGACAAAAACAACGCCGTTTACCGAATAACTTATCAAAAATAAAGACTATAATGACGCAGGCAGGTATCCTGTTCTTTACCAGGAGAGGACATTGGGAGCAACAGTAACGGGAGTTGTTGAAAGAAATGCTATTTATCTTTCAGCTTTTCTTCCAACTGGTTGAGTAGTTTCAGGAATTGCACTGAGTTAGCCTCCACTTGCTCCAGCCCCTGCAGCGACTGCTCTATTTTGCCGCTATCGTACAAGCTGAAAAGCAAGGCAGCCGTAGCGTTTAACTCTTTCTGAACAGCGGCAAGTGCACGCATTTCAGAAGTTTCGCCGTAGCGGATTAGGCCAATAGTATTAAACCAGGTGTTTATAGGTCCTTCCAGGGCAAAAAAAGCATTGTCTTTTTTGCCACCGTACAGCACAGAACGAACCTTGGACTTAAACAGAATATGTTTAATCCGGATTTGCTGAAAATCTACCTGAGTTGCGTTCATAAGGTGTTTAGCTGCTTGCGTGGCCAGGAGCTACTGTTAACTTAGTTAAATAGTTTTGTATGGTGTTGCCGAACACACAGGCTCTCTAGAGCTGTTGCGTTGTAAGCGAACACCGGATTTTGGTTTACAGTTTCATCTGTAGATAATGGTTTTTAACCAGGGTACCTGCAGGCAACTACCAGCTGCCCCTGCTTTAGCAACCTTGCATCCCGCAAGTGCCTGTAACACTAAATTTTAGGTGGCAAAACTGATACCTCCTTGTAGTGCTGCAAGAGCCAGAAAAAAATAAAATAAGTGTTTTTTTTATTGTGTTTGTTTTGCTGCAGCCATGTGTCGGTTTATTTTCTTCCATAAAAGAAAATGGCCATACGTGGCTCAGAGGGCGGTGTTGTGGTGAAAAGAAGCATTAAGCTTAAGATGAAGCGGTGCAAATTTACCATACTTTTACAATTTGTACGATGGGTATTAATCTAAATTTAATCTTTCGGAAAGAAAAGGGCTATGCACAAGTAACTGCTGCTACCATAGAACTAGCTGGTACCGGAAAAAGACGTAAATTTCGGTCTTGTAAAATTAGAAATGCCTTCACTCAGCCGCAACCAAAAGCAACTGTTCTATATGAAAGAGCCTAAAACCAAACCAACAGATGAGCAGGTAAGTACTTTCCTGAACTTACCCGAAAACGAGAAAAAGCGAACCGATAGTTATCTGCTTCTGGAGCTAATGAAAAAGGTTACCGGCAAAGAGCCTGTTATGTGGGGGAGCAGCATCGTGGGCTTTGGACGGTACCATTACAGATATGATAGCGGCCACGAAGGAGATGCCCCTCTACTAGGCTTTTCGCCACGGAAACAGAATTTTTCGCTGTACCTGTTGCCAGGTCTGCAGAGCCAGGAGGAGTTATTGGCCGAACTTGGTAAACATAAGGCAGGAAAAGGCTGCCTCTACATAAACAAACTAGCCGATGTAAATGTAAGTGTGCTGGAGAGGCTTATGCAGCACACCGTAGAAATGCTGCAGGCCAGGTATCCGGAGGAGGTGGGGTAGCTAAACCGGCTAAGCCTGCTAGCTTAACCGAAGCAGTGCTGCGGCAGCTGCAAAAGCCGATTGCTCGCCCTCTTTTACCTGGCGCATAATGTCTGGTAATGCCTGCTGCACCCCTGGCTGCGCATAAAACTTTTCTTCTAACGATTGCCTGATGGTTTCGAAAAGCCACTGCAGGTTCTGCTCGCGCCGCTTCTGTTCAAAAAATCCGTTCTGCTGTGTGTGCTCCAGGTAGTCGGCCATGGTTTGCCAGATCTGCTCCAGGCCTGTTTCTTTTAGCGCAGAACACACCGATACACGGGGTAGCCAGCCAGAGGCCGGAAGCGGATACAGGTGCAGCGCATTCTGGTATTCTGCTTTGGCAGCTTTTGCTTTAAGCTGGTTGTTGCTATCGGCTTTGGTTATGGCAATGGCATCTGCCATCTCCATAATGCCGCGCTTTATTCCCTGCAGTTCATCGCCAGCCCCGGCCAGCATCAGGAGCAGAAAAAAGTCGACCATGCCGTGCACTGCCGTCTCCGATTGGCCCACCCCCACCGTTTCCACAAAAATGGCATCGTAACCGGCTGCCTCGCAGAGCAGAATGGTTTCGCGGGTGCTCTTGGTAACGCCCCCCAGCGACTTGCCAGCCGGAGAAGGCCTGATAAACGCATGCGGGTGGTGCGACAGCGACTCCATGCGGGTTTTATCGCCGAGTATGCTACCGCCGGTGCGCTGGCTGGTGGGGTCTATGGCCAGTACTGCCAGCTTTTTGTCTTGCTGCTCAATCAGGTAATTCCCGAAGGCTTCTATAAACGTGCTTTTGCCAACACCGGGTACGCCGGTAATACCAATACGGAACGAGTTACCTGTGTGTGGCAGTACCTGGTTTATAACCTGCTGCGCCAGCTCCTGGTCTGATGCTAACCTGCTCTCTACGAGCGTAATGGCACGACTGAGCATCATACGGTCGCCGGCCAAAATGCCTGCTACATAGGTTTCTGCACTAAATCGTTTTGCCAAAAGAAGTTTAGTTTAAGAGTACGAATCTGGGAGCGTAATGCTCACAAATTTAATCTTTTTTAGATGGTAGACCTTTATTAGTTAAGAGTTAAAAGTTATGAGTTAAAAGTTGGTTTTTGTTCAATAGTGATTTTCATTCACTCAAAATTTCTTGCCTCTATCTTACAAATTTCCAAATTAACCATTAAACCATTTAACAATTAAGCCAATTGGCAACCAATAATCAGCAACCAGAAATTATTCAAATGAAACCGGCCTCCAAAAGGTTTTGTGGCCTGAAAGTGTCAAGGGTTGGAGGCGGGGTTTAACAGCCTTTTTGCCAGAACGAATTAAATCCGGAACAACCGTTGCCAGATACAGTTTGGCTCTGTAATTTTGATGAACAGAACGGCTACAGCAGGTCTTGATAATATAGAAATTACTATATTTCAGGTCTTTGAGTTCGCTGATCCGGCTTTTTTGTTTTAAACCTCTCTTTTTCAGCTTTCATGAATTTTAAGTTTCTCCTCTGCCTGTTTCTAAGTGTTTTTCTGTGTGTGCGTGTTAAGGCGCAGGAGCAGCCAAACCGGGAGTTCAGAGGGGTGTGGGTAGCTACTGTGGCAAACCTCGACTGGCCAAAACAAGGCGACTCTGCCGCTAACCAAAAGCTGGCCCTGCAGCGGCTTTTCGATAAAATTAAAGACGCTAACCTGAACGTGGTGTTGTTTCAGGTGCGTACCGAGTGCGATGCTTTTTACAAATCGAGCCGGGAGCCCTGGTCACGGTACCTGACCGGTAAGCAGGGCATTGTGCCCGAATACGACCCATTAGCCTTTGCCATAGAAGAAGCGCATAAAAGAGGCCTGGAGCTGCACGCCTGGTTTAACCCATACCGCGTTAACTCCAGCACCGATTCCAAAACAGTATTTGCCGATAACCACATCTCTAAAACGAAGCCGGAGTGGCTGCTAAGCTTTGCCAACGGTAAAAAGATTCTGAACCCCGGTCTGCCGGAGGTGCGGGAGTATGTGGCCCAGGTGGTGCGGGAAGTGGCGCAGCACTATACTATAGATGGCGTGCACTTCGACGATTATTTTTACCCGTACCCCGAAGGCTCCTTTAAAGGTATTGCCTCCGAAGATGCAGCCACTTTTGCAAAATACGGCAAAAACTTTAAAGACATAAAAGACTGGAGGCGCGATAACGTAAACGAAACCATGCGGCTGGTGCACCAGGCCCTGAAGGCGACAAAGCCCGAAGCGCGGTTTGGTGTAAGCCCATTCGGTATCTGGAAAACAAACGTACCAGCAGGCATAAAAGGAATGGATGCCTACAACGACATTTACGCCGATCCGCTTGCCTGGCTCGAGAAGCAGTATGTAGATTACCTGTCGCCACAGCTTTACTGGGTTATTGGCGGCAACCAGGATTACCGGAAGCTGTTGGAGTGGTGGTCTGATAAAACCTACAGTTCCTCGCGGCATTTGTATGCAGGGCACAGCTTACTTGCCAAAGGTGCAACAGAACTGGAACTGCCAAACCAGATTGCCATCTCGCGGGCCAACCAGCACCACAATGCGCTGGGCTCTGTTATTTTCAGGGCAACCAACCTTACCAGCAACACCTTGCAAAGCCACACCTCCCTAAAGGCAACTACCTTTATGGCACCTGCAGCTCCTCCGGCCATGCCCTGGAAGCCCGGTGCTAAACCTGCCGCACCCACAGATTTTACGATGGTGAAAAACGAGAAAACCGGCGATTACCATGTTAGCTGGAAACGGCCCGCCAGGAACAAGCATAGCTTTAAACGCTACATGCTCTACAGTTCTTTTGCTCCTGTAACCAATGTTGCCGAGCTACCAGCCGGTGCCTTGCGCGCCATACCAGTGTCGGAGTCGTTTACGGTGCCGGCCTCGCAGGTGCCATTGCAAACCACGTATTGGGCCATTACCGAACTGGGCCCCAACAACATCGAAAGCGAACTGAGTAATTTTGTAATATTAGGTAGGGGAGGCGCTATTGCGCAACAGTTACCAGCGCCTTCTCCAGAACCTGATGCTGCTCCTGAACTCCTCGAACCTTTACATGCCAGAGCCATTCAGCAGATAAAAAATGTAGCGGCACCAAATGCTGTTTTCGATTCTCAAAAAAGCAAAGTGGCTACCGTTTCCACACCGTATTACCTCGATGTGAAGCTAAAGAAAAAGGCGGAGGTAAAAGTGATGCTCATGTCGCTGGACCGGACCGTGAAAACCGAGGTGATGAAGCGAAAATTCAAGTCGGGTGTTTATACCCTCAGCATCGACAGAAGCAAGCTCGAAGCAGGCGAGAACCTGCTGGTGCTGACCATCAACAACAAGCAATCTATTAAAAAGATAATGCTGAACTAAGCCTGGTTTGCCTTAGCCCAGGCTTTGCAGCTTCTCCGTCAGGGTCTCTATCAGTTCGTCGGTCCAGCGGGTGGCAATAGTCTCGTATTCGTTTTTAGTCCAGACTTGCGGGTACTGCTTTTCGAGCCATGTTTTGGTTTTGTCGGGGCCAACCTCGTAAAAATCGATGTGCAGCTTAAAGAGCAGGTCTTTGGCCAGGTCGAAAGCCGGCACGCCTGCCCGCTGAAAGCCCTCCAGCCGCAGCCGCAGCCCAAGCTGCTGCACATTGCCTTTTTCGAGGCTGATTTCTTCTGTTGTGTCGGCAGCAGTTCCTTTCGTCCAGGTATCCAATACGCGCTCCAGGTGGAAATCGTGAAACATCGGGATAATAGCCTCCAGGTTTCTGTGTAGCTGCTCTGCCAGCACCGGCAGCACTTTATCGTAAAGCTGTTGTATAGCCTGTTTATCTCGTGTCATTATGGGTAGTAATGATAGGTTCTGATACAAAATTAAGGAACATATCCGGATTAAGCGCACGGTAAATTCAGGACCTTCCTGAACATACCCTTGACACCAAAAGCGACAAAATGCCTTTGGAAGGGTATTTTTATTTGAATAATTGATGCGCCCCTCCCACTAAGCTCCCATGCTGCTGGTGCTCACGTTTTTAATGTTGTGCAGCAGGCAACTAAAAAGTCCGGAAACACGCCGCTGCAGCTATGCCTCAATAAATTTAACCTACTCGTTACGGTAAACCTTCAGGACTTCCGGGCATAATCTTTAATTTTGAAGTTCTGATGCTGGTGGTCTACTGCCTTTGGCAAGATACGCGAAAACTGGTAACTGAGAGGCTCTGGCGGGGAAACAGTACCTATAGCATACCATTCTAAAAAAAGTGACTGCCCCCGAAAACATAACGATCTGCTGCCTGTTAAATATTTTTTATAACCTATATATACGCAGTTCTACAGAACACACGTTGAAGTTCTAAATACAGTAGTTCATTTAGATCTGAACTATTAAAACCAATTAAAAGAATGCTCTTTACCTCTACTTGTACCAATGCAATTCGTTTGTTTGCACCTTTGCTCTTTTGCCTGGTGCAGTTATCACAGCATGCTGTCGCTCAGGCAACCAAATATACCATCAGCGGCACCATAAAAAATAAAGCCAGTGGCGAGACCCTGATCGGGGCAACCGTGCGGGTGGCAGAACTGCCCGGAACAGGGGCCGCTACCAATGAGTTCGGTAATTTCTCAATCACACTTCCGGCTGCTTCCTATACGCTCCTGATCGATTATGTAGGGTTTCAGCAACAGCAGCAGCAGGTAAACCTCGACAAAAGTTTGCGGTTAACTATTGGGCTGGAGTCGCAGAGCAGGCAGCTAAGCGAGGTAGTGGTAACATCTACGCGTGCCGACCAGAACGTAAGAAGCCCGCAGGCGGGGGTGGAGAAGCTCGATATGCAGGAAATTAACCTGCTGCCCGTGCTCATGGGCGAACGCGATGTGCTGAAAACGGTGCAACTGCTGCCGGGCATTAAATCGGCGGGCGAGGGCAATGCCGGATTTTATGTAAGAGGAGGAGGGGCCGACCAGAACCTGATTCTGCTCGACGATGCGCCTGTTTATAATGCCTCTCATTTACTCGGTTTTTTCTCCACTTTTAACTCCGATGCCATAAAAGATGTGACCGTGTACAAAGGCGGTATGCCTGCGGAGTACGGTGGCAGGCTGTCGTCGGTGCTGGATATTAAGATGAACGATGGCAACAACCAGGATTATAAAGTGAGTGGTGGCATCGGGCTTATCTCGGCCAGGCTTAATGTAGAAGGTCCTATTCAAAAAGATAAATCGTCGTTTCTGATAAGCGGACGCAGAACTTATGCCGACACCTTTCTGAAACTGAGCGGCGACGATAACTTCAGGAACAGCTCCCTTTACTTTTACGACCTCAATGCCAAACTCAGCTATACCTTATCGGAAAAAGACAGGCTTTTTGTGTCGGGTTACTTTGGCCGCGATAAGCTGGGTTTCAGAGATCAGTTTGGCATTGACTGGGGAAATGCCACCGGCACTGTGCGCTGGAGCCACCTGATCAGCGACCGCCTTTTCTCCAACACCTCCTTTATCTTCAGCGATTACAGTTACAAAATCGGCATCAACACAAATAATAATAACTTCGAAATTACCTCGCGCATTCAGGACCTGAACCTGAAGCAGGAATTCGATTTTTTCCCTAATCCGCAAAATGCGATCAAATTCGGGATAAACGCTATTTACCACAAGGTTGTGCCCGGCGAGATATCAGTAACCGGCGAGTCGAATATAAACCCAAGTGCCCTTCAGGAAAGATATTCGCTTGAGAATGCTGCCTATATCACCAACACCTGGACAGCCAACGAGCGACTCAGCCTTATTTATGGGTTGCGGGTTACCTCGTTCAGCATTTTTGGCAAAGGCGATTTTTATACCCTTAACCAAAATCGTGAGGTAACAGGATTTACCAGTTATGGCTCCGGCGAAATTGTGAAGACTTATTTTAACCTGGAGCCGCGCCTGTCAGGAGCGTACCAGCTTAACGAAACATCGTCGCTGAAGGCCTCTTATGCCCGCACCAGCCAGTACCTGCACCTGCTCTCAAACTCCACCACCACCAACCCCACCGACAGGTGGGTGCCAAGCTCCAACAACATAAAGCCGGGGCTTGCCGACCAGGTATCGTTGGGTTACTTCCGTAACTTCTCCGATAACCTGTATGAGTTTGGTGTGGAAGGTTACTACAAGCACATGCAAAACCAGATCGACTATAAGGACGGTGCTAACATTACCAACAGCGATATAGTGGAGACGGAGCTGCTCTTCGGCAAGGGCCGCGCGTATGGCGTAGAGTTTTTCCTGAAAAAGAAATACGGCCGGTTTAATGGCTGGATCGGCTACACACTCTCGCGCTCCGAACGATTAATAGAGGGCATCAACAACAACAACTGGTATGCTGCCAGGCAAGACCGAACCCACGATATTTCTATTGTAGGTATTTACCAGCTTTCAGAAAAATGGACGCTTTCGGGTAACTGGGTGTACAACACTGGCAACGCTGTTACCTTTCCGAGTGGGAAGTACCGCGTAGACGACCAGGTAGTGTTTTACTACACCGAGCGTAACGGCTACCGCATGCCCGATTACCACCGCATGGATATAGGTGCCACCAAAACCCTGAAAGACACTGAAAAATACTCTTCGGAGCTGGTCTTCAGCATTTACAACGTGTATGGCCGCGAAAACGCTTTCCTGATCAACTTCAGAGAAAACGAAGTAGACCCCTCCAGAACGGAAGCTTACCAGATTGCTCTCTTTAAAATGGTGCCTTCCATCTCCTATAATTTCAGATTCTAAACCAGTCGCTCCAGATGAAACTATATCAAATGCGCTACCTGCTCCTTCTGCTTGCTGCCGCACTCTTAACCCAATTTCTGACCGCCTGCGAACGCGTAGTAGATATCGACTTAAACACAACCTCGCCGCGCTATGTTATAGAAGGCTACCTGACCAACGGCGAAAACCCGGGCCAGGTAACCATTACCCGTACCAAAAACTTTTCTGATAATAATGTGTTCGAAGGCATCAGTAATGCTGTTGTTACTATTTCTGATAACGCTGGCACAACCGAAACACTAACGCAGCAAAGCCCGGGCATTTACACAGTTAGCAGCCTGGCTGGCGTGCCGGGCAGATCTTACCATATGGTGGTCACTATCGGCGACGAAACGTTTAGCGCTGTTTCTACTATGCCCACACCTGTTCCTTTCGATAGCTTGTATGTAGAAGAAGTAACTACTTTCGGCGATGGGCGCCTGGTGCCTTATGCCCTCTTTAACGATCCGGCCGAAGAAGATAATTTTTACCGCTACGAGCTGTACATCAACAACCAGAAGGTAAACAACATTTTTATAAGCCGCGACCAGTATAACAATGGCAGAACCGTACGGCGATCTTTGCCCCGCTTTGGCGACGACGAAGATGACATTAAACCGGGCGATAACATTCTGGTAGAAATGCAATCGATAGAGCGCCCTGTTTACGACTACTTCTATAGCCTGAACCAGACCATTGGCCAGAATGCGGCTGCTCCGGGTAACCCGGTAACTAACATTACGGGTGGTGCTTTAGGATATTTTAGTGCGCACACGGTGCAGCGAAGAAATGTAGTGGTAGAGTAAGTTCTGATGGAGTAAGGCAGGTTTTACAAAAATATAATCGGATATAGCCTTTTGCCGATATAAAAAGTCGTACAACAAAGGCAGCCAACTTCTATCTTTGAGGTTGATGCTGTAGAAGCAGCTGTGTTCGGCTTCCTGCATTACATTTCTAAAGAACCTTTACGAACAACTATGCATAGAATTATACTGTTTTTCTTATTTCTGCTCCTGAGCCAGGTGCAGGTGCTGGCACAGGTAGAGCTAAGCAGCTTTTCAGCGACAGGCCGTGGCGGTGTTATGAACACGTTTGTGTCCGATTACCAGGCCATTGGCGTGAATCCATCTAACCTTGCCAGAGGCTCCAACTTGGTGGCATTTACGGTGTTTGAGGGTGGTGCCGCGGTGAGTTCAAAAACCTTTACCAGGCAAACCTTACGACAATTCCTGAACATCTCGGATGCGCAGAGTATTTCTATGGCCGACCGGCAGCAGTTTGCCAGAGCTTTTGCAAGCAACAACGTGCTGAACATTGGTGCCGATCTGAACACATTTGCCATTTCAGCTAACCTGGGCCATTTGGGTAGCTTTGCTTTCAGTAACCGGCAGCGTATGCTGGGCAATGTGGCCTTCAATAAAAACTTTGCAGAGTTGGCTTTTCTGGGCGACGATGCCCCTATTTACGACGAAGTAAATTCAGGCGATATAGTGTATGTGTCTGATGTGTTTGATGGTACTGCCATAAAAGCATCGTGGCTGAACGAGTGGAACCTGGCCTATGGGCGCAAACTGCTGGAGTTGCCCCTGCTCGATTTGTATGCCGGTGTTGGCTATAAGTACCTGCAAGGCATGGCCATTTATGAGTTCAGCGCCCTTGATGGTAACGTAAAAGCCTATAACGCCGCTGCTCCTGTACTGGATATCGATTACAGCGAGTACATCAACAGCCCTGGTTTTAATTATAAAGGAACAGGAGGCTTGTTGCGCCCGGTAGGGCATGGGCATGGTTTCGACCTGGGCATTTCAGCTGAAATAAATAAAATGGTGAAGGCCGCTCTCTCTGTGACCGATATCGGAAAAATAACCTGGAACGAAAACCTGCTCCAAGGCCAGGACAATGGTTTCAGGCTACCACCAAGAGGAGACAGAAACAACGACGATTACTGGGATGAGTTTATAGACATTGCCCAGAACGTAGTCGACAGCGCTTTTACATTTACTCCTGTAGATCAGATACAAACCAGCCTGCCCACTCGCCTGCGCGCAGGTGTTGGTATGCAGTTAGGAAAAAGAGTAGAAGTCGGGCTGGATTTTGTGGCACCCTTAAACAAAGCGCCAGGTAATTTGGCATCGAGCTTTGTAGGGCTGGGCGTAGATTTTATGCCGGTTCGGTTTATCCGCTTAAGTTCGGGCCTCTCTACAGGTGCCGGCGAAAAATTTAACCTGCCGCTGGGTTTCTCTGTAGTTACACCGGTTTATGAGTTCGGTATTGCCACTCGCGATATTGTAGCCCCCTTCTCCGAAAATAATCCGGGCGCTTCGTTTGCCATGGGCTTTCTGCGGTTTAAGATCGGCAAAGCCGTAAGGTAAGCTTGGTTAAGCCCTATAGCAGATTTAGAATTCCCAATTATTCTAATGGAATACCCCTTCCAAAGGTTTTGAGGCTCCTTAGCATCCAAGGGTAAAAACTATTTGATGATTACCAGATGTCTCACCTCTTGTTTATGATCCTTTATAAACAGGAGGTGAGACACACCAGTTACTTCCTGAAATCTTATTGAACAAACTCCTTTTGCGCTCACATAGCTGTGTCAGCGCTTTTTTGTTATATAACAGGTGTTAGTTGTGCCACTATATGAAAAGAGAATGCAGACAATTACGCATGAAAGAATGTTCCATGGTTTTAATTTTTATTTGGACTTATTCTAAATAAGTCTACATTTGCAGATGTATTTGGTACAGCTGTACCTGGTACTGTTAAAAAATAGAGCTACACAGCGCCAACTGTGTAGCTCAACCCAGCTTTCGCCGGGTACTTTCGAGAAAAAGTATATGCAAGTTAACAAAATTTTGCTGTTGGGCATACTCTGTGCCCTTAGCTTATTAGCGCACGCCCAACAGGGTGCATCAGGTACTATTGCCGGAAAGGTGACTTACCCAACAGGTGAGCCATTTGCAGGCGCAACCATTCGCGTTGCCGGAACTACTACAGGCGCTGTTACCGATCCAGAGGGAGCTTATGCCTTGTCGGTGCCTGCCGGTACTCCCATTACCATTCATGTTACGGCAGTAGGGCAGGTAGCGCAGCAAAAGGAAGTTACCCTGAAAAACGGCCAGCAGCTTCGCCTCGATTTCGAACTGAAAGAAAATGCCCATCTCATTAAAGGCGTAACGGTTGTAGGCAAAACCGAAATAAACCAGATCAGGGAGCAGGCCTATAACGTTACCGCCATCGATGCCACCAAACTCCACAACTCTACCCTCGACCTAAGCCACGCCCTCGATAAAGTAGCCGGTGTGCGGGTGCGCGAAACAGGAGGTGTCGGTTCCAGCATGAATTTCTCGCTGAACGGCTTTACGGGCAGGCAGGTAAAGTTTTTTCTGGATGGCGTGCCCATGGATAACTTTGGCTCCTCGTTTCAGCTGAACAACATACCGGTAAACCTGGCCGAGCGCATTGAGGTGTACAAAGGCGTGGTGCCGATTTGGCTCGGTTCTGATGCCTTGGGAGGCGCTGTAAATATTGTAACCAGCAGTGCTCCCCGCTCTTACCTCGATGCTTCCTACTCCTTCGGTTCTTTCAACACACACCGGTCGGTGCTAAATGCTGGTTATGTTGCGAACTCAGGCTTCACGCTGCAGGTTAACGCTTTTCAGAACTACTCCGACAACAACTACTGGGTAGATGTAGATGTGGCAGACATCAACACCGGTAAATATTACCCGAACCAGCGGGTAAGGAGATTCCACAACACTTACCACAACGAAACAGTTATAGCCAAGGTGGGAGTGGTCGGAAAGCCTTACGCCGATAAACTTTTTCTGGGTGTAACCCTGGGGCAGAACTACTCCGAAATTCAGACAGGAGCCCGCCTGGTAAGTGTGTTCGGCGACTGGCACAGAAAAGGCAACATTGTAATGCCCACGCTGCAGTACCAGAAGCGTAACCTGCTCACCAAAGGCCTCGATGTAACATTAAATGCCAACTACAACCTTGGAACAGAGCAGAACATAGACACGGTGTACCGCCGTTACAACTGGTTCGGAGACTATAAACAGTACGAAGGTGCCGGTAGCGAGCGCTCCAGGTCTATGTACAAATACAGCAACAACAACGGCCTGCTGACCGCAAACCTGAACTACCAGCTCGGCCAAAAGCAGACCCTGTCGCTGAACCACGTGTACAACACCTTCGACCGGAAAGGCAGCGATGAGCTTTACCCGGAAAACAACAGCTACGAGCAACCCAGAAAGAGCCTTAAAAACATTACCGGCTTTGGCTATAAGTTCGACTATAACGAGCGCTGGAGTTCAACTGCTTTTGTAAAACACTAAGCCCAGACCAACAGGTACAGCCAGTCTGTTAACCCGAGTGGCAACTGGGGCGATGTAGCCTACCTGGAGCAGGAAAACAAGTTCAGCAAGTTGGGGTATGGTGCTGCCTCTACCTATTACATAACGCCCAACGTTCAGGTAAAAGCCTCTTACGAAAAAAGCTACCGTCTGCCCGAAACCGAGGAACTGTACGGCGACCTGATAAACCTGCAGGGTAACATCGCTCTCGACCCGGAAACCAGCCATAACTATAACCTGGGCATCAGCTACGAAACAAACCCGGGCACGGTGCACCAGTTCAGCCTGGCCGGTAACATGATGTACCGCGATGCCCGTGACTTTATAAGGGCCAGGCTGAACAACAACCAAACCATGCAGGTAATGGATAACCTCTTTAACGTAACCAATGCCGGCGTTGATGGCGAGATCAGGTACTTCTACAAAAAGCTGCTTTCTGCAGGCGTAAACTTTACTTACCAGAACCTGCGCAACAACACCCACTACGATGAGGACCAGGCAACCGAGAGCGTGGTGTACCGCGACCGCATACCGAACATGCCTTTTCTTTTTGGCAACGCGGACCTGTCACTTTTCCTGCGCGACCTCCTGAAGAAAGGCAACCATCTGACCTTAGGCTACAACCTGCTTTATGTGCACGCTTTCTACCTGTACTGGCCCAGCCTTGGCTCCGACAAGCTCGATATTCCGAGGCAGCTCTCGCACGACCTGAACTTTACTTATGCCCTGGGTGGCGGCAAATACAACCTGACCCTGGAATGCAGAAACCTGGCAAACGCCAAGCTCTACGACAACTTTAGTCTGCAGAAGCCGGGCAGAAGCTTTGCCGTGAAGCTAAGATATTTCATGAATCGCTAATCAGTTAATCCATCTTACATAAACCAATTTTATAAACGTGAAAAATAACAAAATTTTACTTGCTGCTTACCTGTTCCTGAGCATGTTGTTCACCACCTCTTGTAACGAAGACGATCCCATTCCGGCTGTAGAAGAAACCACCGGCACGACCAAATACATCATCACCTCTACGCCCACTGCCTCCGAAGGAGTAGCCGACTACCTGCTCACCACCGACGACCTGACAACCGGCACTATAAGCACAGTGGGCAATGGCATAGAGCAGGATGGTACTTATCGCTACTATGTTACAAACAAAAACAGGTTCTTCAGCTTGTTGTACGGGCAGGGCAACCCGGGAGCTGTAACCACCTACGAACTGAACGGGCAAGGCAAACTCACCAAACTGTCTAACTTCCAGTCAGAAGCAGTGCAGGCTTTTGCAGCCGTAAACGACGACATCCTGATGATGAAAATACCTCGCAGCGGAGACGAAAACGCATCGTGGTACCGGGTAAACGCAGAGCAGATGCAAATAGTAGGCGAAGGCAAAGTAAACATCGTGAAGCTGGCTGGCAACGGAGAACGGGCACACTTTACGTGGCTTACACAGGTTGGCGACAAAGTATACGCCCCCTACATGAGCATAAAAGGCTGCTGCAGCGATGCCTTCGGAACGCAATACCCTGATAGCAGCTGGGTAGCCGTGTTCTCTTACCCCGACATGGCCCTCGAAAAAGTTATAAAAGATGATCGCATCAGCTTTGTTGGTCGCTATTTTACCAATGGCCTTGTAGCCGATGAGAAAGGCGATGCTTATGCTTTTTCATCATCGGTGGCGACCAGCAGCGGCAACTATACTTCTTCTAAGCCATCGGCGGTACTCAAAATTAACAAAGGACAAACGGAGTTTGACCAAATTTATTACTTTGACCTGGAGCAGGCTTCCGGCGGCTATCACATAACGGCCCAGAACTATGCTGGCAACGGTAAATTTATCCTGATGATGTCTGATGTGAAAAATGCCTACGGTGTAGGAAAACGATTTGCCGTGGCCGATGTGTATGCCAAAACATTTACCTGGGTGCAGGGAGCACCAGAGGCTACTGCTATTACAGATGTAACCACCAACAACCTGGTAGTGGAAGATGGTATTGCCTACATTGGTATTACCACCGCCGAAGGCAGTTATGTGTATAAGTTCGATGCCGGTGCTGCCACTGCCACACAAGGTATAAAAGTGGACGGTGGCAAAATTACAGCCATCAGCAAGCTCAGCTACTAACCTCCTGTACCGTTTTCAGGAAGAGGCTCTAAAAGCTAATCCCGGATAGGCCACCAGTATACTTATAAATTAATACACGCCATGGCGAAGCAACAGAAAAAAACCTCCCGCTCCTTGTTTTACCGCATCTCGGCCTGGCTGCACCTTTGGCTGGGGCTTATTTCGGGTATTGTGGTGGTGGTGGTGAGCCTAACGGCTGCTGCCCTTAGCTTTGAACACGAACTGCGGGTATGGCTGCAGCCCTACCAAACAGTAGCAGACACCGGAAAAGAGTTTCTGCCGCCTTCTGTGCTAAGCCAGGCAGTAAAAGATAAATACGGGTTTCCGTCGGTTTACGCGGTTAGTTACCAGGGCAGAACCCGCAGCGCCATTGTGCCCTACTACGCCAACCGGAAAGATTACCAGGTGGTGTATGTAAACCCCTACACGGCCGAAGTGCTGCACAACCAGCACCTGAACGACGATTTTTTCCGGATTATGCTCATGGGCCATTACCAGCTATGGCTGCCCCGCAACATCGGCAAGCCCGTGGTAGCCTACAGTACCCTTATTTTTGTAATTACCTTGGTAACCGGGCTTGTATTATGGTGGCCTAAAAAGTGGACTTCTGCTACCAGAAACCGTAGCTTCTTCCTGAATTTTAAAGCCAGCCTGAAGCGAATAAATTACGACCTGCACAATGTGCTCGGGTTTTATGCCCTGCTGGTGGCCCTGGTGCTGGGTTTAACCGGCATGGTCTATGGCATGAAATGGTTCTCCGACACCGTGTACTGGGTTGGCTCCGGCGGCCAGACGCTTACCCTGGAAAGGCCTGTGTCAGACACCACACTACTAGCCCAAGGTGCAGGAGCCGAAGAAGACGTACTGTTTACCCAGCTGCAGCGACGGCAAGTAGATTTGCAGGCAAATAATGTAAGCATCACATATCCGTTTAGTAAGGCGGGTGCCTGGGGAGTAGAAGTAAATCCGAAACCGGGCACTCGTTTTCTGGCGCAAACAGATTATTACGAGCAGCATTCGCTAAAGAAGTTGCACACCAAACCTCCTTTTCCGCATGGCAACGGAGGCGACAAACTCATGCAACTGAATTACGATCTCCATGTAGGCTCTATTGGTGGAATCTGGACAAAAATTATCGCTTTCCTGGCTTGTATTATTTCAGGAAGCCTGCCTATTACCGGTTTCATTGTCTGGTGGGGCAAAAAGAAAAAAGGAAAATTAAGGGGGAAGAAGGAAAGAATGCCTGAAAACCGGGAATTGGTAACTGCCGATGCGGCTGCTCCGGCGAAACGCCGGGTCAGAAAAGTAGTTCGCTCCTAATCTTTAAAAGGGCACAAGTATCTAGGCATAAGATGTTAGACTTTTTTCCCTTCTATCAAAATTAAAGAAATCAAACGTTGGATTCCGGAATTTGTGACGCTGTCTATATCTGAATAGGACTTTTGGCCTGTATTGATTCAAATAAATTCCATTCTCTTACATGAATTAATTAAATTCAAAATACAATTAATATGAAACTACTAAAATGCACTTTTTTACTTTGCGGTTTATTGTTGCTACATACTACCGCTACGGCGCATGCCCTCTGGATAGAAACAGCCGGTGCAGGCAAAGCCGGGCAACCGCACCAGGTAAAAATATTTTATGGTGAATTTGAGCACGGCACTCTTGAGACTGTTTCGGAATGGTATGCCGATGTGCGTACGTTTAAGCTTTGGCTTACTGACCCGGACGGAAAGCAGCAGGAGGTAGAGGTGTGGGCGGCAGAGAATCATTTTGTCGCATCGTTTACGCCTGCCTCAGAGGGCCAGTACCGCCTGCACGTAAACCACTTGACCGGCGAAGTAGCAGGAACCACGGTATACGAATTTAACAGCTCGGCCCTTGTAATGGTCGGCAATAAAGCATCGGTAGCACCAGAACCGCCAATTAGGAAAGACCTGTTGCTGACCCTGCCAGCCGGGCAGCAGCCTCGCCGGAACAAGCTCGTTACTTTGCAGGTGCACAACCAGGAGCAGGCAGCAAAAGAGGTGCGTGTTAATGTTATGGCGCCTGCTGGCTGGCAAAAGCAAATTGTAACCAGCTCGCAAGGGCAGGCCACATTTACACCTGAGTGGAGCGGCAACTACCTGTTAGAGGCACAACACAAAGAGGAAGCAGAAGGGGAGATAGGAGGCAAACCCTACAAGGCCATCTATAAAATAGCTACGCGACACCTGGAAGTTAAATAAAGTCTCGCTTACTATCATTTATTTCTAAGTCAAAAGAGCGTCTGCCTCCAATGTCGGGCAGACGCTCTTTTGATTTATTGGCCGGTGGTAGTGCCTAGGCCGACACTGTCGGTGCCAGTGCCGGTGGCGTTCGTGCTGAGTGTGTCGGAGGTGCCGGTGCCAGGCATGTCGCCTGTTATGTCTGCTCCCGTTTCGCGGGTTTCGCCCTCTAGCGATTCTGGTGGCATGCTTGCATTTTCGCCAGAATCTCCTCCTGTACCTCCACACGATGCCAGGCTAAGCGAGGATCCTATAAACAGTGAAGCTAATATCAGTTTTAGTTTATTTTTCATAGTATTTCTTTTTAAGTTGATGCGGCACATGATACAGGCTGTGCGGCAATTTTAATTATCATTATACGCAAGTTGCCCGATAGGTTCTAAAAGAGACGCAGTGTGTGAGGGTATGGAGCAATGAAAAATCAAATTATTCGAATCAAAATGCCCTCCAGAAGCTTTTTGCTCCTTTAGAGGCCAAGGGTAAGTAGACGCGGAGACAGGCTTAGTTCTTTGGCTGGAAAGGCTGCCTCACAAACGACACCTGCCCCATGGCGTCTTTCTCGTAACGGGCCAGGCAATGTTCCTGGTAGGCAGCTGCTATGTTTTCTTCGCCTGGAGTTACCTGTTGAGGAACCGGAGAACCTTGCCTGAAAAAATAAACTTTGGTGTTGCCGTATTTAGTGTGTGGCATAAAGTCGCCATACTGCTGCATTTCCTGCCACAGCGTGTCGGTTACTGTTATGGCATATACACGCACAATAGGACCTGTATTGTTCTCGTTTCGGTACATAGCTATTTCCTTGAAATCACCCTCCAAATCCTGCGGACCGGGCTGTGAGAAAGAATCGAAAATGAACCAGATGATTAGGGCTGCAGCGATCAGGATAAGAATCGTTTTTATTTTCATAAGGGAAATCTAACGTTTGATAAGGATGAGGCTGTCGGGTTTGGAACCAGAGCAAAACTAGCCAGATTGCCTCTGGAAGGCTCTTTTCATTAGAATAATTTGTTGCTGATCTGACTATCAGGGCTTGGGCGCCTTTGTTTAAGTTTTCTTGATTTTAGTAATGAGGTCAGTAGCATATAAACGGCCGAAGGAATACCCACCCAGACCAGTTCACTTTTAATAACCCGCCAGCCCCACTCGCTAAAGAAGTTGCCAACTCCAATTGGCGAAACTTGGATTGGCCGCCAGGGCAGAAAATAACGGGTATTATTGAAGGGTGCAAATACGGCAACCCCTAAGCCTCCATTGGTTAAGGCATCGAGCAAAATATGGGAAGCCGTGCAGAGCGAGAAAAAGAGGATAAGCAGTAAACCCTTTTGGCTAGTGAGTTTAATATTCCTGTAAAAGATAGCTGTTATGATGATGCCCAACAGCAAAGCAAACACCAACGAGTGAGAAAAGCCTCTGTGGCCCAGTGCATGTTCATAAGGTACTCCCAGCTTAAACATCACCACATCCGCATCCGGAACAATAGCACACACGATGCCCAGAAACCAGAATTTAGCAGAGGTAAGCCTGCCGGAATATGCTTTACCAATGGCGACTGCCGCCAGAGCATGCGCAAACGCTGATGCCATCCTTTTTTTGAAGTGAAGATACGGATAAAGTCGTACTTGTGGAAGCAGCAGTAGCTGTGAGTGGTGGTTCACGCGAGTTACAAACTCGCTTTTATTGGCAGGTCACGGAAGTAACTTCCGCGCCAGTATAAATGTTATAATTATACCAAATCGCACAAACCTCTTTCCATAACTGCATCTATTTTTCTGTCATCTTGGAAAGATCTTGTGGGAGAGAGCCACAAATGACCGCGAAAAGAGATGAGCAAATGCTATGGAAGTGCCTTTATGCTATTTGGTATTATACTACCCCTTCATCAGCTTCTCCAGAATATCCTGTGCGGCTACCGAAATAATAGTGCCCGGGCCGAACACGCCAGCTACTCCGGCATCGTAGAGGAACTGGTAATCCTGGGCCGGAATCACACCGCCTACTATCACCATAATGTCTTCGCGGGCCAGTTTGCGGAGTTCTTCTATCAGTTGTGGCACCAGTGTTTTATGCCCAGCCGCTAACGACGATACCCCCACCACGTGCACATCGTTTTCGGCGGCTTGCATGGCTACTTCGGCAGGTGTCTGGAACAGTGGGCCAATATCTACATCGAAGCCGAGGTCGGCAAAGGAGGTGGCAATTATTTTGGAACCACGGTCGTGGCCGTCCTGGCCCATTTTGGCCACCATCATGCGGGGGCGGCGACCTTCCTGTGCATCAAATTTGTCTGCCAGCGCTTTTGCACGGGCAAAGTTCTCATCGTCGGAGAGTTCTGCTGCGTAAACTCCTGAAATAGATCGTATCACGGCTTTATGTCTTCCATATACTTTTTCCAAGGCATCCGATATCTCGCCTAAGGTAGCGCGGTGGCGGGCAGCTTCTACTGCCAGTGCCAGCAAATTGCCAGAACCAGTCTGAGCAGCAGCCGTTAAGGCTGCCAGAGCCTTTTGCACTGCCTCCTGGTTTCGAGTTTCCTTTACCTGTGCCAGCCGCTGCAACTGCGATTCACGCACCGCAGTGTTATCAATATCCAGAATATCGATTTCCTGTACTGATTCCGGGCGATACTTGTTCACACCCACTATTACATCCTTACCCGAATCGATACGGGCTTGCTTTCGGGCTGCTGCTTCCTCTATTCGCATCTTGGGTAAGCCTATTTCAATGGCTTTGGCCATGCCGCCAAGTTCCTCTACTTCCTCTATCAGAGCCCAAGCTTTATTAGCCAGCTCATGCGTCAACGATTCAACATAATAAGAGCCACCCCAGGGGTCTACTACTTTGGTAATATTGGTTTCTTCCTGCAGGTACAGCTGCGTGTTGCGGGCAATGCGGGCCGAAAAATCGGTTGGTAGAGCAATGGCCTCATCCAGCGCATTGGTGTGCAGGCTTTGGGTACCACCTAAGGCAGCAGCCAGCGCCTCCACGCAAGTGCGGGTTATGTTGTTAAACGGGTCCTGCTCCGTCAGGCTCCAGCCAGAGGTCTGGCAATGGGTACGCAAAGCCAGCGATTTCGGGTTTTTAGGATGAAATGGTGTTAGGAGTTTGGCCCAGAGCATCCGGCCAGCGCGCAGTTTGGCGATTTCCATAAAATGGTTCATGCCGATAGCCCAGAAAAAGGAGAGGCGCGGTGCAAAATCGTCGATGCTCATGCCTGCCTTTAGGCCAGTGCGCACATATTCCAGCCCATCGGCCAGGGTGTAGGCCAGTTCTATGTCGGCGGTGGCACCGGCTTCCTGCATGTGGTAGCCCGAAATAGAGATAGAGTTGAAACGTGGCATGTGCTGAGAGGTAAACTCAAAAATGTCTGCAATAATCTTCATGCTTGGCTCCGGCGGGTAAATGTAGGTGTTGCGCACCATAAACTCTTTCAGAATATCGTTCTGGATGGTGCCGCTCAGTTGCTCCGGCTTTACACCCTGCTCCTCAGCTGCTACTATATAAAAAGCCATAACCGGCAGCACGGCCCCATTCATGGTCATCGAAACCGACATCTGGTCCAGCGGAATCTGGTCGAACAGAATCTTCATGTCTTCCACCGAATCAATAGCCACACCGGCCTTGCCCACATCGCCGACCACGCGCGGGTGGTCTGAATCGTAGCCACGGTGCGTGGCCAGGTCGAAGGCGACCGAAAGCCCTTTTTGCCCGCCAGCCAGGTTGCGCCGGTAAAACGCATTAGACTCCTCGGCTGTAGAGAAACCGGCATACTGCCGAATGGTCCAGGGTTTTTGTACATACATGGTGCTGTAGGGTCCGCGCAGGTACGGTGGCAGACCGGCTCCAAAATCGAGGTGCTCCAGCTCCTGTACGTCTTCAATTGTGTAAAAACTCTTCAGTTCCAGCTGCTCTGCCGTTTGCCAGGTAGCAGCTGGCAAAGGAGCCTTGGGCCCGTGTGTGGCAGCCGCTACTTGCTGTAAATCTATGGTAGAAAAGTCTGGTTTCATGTAGTGAATATTGATTGAATGAATGAGTAAATGAGTGAAAGAATTTTTGATCTTGAAATGATCCGTTTATCTGAAGGCCTGCACTAAAGAATGATTGAATAATTATTAATTTTTTATGGTTGAGCTAAGACAGAGTAAAAAAACATTCACTCATTCAAAATTTCAGAAGCATACACTCATTCAAAATTCAGGAAAGAAGCCGCTTGTGCAGCAGGTCCAGAATAGTGGCCGTGTCGCAGTCTTCGAACAGGAACTCGTCGAGGCCGTTTGCCACCAGGTCTTCTTTCATGTGCTCGGGGTCATCGGCCATAATTACGATGGGTTTGGCTTTGTGCGCTTTAAACGTAGGACCAAACTCGCGGGCATAAGCTGCCTCCGCACACGATATAACCACAACTTCTGCCTCGGCCTGCTGCAATTTTTCTGAAGCTGCTTCTACGGTTGCGTAAGGCTGCAGCTCTGTTTCGAAGCCGGCACAACGCAGAAACTCCTGCGCGAAAGTAGCTCCTGACCGGCGCTGTACCGACTCCCCGATAATAGCCACAATGGCTTTGGGGCGCCGCTTGCGCTTACGCAGGTGCAGCTCGGTAGCCATGCGCATCACTTCGGTAGGGTAGGCAGCCCGTGTGGTATCGAAATCAACGCTTTGTATAAGCTGTTCCGGGTCAAAGTTTATATTCTCTTTCGAGTTAACGTATTTGTTTGTGCCCACCAGTACCTGTTTGCCTATAGCCAATGCACTAAATTTTTTGCGGCTGACCTCTGTGATCGATCTCAGGATAAAGCCATGTTCGTAGGCAGCCTTAAAACCGCCCAGTGCCTCCACTTCCTGAAACAGGTTCCAGGCTTTAGAAGCCAGTTCGTGGGTGAGCGACTCCAGGTAATAAGAGCCGGCAGCAGGATCTATGGTCTGGTGCAGGTAAGCTTCCTCCTTCAGAATAATAGAAATATTACGGGCAATGCGCTCCGAAAACTCGTCTGATTGTTTAAAGGTGGAGTCGAAGGGGAGCACCGTGAGCGAATCGCAACCTGCCAGTACGGCGGCCATGGCTTCTGTGGTGGCGCGCAGCACGTTGCTGTAAGGGTCGAGGGTGGTTTGGTGCCAGCTGGAGCTGGAGGCATGTAGACGCAGTTTTGCAGCAAGCGCAGGTTCAGCTTTGTAAGCCTCTACCACAGCAGCCCACAGCAGCCGCACCACACGCAGCTTCACCACCTCAAAAAAGTAGTTCGTGCCCGAGGCCAGGTGCAATTGCATGTTGTGCAGCACCGATTCAAGCGTTTCGCCAGCTGTTGTCAGGTTATCGATATACTCTACGGCAGCACTCAGGGTATAGGCGATCTCCTGTACTGTGGAGGCTCCGATGCTGCTGAAGCGGGTGCCGTTTACCGTAATGCCGTACAGCTCGCTGCTGTCTTTGGTTAGCTCCAGGGTTTTGGTAAGCTGTTTTAATTCGGTTTTGCCCAGGGTGCCGCTCTGGGTAAGCGGGTCGTAGTCTAAAAAGCCCTGCAGGTTGCGATGCGAAATTTTCTGCTGACTCAGGTGTGCGTAGAGTCGCTCCAGAAACAGGTGCGGAGAATCGTGCAGCGTATAAGAAACAGTATGCTTGCACAAATCAATGGTCCGGACGAGGTAGGGCACGTCGAACTCCTGGTGGTCTTTTAGAATGAAATGAATCCCATCTGCTCCTTTCGTCAGGGCGTTTGCTGCCTTATCGATGGCGGCTGTACCGTTGCCTGTTGCCTTTACCTGCTGAATAGTGAGCCAGTTATTGTTCCCGGTTTTCCGTCCGCGCAGAAACGGGAAATCGCCGGGCCGCTGCCCCACAAAAGGCAGCTGCCGGGTATCTTCGCTCGTAAAGTAAGGCTTTAGGCTGATGCTCTCGGAGGTATGCCAGGTCAGGTTCTCCAGCGGCGTGTCGCGGAGGTCCTGCTGTGCTTTTTCGGCCCAGGCAGCCACAGGAGCAGGATTGAACTCCTTAAAAAGGTGTTTTAATCGCGGGCTATCATCCATCTTCTGGTTCGGTCTATTTTTATGTAAAGATAACGTATTATACCGTACGACAGAAAAACCAAGGAGAGGGGTTATAGGTTTGAAATTTTGGAAGATTTAGCTACTCGCAAAGTAAATCTGTAACATGCATGTCATCTTTTACAATCTGTGAACAGGCAAACCCTTGGCGGTAAAAGTGTCTAAAAGCCTTCGGAAGGCCATTTTCATTAGAATAATTTCTGAATAACAGATAAGAGCAAGTTCTCTATTGATGCAGGTAACAGCCTGCTTTAGTAATCTTTGCAATCAGCGGAATCCTATAAATCCGTGATTCAGACAAGAAACAGCTCTGTTATTTTAGACTTATCACGTACTTTGCCTTTTCTAATCTTACCATAGCCAGACATGAAGAACCGTTACTTTTTCCTCCACTATACGTTACCCATTGCTTTTGCCCTACTTACAGCTCCGGCTATTGCCCAAAACAGCAAATTAGCAGCCAGAGCCACTGCCATGGCCGACAAACTGGAACCAAAAATGTTGGAGTGGCGGCGCGATTTCCATCAGCATCCGGAGCTGGCCAACCGCGAAACCAGAACAGCCGAAAAAATAGCGCAACACCTGCGGGCACTAGGGCTGGAGGTGCAGACGGGAGTGGCACATACGGGTGTGGTCGGTATTTTAAAAGGAGGCAAGCCGGGACCGGTAGTCGCGCTTCGGGCCGATATGGATGCCCTGCCGGTAACAGAGCGGGTAGATGTGCCCTTCGCTTCGAAGGAGCGCACGACTTTTAACGGGCAGGAAGTGGGCGTCATGCATGCCTGCGGTCACGATGCCCACGTGGCCATGCTTATGGCAGCCGCAGAAGTACTCGCCAGTATGAAAGCTGACCTTTCCGGTACAGTAAAGTTTATTTTTCAGCCGGCAGAAGAAGGTGCTCCTTTAGGTGAAGAAGGCGGTGCCTCGCTGATGGTGAAGGAGGGAGTGCTGAGCAAAGGACCAAAGCCGGAAGTAATTTTCGGGTTGCACATGAACTCGCAGGCAGAAACGGGGCAGCTGCTCTACCGGCCGGGAGGCGTTATGGCCAGTGCCGACAACTTCCAGATAAAAGTAAAAGGCAAGCAGGTGCACGGTGCCAACCCCTGGGATGGCGTGGACCCGGTAACCATATCGGCGCAGATCGTGACCGCGCTGCAAACCATCGTGAGCCGCCAGGTGCAGCTAACCGAAGATGCCGCCGTTATCAGCATAGGTCGGATACAGGGCGGCGTGCGCAGCAACATTATTCCGGAGGAGGTGCTGCTGGAGGGTACCATTCGCGCCTTTAACCCCGCCATGCAACAGCAGCTCCACGACAAAATTACCCTGACTGCCACCAAAATTGCCGAAAGTGCCGGAGCCACAGCAGAAGTTAGCATCCAGAAGATGGCACCCGTTACCTACAACGACCCGGCCTTAACAGAGCGGATGCTGCCGGTGCTGCAAGCCGTAGCCGGCCTCAAAAAGGCAGTACCCATGAAAGCCGTAACCATTGCCGAAGATTTTGCCTTTTATCAGCAGCAGATTCCGGGGTTGTTTGTTTTTCTGGGAGGTATGCCCAAAGGCCAGGACCCTAAAACCGCTCCAGCCCACCACACCCCCGACTTTTTCATAGACGAGAGCAGCCTGAAAACCGGCGTAAAAGCTCTCACCAGCCTTACGCTGGCGTATATGGAGGGGAAGGGGAAGAAGTGAGGTGTGGTTTTCTCAACTAAAACTATGTGCCTACAAAGATTAATGTTGAGTAGACCCTTGGCAAATTTCAGTTAAAAAATCTTCTGAAGGGTATTTTTATTTGAATAATTGCGCCTTTACTCTGTAGAACCAGGCACTTACTAAAGTTGCTCCAAAGACGCTCGCAGCGTCTTCCAGACCTGCGAGCGTCTTCCAGACCTGCGAGCGTCTTCCGGAATAGCTACGGCTTTTAATTTTCTTTACTACTCTTTTTCCTGGTGCTGCCAGGTTTAAGTTGCTGACTGCTCAGGCAAATTATTTAAATGAATTTGGCCTTCCGAAGCCTTTGGGGAGGTTTTAGGCTCAAGGGTACAAGAGGTCAGACTTTTTTAGAAACCGGTTTCAAGCTTTCTTCTGCTTGTTTTGGTGCAGACACTCGCAGGAGCTGCACACGCTGCGAGGTTTTTCCGGCTCTTCTTAAAATCAGCCATTTAACAATCTAACCATTTAGCCTTCCAGCCACCAGCAATCATTCTAATGAATATGCCCTTCTAAAGGTTATGAGCCAAAAAATGCTTCAGGGCGTTTATAAGAAAATCTCATCTTAGCCAATAGAGCCACCTCATGCCAAAGCCGAACATCCTGCTTCTCCTATTCTCCTTTAAATCCTGGTTCAGACAGAATAATCTACAGCCTATCATCTATCATCTAAAGAACAGCTTACCAGTTCTGCTCCGGTAACCTTCGCTGCTGATGCTATAGGTATAAAGGCCAGTGCTGAGGTCTGATTTTCTTAAAACCTTGTTCTTGCCAGGCTGCAGTAGCTGCTCCTGCACAAGCCGGCCATCGAGGGCATAGAGCCTGAAAACAGCACCTGCGGCAGCGGGAGCCTCAATCATAAAATGGCGGCCGGCCGGGTTGGGGTAGAGCAGGTGCGCCAGCTCGGGGAGCAGGTCGGGCAGCGAGGTCGAAAGCTGGTCGGCGATGAGCAGGTACACAAATTCGCGTTTGTAAGCAGTGGTGGTGTTGCCTGAAGAACTTAGTTCGCCTCTGATGCTCAGGGCATAAGGCCAGCCTCTTCGGAGAGAATTGTCTGGTGTAAAAATAATTTCCTTCACAATACCATCTGCCGAGTCGCGCTCGATCACCTGCAGAGAACTCTGGTTGACCAGGTGTGGCTCCTGCAGTTCAGTTACCGGGTTTAAAACCTGTAGTGTTTGCTGCGTGGGGTTCCGAACAAAGAAGCTGAGCTTTAGAGGCGATTCGGGTTTAGCCAAAATATACAGACCTGTGGCGGTAATTAGCCGGTTCTGGTTTGTAAGCGTAAAATCCGGAGCTTCTGCTGCATTGCGCACCAATACCTGCAGGTCGTTTATGCTGGTGCTCACCAGGCGTCTGTTCCGGTAAGCTTTCACCTCCACGGCAAAAGCATACTCGCCTCGCGTGCTTGGGTTTGGCCAGTTAATTTCACCAAATTGGTTAACAGATATACCCGATGGCAGCGTGTAGCCTGGTACTGCCTGACCAGTACCGGTGGTTCCCATTCTGTAGGGACTGGTGAGGGTATACACCAGGCTGTCGCCATCGGCATCGTAGGCTTGCAGGTTGTATTTAAAAGGAGTGCCCACATAAGCTTCGGAGCTGGAAGGGTTTAAAAAGCTGATGCCATGCCTGTCCGGGTTCAGGGCGCTAACTGTAACGGTGGTGCGGAGCAAAAGAGAATGCTGATCAGATGGCTGCGCAACATTAATAATGCTGCTGTTACGATTTATTCCTGTCCAGGTAACAGTGTAGGTGCCATCGGCAGGGTAGGAGGTGCTCCAGGTGTAACTCGTCCTGCTGATATTATCGCCAAGGTCTGTATCTTCTTGCTTGGATACCTCTACCTGCTGCAAACCATCAAAAATAGAAACCTTGTCCCCGATCTGCACGCCACTAACGTCTCTGAAAATCACCATTCTGAAAAGATATTGACGTGGGTTCTGCGAATCGGTGGTATAGGTAATATAACCGCCCCGCAGGTGTGTGGCCTGAGCTGGCGCAAACCACAGGCCGCAAAAGCAAAGCAGCAGGAGAAGCCGGAGCGATAGAAGTTGTTTCATAGAAGTGGCAGTTTGGATTAATTTTTATAAAATTAGCAATATAATCATGAAAAACAAGGTTTAGACTTTAAGTATAAACATGGCTTAAACTTGGTTGCGCTGCTGGTTGTATCTGCGTATTTTTGCATTTTGTTTCCGACCTTCAACCTCTATTCATGAAAAAGCTATACCGGGCCAGTTCCAGCACATGGCTGCTCTTGTTGCTGCTGTTCAGTTGCCAGCCGCGCGCGTGGCAGGCAAGCATTGGCACAGCGCAATCAGATATTTCCGTAGATCATAACCTGCCGGAAGATGGCACTGCCGAAGCTACCATTGCACCTTACCGCGAGAAAGTAACCACCCAGATGTCGGAGGTAATCGGGTATTCGGAGGCAGAGCTTACCAAAGGCGATTACGAGTCGCCACTGGGCAACTTTGTAGTAGACCTGTTGCTGGAAGAGTCGCGTGTGCTGTACGACCAGCCCATCGATCTGGCGGTGGCTACCAACGGAGGGTTCCGGTCGCCGATACCGGCAGGTGAGGTAACCATGGGGAATGCGTTTGAGTTGATGCCTTTCGAGAACGAGATGCTGGTACTCACCCTCGATGGTCCAACCATGCAGGAGCTTTTCGACTTTGCCGCCCGCACCAGAATTGCCCCTATGGCCAACGCCACCTATACCGCCCTGCAAGGCAAAGCAAGCAACATTACCATTGGCGGCAAGGCATTTGACCCGGCAAAACAATACACAGTCGTTACAACAGATTACCTTGCAAACGGTGGCGATAACATGACCATGTTCAGTAAAGCACTGGCATCAGAAAAAGTCGGTATTCTGATGCGCGACCTCATTGTGCTGCACATCCGGAAGCTGACTGCCAGCCAGAAAAAGATAAAACAGGACACCGCGCCACGTGTTACCTTTCATCCCTAACCCACGACCATGGAAAGAAGAAACTTTTTGAAAACAACGGCAGCAGGGGTGGCAGGTATTAGTTTGCTCGGCATTCCGTTCAACACCGAGGCGGCCAGCCAGGAAATAAAACTAACCATACTCCATACCAACGACCAGCATTCCCGCATCGATCCGTTTCCTGATGATGGCCGGCAATATGGCGGCATGGGTGGCATGGCCCGCAGAGCTACGCTTATTTCCGACATTCGGAAGCAGGAGGCTAACGTGCTCCTCTTCGACTCCGGCGATATTTGGCAGGGCACCCCTTATTTTAACTTTTTTGAGGGAGAACTGGAATACAAACTCATGACCCAGATGCGCTACGATGCCGCCACCCTGGGCAACCACGACTTCGACAATGGCCTGGAAGGGCTGCAAAGGCAGTTGCCGCATGCCGGTTTTCCGTTTCTGAGTGCGAACTACGATTTTTCCAACACCATACTTAATGGCCAGTTTAAACCTTACAAGGTATTTGAGAAACAGGGGCTGCGAATCGGGGTGTTTGGTCTGGGTATAAAGCTGGAGGGGCTGGTAGGGAAAAAAAATTACGCCGAAACCCTTTACCTCGACCCGGTGCAGAAGGCGCAGGAAATGGTGCAGGTGCTGCGCGAGCAGGAAAAATGCCACTTGGTGGTATGCCTCTCGCACCTGGGCTACAGTTATGTGGGCGAAAAAATAGACGACCGGAAACTGGCGCAGCGCGTAAGCGGAATAGACCTCGTGCTGGGTGGGCATACCCATACTTTTATGGAGGAGCCAGAAGTGATCAGACACGACAGCGGGCACGACACCATGATTAACCAGGTAGGCTGGTCGGGTCTTTTTTTAGGCCGGATCGACCTCACGTTTCAGAAAAAAACAAAGCGAAAAGTGGGCGTACGCACAGCTGTTCTGGGTGTGGATAACCCTGTATTAACTTCGTAAATAAATAATTTTTTGTTTAGAAATATTTGAGCAAATTTGTAACCCCCCTGCCGATAAAGGAGAGGTTTGTTTCACCAAACGAATCTTGTGAGTTTTGGAAAATTGGATGATTAAAGACTGTACAACTGTGTGGAGCAACTGCCTGCAGGTGATAAAGGAAAACATTGGCGAACAAAGCTTTAAAACTTGGTTCGAGCCAATAAAGCCTATATCGTTGCGCGATAGCGTGCTTACCATACAAGTGCCCAGCCAGTTCTTTTACGAATGGCTGGAGGAGCACTATGTCAGTCTGCTAAAAAAGGTCATCTACCACGAACTTGGCAGCGAAGGCAGATTGGAATATTCTATTATCGTGGATCGGGGTAACGACTCTAACAAGCCACAGACTGTCAACATTCCGACCAAAAAAATTCCACAAGCGGTTGTTAACTCTTACCGGCCTGAGCAAAACTTCATCAAAAGTCCATTCGAGTCTAAGACGATAGACAGGAATTTCCTGAACTCGCAGCTGAACGGGGCCTATACTTTCGAAAATTATATTGAAGGAGACTGTAACCGCCTGGCCCGCTCTGCAGGCTATGCCGTAGCCAACAAGCCTGGTACCACTTCGTTTAACCCCCTGATGGTGTATGGTGGCGTGGGGCTCGGTAAAACGCATTTGGTGCAGGCAATCGGCAACCAGATCAAGAACAGCAACCCCGATAAGTTTGTGCTCTATGTATCTTCTGAGAAGTTCGTAAACCAGTTCATCGAATCTCTGAAGACAAACAACGTGCAGGACTTCGCCAACTTTTACCTGCTCGTAGACATCCTGATCATAGACGATGTGCAGTTCCTGAGCGGGAAGGAGAAAACGCAGGAAATGTTTTTCCACATCTTTAACCACCTGCACCAGTCCGGCAAGCAAATAGTGATGACCTCTGACTGTCCGCCACGCGACCTGAAGGGGCTGGAGGAACGTTTATTGTCGCGCTTTAAATGGGGCCTCACCGCCGACCTGCAAAGCCCGGACTTTGAAACGCGTATGGCCATTATCCAGAAAAAGATGCAGAGCGATGGTATCGATATTCCGGATAATGTGGTGGAGTACCTGGCCTACAGCGTAGATACCAACGTGCGGGAGCTGGAAGGCGTGCTGATCTCGCTTATCGCGCAATCGTCGCTGAACCGCAAGGAAATTGACCTGGAGCTTGCCAAGCAGGCCCTGAAACATATTATTGAAGATGTTGAGACAGAAGTAAACCTCGACTTTATTCAGAAGACCGTGGCCGAGTACTTCCAGGTAAGCCTCGATTCGCTGAAAGCCAAAACCCGTAAAAAGGAAATCGTGACGGCGCGGCAGGTTGCCATGTACTTTGCCAAAGAATTTACCAGCCACTCTCTCAAATCCATCGGTTACCACTTCGGCGGCCGCGACCACAGTACCGTTATCCACTCGGTGCAAACGGTGTCTGATATGATCGATACCGACAAAAAATTCAAAGCCAGTATTCAGGAACTGCAAAAGAAATTCAAATCGAAGGCAGGATAGGGCTTTTGATTTGAAATTAAAAATTCAAAATCAGAATTTAGCCTTGAGTAAAATTAGCCTGAAATCTTTCTGGAGGCCGTTTTCATTAGAATAATTTGTTGTGATTATTGTTTGGCCGATTTAAAATCCGCTGTTCGTAGTTTCCGACTACGCATTTTTTATAGTTGGTAGTCGCTTTATCATTCTCCCGCTTTTGTGTCAGCCACTGCCTGTTGGTATCATTGCTCCTTATTATCTCTTATCGCAATCATTAATGGTGCTCGCCCATAAGATCTTTCCAAGAAGACAAAAAATAAATTTAGTTATAGAAAGAGCGTAGTCGGAAACTATGCACAGCGATTCAATTTTGGCGCTGGAAACAAGACTCTGTACATTCTTGCATTTTGTAAATTCTGATTCAGCCAAAATACAAACCTGCCAAAAAAACAGCAGCCTCTGATTCTTGGGAGAGTCAGAGGCTGCTGTTTTCTTAATTTGGCGAAGCCATTCTATTTAGAATCCAGGGTGCTCATTTCGAACTGATGTTTTGCGGCTAGCTCCTGTATTTTGTCTTTCAGGCGTCTTATGTCGCGCTTCTTGCGGACTTGCCGCAGGTTCAGGAGCAGTTCAGAACCATCGCGCTCCTGTATCAGCATAGAACGCTGCGCTAGCTGAATCGCCTTAATTTGCGGTATAGTCGCCAATTCCTTTTTCCGGAATACGCCCTCTTTGTGCACAATGTACTCCGAGGTTACCTCAATATACGACTGAACGCCAAACACTGAGGTGTTCTGGAGCACCACGTACACCAGGAACGAAAGCGCTGCAAATAAAAAGACATAGTACAGTAGTGTGCTCTCACTAAATGGGTCTCGTTGCGCCAATATGTACACGGCCCAGCCCAGCCAAAAAAGCGCCAGCGTAAACTGAACCATAAAAGAAAGCAAGGCATTTCTGGTTGGGCTTAGCTGCACGATTAAAGAAGATCTGGCATTGTTACTGGTAGGCGACATAGAGGTTATATGAGGTAAAACATAAGCGAAAATCGCTGACTTGGCTGCAATATAGCGATTTTACGCTTTTAAAGAAGCTTTCAATGTCATCTCTGGTACAGCAGAGAGCACCTTAGAGATAGGGCAGCCCGCTTTGGCTTCCTGCGCAAGCTGCTGAAAATCTTCTTCTGAGATGCCGGGAATGCTGGCTTCGGTGGTGAGCTCGATTTTCATGATGTGCGGACCACCATCTTTTTCGCCCAGATACACTTTGGCATCTGTTTGAACATACTCCGGGCTAAGGCCTTTGTTGCCAGCCAGAGCGCTCAGAAACATAGAGAAACAGCCGGCATGAGCGGCTCCTATCAATTCTTCGGGCGTAGTGCCGCTGGTGCTGTCGCCGAAGCGGGTGTTAAATGTGTAGTTGGCCTCCACGGTGCCGTTTCCTGTTTTTACCTGGCCTGAGCCGTCTTTCAGGCCTTTGCTCCATTTGGCTGATGCTCTGTGTGCTTTCATAATTTTAGATTGATTTTTATAAAGTGTATAACATTATAAGAAGAGCTAAGGTTATGAAAATTATACCGAAATAGAAAGAAAACAGGAGCTTTCCTGATTTTCTTTACGGCCCTTTATGCCATTAGGCTTTATCTGCCTATCTTTACATCAGGACTAACATAAACTTTATGGGTGTAAAAGCATGGTTAAGTAAGGCTTTCGCAGCGTACATACACAAAAAGCATCAGCAGTGGATGCAGCATCCGGTTGAAGCTCAGAAAGCTGTATTTGATCATATTCTGGCCAAAGCACAGTCTACCGACTTTGGACGCGACCACAAGTTTGCCAGCATAAAGTCGCATGCCGATTTTGTGAAGGCAGTTCCCGTAAAAGATTATGAAGGCCTGAAAAGCTATTTTAACCGCGTAAAAGAAGGGGAGAAAGATGTGCTGTGGCCCGGAAAACCGCTATACCTGGCCAAAACCTCCGGCACCACCTCCGGCACCAAGTACATCCCGATTACCCGCGACTCTATCTCCAACCACATCAACGGTGCCCGCGACTCTTTGCTGGCCTACATCCACGAAACCGGGAAGGCGCAGTTCCTGAACGGCAAGCTTATGTTTTTGTCGGGGAGCCCGGTATTGGAAGAGGTAGGCGGCATTAAAACAGGGCGTTTGTCGGGTATCTCGAACCACCACGTACCCGGCTACCTGCGCACCAACCAGATGCCCAGCTACGACACCAACTGCATAGAAGACTGGGAAACCAAGCTCGACAAGATTATAGACGAAACCATAGACCAGCCGATGTCGCTCATCTCGGGTATTCCGCCCTGGGTGCAGATGTATTTCGACAAGCTGATGAAGCGCACCGGCAAACAGATAAAAGACATTTTCCCGGATTTTTCGCTGTTTGTGTACGGCGGCGTAAACTTTGAGCCCTACCGGCCCAAACTCATGGAGTCGATTGGCAAGCAGATAGATTCTATTGAGCTTTTTCCGGCCTCAGAAGGCTTTTTTGCGTTTCAGAACGAGCAAAACGACAAAGGGCTGCTGCTGCTGCTCAACAGCGGCATTTTCTACGAATTTATCCCTACAGAAGAATATTTTAACGAGAACCCCACCCGCCTCACTATCGGGGAGGTAGAGCTGGGCGTAAATTATGCACTGGTGGTGAGCAGCAATGCCGGCCTCTGGGGCTATTCTATTGGCGATACAGTAAAGTTTACTTCCCTGAAGCCTTACAAAGTAATTGTGAGTGGCCGCATCAAGCATTTTATTTCGGCTTTTGGCGAGCACGTAATAGGCGAGGAAGTAGAGAAAGCGATGCAGCGCACCATTAGCAAGCACCAGGAGGTGGAGCTGTTTGAGTTTACAGTGGCACCTTACGTGAGCCAGAATGAAGGCGAATCGTACCACGAGTGGCTGGTGGAGTTTGCCCGCCAGCCCCACGACCTGAAGGGTTTTGAGCAGGAACTGAACAAGCAGATGCAACAGCTCAACACCTACTACGACGACCTGATAACCGGAAACATTTTGGCCGACCTGAAGGTTACTTCTCTGCCAGCCGGAACCTTTAGAGATTATATGCGCTCACAGGGCAAACTAGGTGGCCAGAACAAGGTACCGCGCCTGAGTAACGACCGGACACTGGCCGACGGGCTGTTGGCAGTGCAGAAGTAAGGCTTTGTGTACACAAGAAAGATGCTGAAAGTAATAAGTTTGGTATTTGTAGGGGGAGTGGTGCTCTACTTTCTGTTTTATCCTTTTCTGAAAAATAAGGTGAATCGGAAGAAAACCTTTAAGTGGTTCATCATCATTTATGTTATAGTTACTGTGGCTTCTACTTTGGGTAATTACTTATTGAAAACGGATCGGGTGGAAAATGAAAAGAAGGTTGTAGAGGATAAGCAGGAGTTGCAAAACAAAAACAGCTGGTATTAAAATTGAGTATCTTTGGGTATAAGACAAGACAATGGCAGAATTTACAGAAAGATACATCAACCCCTTCACTGACTATGGCTTTAAGAAGCTCTTCGGCGAGGAGCCCAACAAAGACCTGCTGCTTGACTTTCTGAATGTGCTTTTAAAAGAAGAACAAGGAGAGATAAAAGACCTGACTTACCTGAAAAGCGAGCATCTGGGAACCGGTGACCTGGACCGTAAAGCTATCTTCGACCTGTATTGCGAAAATGAGCGAGGCGAGAAGTTCATCGTAGAGCTGCAGAAGACCAAGCAGAACTTTTTCAAAGACCGCACCGTCTACTACTCCACCTTCCCCATAAGAGAGCAGGCCAAACGGGCCGACTGGAACTACGAGCTGAAAGCCGTCTATACCATTGCCATTCTTGACTTCGTGTTTGACGAGGGCAAAAGCGATACTGCCAAGTTCCGCTACGATATAAAATTGACGGATACGGAAACCAAGGAGGTGTTTTACAACAAGCTCACCTTCATCTACCTGGAGATGCCCAAGTTCAACAAGGCTGTGGAGGAGCTGGAGAGCAGGTTTGACAAGTGGCTCTACGTGATCCGGAACCTGAACCGGTTAGATAAAAGGCCGGAAAAATTAAGGGAACGCGTCTTTGAAAAGCTGTTCGAGACCGCCGAGATAGCCAGGTTCACCCCAGACCAGGTACGCTCGTACGAAGACAGCCTGAAATATTACCGCGACCTGAAGAACTCCCTGGATACGGCAAGAGAAGAAGGTTTGCTAGAGGGAATAGAAAAAGGCATAGAGGAAGGGATAGAGAAAGAAAAGCATGCCGTAGCTAGTGTCATGATACAGGAGCATGAGCCAATCGAAAGGATTATTCTGTTTACAGGTTTATCACGTGAACAAATTGAAGCATTAAAAAAACAAACGAGGGGTAACTCATTAGAATAATTCGTTTCTGCAGCCAAACTGCTACAGGAACGATCGCCATTTAGAGAAACAGATTTTGAGAAAAAGAATCGCCATACTGGGTTCTACCGGCTCCATCGGCACGCAGGCGCTGGAGGTGATAGCGGCAAACCCCGACAGCTTTGAGCTGGAAGTAATTACGGCACACAACAACGCAGACCTGCTAATAGCACAGGCACTAGCCTTTAAACCAAACGCCATCGTTATCTGCAACGAAGCCTATTACGAAAAGGTACGCGATGCCCTGAAGCAGGAAGACGTAAAAGTTTATGCCGGAGCTAATGCCCTGAACTCGGTCGTAGAAATGAGTACTGTCGACATGGTGCTGACGGCGATGGTGGGTTATGCCGGTCTGCAGCCTACTATTAAGGCCATAGAGGCTGGTAAAGAAATTGCGCTGGCCAACAAAGAAACGTTGGTAGTGGCAGGGCAGCTGATTACAGAGCTGGCAAGGAAGAAGGGTGTGAACATTTACCCCGTAGACTCGGAGCACAGCGCTATTTTTCAGTGCCTGGCCGGTGAGTTTCATAACCCCATCGAGAAGATCATTCTCACTGCCTCCGGTGGCCCCTTCCGTGGCAAAGACACCGCCTACCTCCGCACCGTTACCAAAGCGCAGGCCCTGAAACACCCGAACTGGGACATGGGCGCTAAAATTACCATCGACTCGGCCTCGCTCATGAACAAAGGCTTGGAAGTGATAGAGGCAAAGTGGCTGTTCGGACTCCGCTACGACCAGATAGAGGTGGTGGTGCACCCGCAGTCTATTGTGCACTCGCTGGTGCAGTTCCAGGATGGCTCCATAAAAGCCCAGCTCGGATTGCCCGACATGAAACTGCCTATCCAGTATGCGCTTGGTTACCCCAACAGACTAAAATCCGATTTTCCGCGTTTCAACTTCCTGAACTACCCGCAGCTCACTTTTGAACAGCCCGACCTCGAAAGCTTCCGGAACCTGCAACTGGCCTACAATGCTATGGAGCAGGGCGGTAACATGCCTTGCATCTTAAACGCTGCCAACGAGGTTGCCGTAAGCGCTTTTCTGCACGAAGAAGTTGGGTTTCTGGAGATGTCTGATATCATAGAAAGTTGTATGGCGAAAGTTGCGTATATTGCGAATCCTTCTTTAGACGACTATGTTCAAACCGATAAAGAAGCCCGTGCACGCTCTCTGGAGCTGGTGAGTAAATAAAAATACATTAAGTAAAGGTTAGGCAGGGTTTCTGCCGTTTTAAAAAAGCATACTTTTTAAATTTTATCAATGGATATTTTAATAATGGCAGGCCAGCTCATCTTGGGCTTGACAATTCTGGTTGGTCTGCACGAGTTGGGCCACATGCTGGCTGCTAAATGGTTCGGGATGCGCGTTGAGAAATATGCCATAGGCTTCCCGCCGAAAGTGCTGAGTAAGAAAATAGGTGAAACAGAATACATGCTCGGGTTAATTCCACTGGGCGGTTTCGTGAAAATATCGGGCATGGTAGATGAGTCTTTAGACACTGAAACCCTGAAGCAGGAGCCGCAGCCCTGGGAGTTTCGGGCCAAACCAGCCTGGCAGCGCCTGATCGTGATGATGGGTGGTATCATCGTAAATGTTATTACAGGTATTGTTATTTACGTGGCCCTTACCTATAACTACGGCGAAAGCTACCTGCCAGCATCTCAGGCCAAATTTGGTGTGGTAGCTAACGAAATAGGCCGGGAAATCGGCTTCCAGACCGGCGACAAAATTGTGGCCGTGAATGGCAAAGAGCTGGAGAAGTTTGAAGATGTGTACTCGATGGATATGCTCCTTGGCCGCGATGCCTACTATACCGTAGATCGCAACGGCCAGCGCATCGACCTGAAAGTGCCAGCCGACCTGATGGATAAAGTAGCCGACAACAAAGAGCGCATGCTGTTTGTGCAGCCACGTGTTCCTTTTGAGGTAGGCGAGGTAATTTCGAACAGCGCCGCAGCCAAGGCAGGCATACAGAAAGGCGATGTGTTTAAGAAAATCGCAGGTGAAAATGTAACATTCTTTAACGAACTACAGGAGGCGCTGCAAAAGAATTCCGGCAAAAAAGTGCCGATAGAAGTTGAGCGGGAAGGCAAAATTCAGCCGCTGACTGCTCAGGTAAACGAAGATGGCACACTAGGCTTTTACCACAAGCCGCTGCTGGAGTACGCTACCCGCGACTACAGCCTCGGCGAAGCTATACCGGCCGGTACTAACCAGGCCTTTGGTGTTATTACGGCTAACCTGAAAGGTTTCGGCAAGATTTTCCGTGGCGAGGTGTCGGCTTCTAAATCGTTAAGCGGCCCGATTGGCATTGCCCAGATCTTTGGCGATACGTTTAACTGGTACAAATTCTGGTCGATTGTAGGCATGTTGTCTATGGTATTAGCGTTTATGAACTTCTTGCCGATACCTGCGCTAGATGGTGGGCATGTAGCATTTTTAACATACGAAATTGTGTCGGGACGTAAACCATCTGATAACTTTTTGGAGAATGCCCAGAAAGTGGGAATGGTGATATTGCTCGGCTTAATGGCTTTTGCTATCTTTAACGATGTGTTTAAGATGATCTTCTAAAAAGATTTGCTGATGAGAGCTATTACAACGTTTGCCCTGTTAATTTTTACTTTTTTAGTTTTTGTATCTACAAGTTCAGAGGCGGCTCCAGTAGCTTTAGGTGCCGCCAACGTGCAGCAAGCGGCTGTGTCTGATAGTGTGTATGTAGTGCAGCAGGGCGATACGTATTATAGTCTTTCACGGAGGTTTAACATTCCGCTTGACTCGCTGCAGCAGTGGAACGAGAACAAGCTGCAGATCGGGCAAACACTTTACCTGACCTCCAGAGTAGCGGCTACACAGAAAAAAGCTGGGTCAGGGGATAATAGCCAAAATCAAACTGTCCCAGCGCCGGCTACAGGTGACCGTGCCACCAGCCAGTACACAACCGGAGCAGGCGTAAACAGTACTACCGCTTCGGCCTCACCAGCCCCTGCAGCCACCAAAACCAAAAGCCGGATTATGGTGATCCCTTTCGACCCTTACCTGTACTTTTCGGATGCCGATGATGAGATTGCACAAAAATCGCGGATACCGCGTCCGAACATCCGGTATGCCTTCCGGAACCGCCTCGATGCCTTGATGGCGAGCCGCGAGTACGAAACCATACACCTGCTCGGCGATGTATACCGCGACAGTGTAAATGAAATGAGCAGTGTCTACAAATCGTTGCACTACAGCTATCAGGACAACAAACAGTCGAAGTACAACAGGCAGCCTGCGGTGAATACAAACGACAAGCAATCGCCAACAGACTGGCTTAAGAAGCAGAAAGAGAAGATAACCAACAAAGAAGCAGGACCTACACCGGTAGCCAAAGATCAGAGCAAGCACTACGGCGTTACGGTAAAAGATGCTTCTTTCTTTGATCGCTACAACAGCGCCTACGATATCGATTACTATGTTTTCATAAACCAGTTTGAGGTAAAAACAATTTACGAGAATTGCCTGGACAGGGCGGCACAAAACTATCAGCGTGATTTTTTGGTTCACTATTCGATCTACGACAGCTCCGGGAAACTGATATCGGGTAACAAGGTAAATGTGCCTTACGAATCAAATATAAACGATGTACAACGCATTGTGAGTGATACCATGCCCAGCATGGCCCGGCGTGTGATGGCAGATCTGCCACCAGCCGAATAATTAATATGAAGTTATTTCGCACTCTGTTTTTCCTTTTTTCCTTGCTGCTGAGCTTGCAAACTTCAGCACATGATTACCATGCCAGCATAACCGATATTTCCTATAACCCCAAGACGCAGCGCCTGGAGGTAGCCATAAAAGTGTTTATGGACGACCTGGAAGATGCTCTCTCCAAAAAAACGAAGGGCAAGATTGTTTATAGCAAGGCAGCGCATGTGCAGCAGCACCTGCAGGCATACCTGCAACAGCACCTGGTGTTTGAGCAGGAAAAAGGAAAACCATTGCAGCACCATTTCCTGGGGTCAGAAGCAGAGACAGATGCTGTATGGGCTTATGTGGAGGTGCCTGTTCAGCATGCGACCCTGCCACTTCTGGTGCACAACACTGTGTTAATGGAGCTGTTCAACGACCAGATGAACATAGTCAATATCAACTCCAAAGGCAAAACCAACAGTTTGCTTTTTCAGAAAAACGACCGCCCCAAAAAAGTAAACCTGTAGCAACGGCAGGCCTTTCAAACCCTTGAAACCAAAAGCCTGTTTTTTCTTCTGAAGGGCCTTTTTATTGGAATAATTTATTTGTGCAGTAGTCGTCTCATAACGATTTGTACTCCATCATCTCTCCTTTTGTCATCCCTTTGGGATCTTGTAGGCAAGATCCATCAGCCATGGCAGCTCTTTGTATAAGTGCTGCCATGGCTGTGAGAGTAGGATACTTCCAATTTCAACAAACCGCTCGACATGCTCCTACGAAATACTCCAAACAGTAATCTTTACTTTTTGCACAGGAGGAATTATTCTAATAGAAACAGCCTCCGGAAGGTTTTTTCTGAGAGTTCTGCCAAGGGTCAACTCATCATGTTTTGATGGTAGCGGCACAGGCTATGAGACTTTTTTACTTGTTCTACAAATCAAAAAACTGTGTGTCGTTTTTTTGAAGATGATGCATTTTCTGATACCAATAAGTTCAGAGTCGGTCTAAGTTGGCAGCTTTACTTGTTCAGGACCAAACCATACCCGACGCTGCACTAGCTACCGTATTGCTTGCTAGTTAATTTTTATCAGGATGGCTGAGTAAGAAAGAGACTTAGACCAGAAACTGCAGCCCATGCGGCACCAGTTCTATGTTTAATCTATTTTCTTTGTTTTTCTGTGTGTCATCGTCTATGTGGTAATGGGAACATTCGGTTGTCACCTCAATATTCTTAGCGCGATGCACTTTAAATTGGTCTGAATTTTCAATGCCTCGTAGGCACGCATCCAGGTAGGCAGAGAATTTTTTTCGCTCGTGCTCTTTTACTACTACTACATCGAACCAACCATCGCCTGGGTCGGCTTTCGGTGCAAGGTCCATGTTCGGGCCCGTAAATTTTATGTTCATGATCTCGACCAGCAGGTAATCGTCTTCCAAGTGCTCCTCATCGAGTTGTAGGGTGGCTTTAAAAGAAGAGGCTTTCTCTAAGATTTCCTGCTGATGCTCCAGTGCGTCCTGTAGCTCTTCTTCGCGGCTGTCGAATTCTTCATCATCTTTTTCGCGTTTTTGGATGAGCTTCGGGAAGATACCCAAACCCACGGCCTCCACGAAATATTTCCTGCCTTTTGGCCCATCCAGAATGCCCACATCAAATAGCTTTTTTCTATTTAGATCCCAGCTGGCAATAATTTCGGCAGGTTGGCCTTTTATGCCTAACGTGGTGGCAATGTTGTTGGCAGTGCCTAGTGGCAGCAGCCCGATCGGGATGTCGCGGCCTACCAGGTATTTTGAAATTTTCTGAACGGTGCCATCACCTCCTGCTACTATCACCAACTCGCCCGGAGCATGCAGGTACTGTTCGTAATCGTCTTCTTTGGTGGAGGCGTAGTGAACATCGTAGCCTTTTTTCTTCAGCTCATGTATCAACTCTTCGGGGGTGTATTGCTCAAAGCCGGCTCCCGGATTGTGCAATAAGGTAACACGTGCAGGCATAAAACAGTATCTAGTAAGGATTAACTCGCTCACACATAACGGACAAGTGAAGAAGTTAGTTATCTGAAAACAGCTTTTTAAATAACAGAACAGACTATGCGAATTTTAATAGCAAACGACGACGGAATTTATAGCCCGGGCATTCTGGCTCTTGCCGAGGTGGCTTCGGAATTTGGACAGGTGCGCATTGTGGCCCCTGATGTGGAACAATCTTCGATGGGGCATGCCATTACGGCAACCCGCCCGCTCTCGTACCGGCCCACGCCTATCGGCGATTTTGAGGCGTACCGCGTTAACGGTACTCCGGCAGACTGTGTGGCCATGGGACTTTTTCATTGGGAGCAGCAGGTCGATATTGTGCTGTCGGGTATTAACCTGGGTACAAATTTGGGTAACTCGGCCTGGCACTCAGGCACGTTGGCTGCAGCCAAGCAGGCGGCATTGTTTGGCACCAGAGGCATTGCCTTCAGCACACCCGTTACCCGCGACGAGCCAGATTTTGACCTGATAAAGCCATTTGTGCGCGAAACCCTGGAACTGCTCTTGCCCCAAAACGACCTGACACTGCTCAACGTGAATATTCCGGTTCAGGCCAAAGGCATTAAATGGACACGCCAGTCGCTCCGGCACTACGATGGCAAGGTAGTACCGGGCACCGACCCCATGGGCCGCGAACACTTTTGGTTCACGGTAATACCAGTGGAAGAGACAGAAGACGGTACTGATCGCTGGGCCATGGACCACGGCTACGTTTCTATTACGCCGCTACGCCTGGACCTTACCAATTATGAGGAGCTGGAAAAAGCTATGAAGCGGGGATAACAGAAAAGTAAACCAACCCTATTCTCTGGATCACAGATTAAAAGGTTTTGCTCCTATTTCGCTATCTGGAAAGGTAAGCTATGTTAAGTTGTGAGGTAGGGGTAAAAGCCAGTTAATCTGTGATTCAGCAATTATGCTAATGAAAATGGCCTTCAGAAGGATTTTTGGGAAAATCGGCTCAAGGGTTTGAGAGGTTAAAGCTCATTGCTAAGGCAAACTGATTGCTAATTTGGCACAGCCATAAATTACCTGCCAGCCCCCGGTTTTGGCCTGTCTGGTTTCTCTACCCTAAACTCTACCCGGCGGTTAATACGTTTGTCTTCGTCGGTTTTTTCTTCGCGCAGGGGTTTGCTGCTGCCATAGCCAATGGCTATTATACGACCTTCCTGCAGGTTCACTTTCTGTTCTATGTAGCGGCGTATAGCATTCGCCCGGTCCTGAGACAGTTCCTGGTTGAAATCGGCATTTCCGGCACCATCTGTATGGCCCGAAATCTCGAGCATATAGGTGGGGTGGTCAATCAGGAAAAAAGCAACTTCATCCAGAATAGGCTCCATTTCTTTTTTGATATCCGATTCCATGGGGTCAAATTCGATGTTCTCGAACACCAGCGGAATGTTGTAATCTATGAGCGTGGTCATCACCTGCAGCGACGTGTCGTTCTGCAGCGATAACTCCCGCTCAATGGTAAAAAAGTCAGGGCTCTGAATAATGATCATGTAGCGCGAATGGTCGATGAGGTTAAATTCAAAAGAACCATCGGGCCGAATGTATTTAGAGGAAATTTCGATGCCATTTTCCAGGTCGATAACGGAAATAACGCCCGAAAGTGGCTTCTGCGTGACTGAATCTACCAGCGTACCCTCTACTTTGGTTACAGCTAGCGGGTGCGCCTCCATGGGCAACGGAAAAGAAAACAGATCCAGGTTCTCGATGTTGTCGGCTTCGGAGCGGGCGTAGTAGAGGTTTTTGGAGTCGGTATCTATCGTAAAATAGTATTCGCTGCCCTTACCGTTTACCAACGGACCAATGTTCATGGGTTCCTGCCACTTCCCTTTAACCTTATAGGTTTTATAAATATCGAAATCGCCGAAATTAAAAAGCTGCCCCCTGGAGCTAAAATACAGCACCTGGTAGAGGGGGTGGAAAAAAGGACTAACCTCACTCTCGCGGGTGTTTATAACTGGGCCCATGTTCTTGGCCGGAGCCCAGTCGCCGCTTTTGCGCTTGTAGGTAAAGTATATGTCGGAGAGGCCGAACCCTCCCAGGCGGTCGGAGGCAAAGTAAAGGGTATCTTCTGTTGTCGAAAGGCTAGGCTGTGAGTCCCAGGCGTAGCTGTTTACATTAGCTCCGAGGTTTTTTATCTGGCCCCAGGTGCCATCGGGTTGCAGGATGGCCGAGTAAATGTCGCAGTTGCCCAGTCCATCTGGTGCTTCGCAACGGGCAAAATACATGGTTTTGCCATCGCGGGTCAGGCACGCCGATCCTTCGTTATAAATGCTGTTAAGGGGTTTGCCAAACGCTTTGGCATCCTGCCAGTGGCCGTTTACCTGCCTGGAGTAAAACAAGTCTTCGTTCGACTTGCCGTGTATGCCCTGTATGTTGCGTTTCGATGTAAATATCAGAAGCTCATTGTCTTTGCTCAGCGCCGGGCCGTAATCTTCATAAGCAGAATTGATGGCATTCCCCATGTTCAGGTAAACACCTTTTGGCGGCTTAAACGTAGTAATCTTTTTGCGGTACTCTACCAGCTCATAGTAGTAGTCGAGGGGTACGTAAAAATCTTTGGTGTTTTGCTCCAGCGAGTCGTAATAGGATTGCACCCGGCGGGCATCGGAGCGGTGGTGCTTCAGAACGAGCCTAAACATGGCAACGGCCTTCTCCTTTTGCCCCTGCCGCTCATAAAGCTGCCCTAATCGCCAGAGCAGGTGCGTATCTTTGTAAAAATTTTCGATGGCGAAGTTTTTAACATATTTCTCCAGTAGCGGCAGTACCTGTTTGTATTGTTTCCGTTTCTCAAGCTTCTGGATAGTAGCTAATGCTTTGCGGTCGTTGTAATAAGAAATTACATTAATATTAGAAAATTGTAGTTGAAAACCGACAGATGGGGTATTTTTGTGAACTTTAGTCTGAGCAGAATCCAACGGGACATGCTGATACTGCCCTGCGCTGAGGAATGGCAACAGAAAAAAAGACAAAAAGAACCCGAAAAGGGAATTGAACTTCATTAACCCGTATACATTTACTATAGGCTCAAAGATATTGTTTTTAGCAAATAAATTTGATAACAACAATCACTCTCTAAGTATTTATTTTTTGAAGAAAAGAAGACTCCAGGGTTTTAATTAGAGAATTGCCTCGGCTGTAGCTTACAACTAAATTCCGCAGCTTGTGCTGCAGGCTGAATTAAAGGCGACCATCAGAAATTAAAACTACAATTGTTGTGCGGTTGCCTGCCATAAACTGCAGGCTTGGCACAGGTCTTGACTATACACGTACTACTTACAGAGAAAGCATACTGCTGCTATTTTCTGTCAAACTGGCACTAATCTGACTTATGACATATAATTCCAATAACTTTTTACACCAGCTTTTGATGAGCGATATCACCGGAGAAGAAAATGATGACATGATTCCAATTATCACATTGGATCCGGACGAGAATGTTTCAACTGAAGACTTGCCTGATGAGTTGCCTATTTTAGCTGTCCGAAACACAGTGCTGTTTCCGGGCGTGGTGCTGCCGATTACGGTAAGCCGCAAAAAATCGGTGAGGCTGGTGCGTAAAGCTCATAAGGGCGATAAAACCATTGGTGTTGTGGCCCAGAAAAACATGACCAGCGATGAGCCTGCCGCAGAAGACCTGTTTGAGGTAGGCACGGTAGCTAAAATCCTGAAAATGCTGGTGCTGCCAGATGGTAATACCACCATTATAATTCAAGGGCAGAGCCGCTTTAAGATAGAGGAAATTACCCAAGAAGATCCTTTTCTGCAGGCTCGCATCAGCTACTGCACCGAAACGTTCCCAAACAAAAAGAGCAAAGAGGTAAAGGCACTGGTGCAGTCGCTGAAAGATGCGGCGGCTAAAATGCTGAAACTCAGCCCTGAAATTCCGCAGGAGGCGCAGGTAGCCCTCGATAATATAGATAGCCCTAGCTTTCTGACGCACTTTCTGTCGTCGAACCTGAATGTGGAGGTGGCCCAGAAGCAGCAGCTCTTAGAGGTAAACGACGGGGCAGAGCGTGGCACCCAGCTGTTGGAACTGATGCTGCGCGAAATACAGTTGCTGGAGCTAAAGCAGGAGATCCATACCAAAGTACACACCGATATAGACCAGCAGCAGCGCGACTATTTTCTGCGGCAGCAGATAAAGGTGCTGCAGGATGAACTGGGGCAGGAGGGACCCGACCAGGAGATTGCCAGGTTCAGAGAGCGTGCCGCCAAAAAGAAATGGCCTGAGCCAGTTGCCAAGCACTTTAGCAAGGAGATAGAAAGGCTGGCGCGAGTAAATCCGCAGGCGGCTGAGTATCCGGTGGCGGTAAACTACCTTGAGTTCCTGCTCGACCTGCCATGGAACGAGTATACCAAAGACAATTTTAACCTGAAGCGCACTAAAAAAATTCTGGATGCCGACCATTACGGCCTCGAGAAGGTGAAAGACAGGATTATAGAATACCTGGCCGTGTTGAAACTGAAGCAGGACATGAAAGCGCCGATTCTGTGCCTTTACGGACCTCCGGGCGTAGGTAAAACGTCGCTTGGTCGTTCGGTTGCCAAGGCATTGGGCCGCGAGTATGTCAGGATGTCATTAGGAGGTGTGCGCGATGAGGCAGAAATTCGCGGGCACCGGCGCACCTATGTGGGGGCCATGCCGGGAAAGATCATCAACCAGATCAAGAAAATAGGTTCATCTAACCCGGTTATCATTCTGGATGAGATCGACAAGCTGGCTTCCGATTTCCGTGGTGACCCGTCTTCGGCTCTGCTCGAGGTGCTGGACCCGGAGCAGAACCACACCTTCCTGGACAATTACCTGGATGTGGAGTACGACCTCTCGAAGGTGCTCTTTATTGCGACTGCCAACTCTTTAGATACCATACAGCCTGCCCTGCGCGACCGGATGGAGATAATTGAGCTGACCGGCTATACTCTGGAAGAGAAAACCGAGATTGCCAGGCGTCACCTGGTGCCGAAGCAGGTAAGCGAGCATGGTTTAAAGGAGGAAGACGTGAAGGTGCCGAAAGCAACCATTCAGAAGGTAATAGAAGATTACACCCGCGAATCTGGTGTGCGGAGCCTGGAGCGCAAAATCGGGCAACTGGTTCGGAACACGGCCAAGCTGAAGGCCATGGAGGAGGAGTTTACTCCTGCCATTAAGCCAGAAGATGTGGTGAAGATTCTGGGATCGGAGATCTTCGACAAAGAAATTTACCAGGACATAGACACAGCTGGCGTGGTAACCGGCCTGGCCTGGACATCGGTAGGAGGGGATATCCTCTTCATCGAGTCTATTCTGAGCAGAGGCAAAGGCAAACTTACCTTATCGGGGCAATTGGGCGATGTAATGAAAGAGTCGGCTATGACGGCTATTTCTTACCTGAAGGCACATGCTGAACTCCTGGATATCGATTACAGGCTTTTCGACCAGTACGACCTGCACATTCACTTCCCGGAAGGTGCTGTTCCGAAAGACGGACCATCTGCGGGTATCGCTATTTTTACTTCTATTGCCTCGGTGTTTACGCAGCGCAAGGTTCGTGCACGCCTGGCTATGACCGGTGAGATTACCTTACGGGGTAAAGTGCTACCTGTAGGCGGTATAAAAGAGAAGATTTTGGCTGCACGCCGTGCCGGCATCTCTGACATTATTCTATGCCAGAAAAACCGCAAAGACATAAACGAAATTCCGGAGAACTACATTAAAGGCCTGAAAATACATTATGTTGACCGCGTGGATGATGTGGTAAAGCTGGCCCTGCTGAAAGAGAAAGTGAAATACCCGCTAAAGCTAACGGTAACAGAAGAGAAGCCGGTGGTGGAGTAGCAGAAGAGCCGTTTTGTTTAAGCAGACTATCAGAAACTGAAGTTTATTACGTTCTGGTAAAAGTGTGGCCGCAAGCTCTTGCATACCCTTGACCCTATTTAATGGAAATAGCCTTCGGAAGGCTATTTCCATTAGAATAATTTGATTAACGCGTTAATGGTTAAATATTCTGAGGTGCTGATTTTTTAGTTGAAAGTTAGAAGATAGGGGAGAAGCTGCACTTTGGCTGGGATAATAGCTTTTAACTCACGAGAAGTTTCTCCTCCTGCATCTATGTATATAAAGGATAACAATTTAGCCATTTAACCATTAAACAATTTAAAAAGAGCTGCTTAACTTAAGGGCATGGTAAAAAAAGTAAGTGCAGTTATGGCCTTGCTCCTGGGTGTGGTAATGGGAGCCAATGCGCAGCTGGGAGGGCAGCGGACCTTCTCCTTTCTGGAGTTGCCTTCTAACGCGAAGCTGGCAGCACTGGGCGGCGTAAACGTAAGCTCCTGGAGCCACGATGTAAACATGGTAGCAGCTAACCCTGGCCTGCTCCAGTCCGAAATGGATAACCAGCTCTCGCTTAGCTACACCGGCTACTTAGGCGATATAACCCACAGCAACCTGATGTATGGCTTCCACAACGAGAAGTTTGGCCGCTATACAGTAGGTTTGAATTACATTAACTACGGCAACTTTATCAGGCGAGATGCTAATGGCATGGAGCTTGGCACTTTTTCGGTGAACGACTATACCTTTAGCCTGAGCCATGCCCGGCAAACAGAGGCCTTCACAATCGGGGCTACCCTTAAAATGGCTGTGTCGAGTATGGCTGGCGACAAAGCAGTAGGTGTGCTGGCCGATGTGGGTGGCAGTTTTAAACACCCGGAAGAAGATTTTACGGTTGGCCTCGCTTTTAAGAACATTGGCTACCAGCTAAAGCCCTTCGATGGCGGTGAGAGGCAACCAATGCCTTTTGATGCGCAACTAGGCCTGAGCTACAAGCCAGAGCACATGCCCGTGCGGCTGTCGCTTACCGCGCACCGGCTTTACCAGTTCGACATTGTGTACCTCGACCCAAATGAGCGGGGAGCACTCGATGAGAACGGCGAGGAGATAAAAGAAGAGAAAAAACTGGGCGATAAAATAGCCCGCCACTTTGTGGCAGGTGCAGAGTTTGTTTTCAGTAAGAACTTTCAGCTGCGGGCGGGGTATAACCACCTGCGCCGTAAGGAACTTCGGCTAGATACGGCCTCTGGTGGTGCAGGCCTTTCGTTGGGTGCCATGTTGCGGGTTCGGTCCTTTGAGCTGAATTATGGAGCTGCCTTCTTCCACCCGTCCGGCGGAAGCCACTATATTACCGTAAGTACCAATACAAGCACCTTCCTGAAACGGAAAAGCAGTTGAAGAGCTGCGCTAAATTAAAAATTAGAAATTAAAAATTAGGAATGTTTAAAATACTGCTTCAAATCATTTATAGAAGCGATTTTCAGGGTTTCTAATTTTTGAGTTGCTGAAGCCTTTATGACCGCTTTACAAAGCTGTTATAAAGACCGACAGATAAATAAATGAGATTTCAAATTAACAACCAATTGAAATGTTAGAGTCCTTAGAACACTTAACCCCGGCTCAGATAGTAGCAGAACTGGATAAATATATTATAGGTCAGAAAGATGCCAAGCGAAATGTAGCCATTGCGCTCCGAAACCGCTGGCGCAGAATGAATGCCGATGAGAACATCAGGCGCGAAATAGTGCCGAACAATATTCTGATGATTGGTGCAACAGGTGTGGGTAAAACAGAAATTGCCCGCCGGCTGGCCAAAATTGCCGATGCTCCTTTTACCAAAGTAGAAGCCTCTAAATTTACGGAGGTTGGCTATGTAGGCCGCGATGTGGAGAGCATGGTACGCGACCTGGTAGAGCAGTCGGTGAACATGGTGAAGGCTGCCAAAAAAGAAGAGGTAAAGCAGAAAGCGGCAGAGGTGGTAGAAGACATCATATTAGATGCCCTTATACCGCCAATACAGAGCCGTGGTGCAGCGCCTGTGTCTTTTAGCTCCGACGCTAACGCGATGCCCGATACCGATTACGAACTTAACGAGCGCACCCGCGAAAAATTCAGAGAGAAAATCCGCAATGGTGAGCTCGAAGACCGCAAGATTGAGATAAGGGTGCAGCAGAGCGCTTTGCCAGGTGTAGGCGTTATGGGCCCCGGCATGGACGAAGCTTCTATGATGAACATCCAGGAGATGATCAGTGGCATGATGCCCAAGAAAACCAAAAAGCGCAAAGTGACCATTGCGGAAGCCCGCAAAATTCTGCTCGAAGAAGAAGCCGCCAAACTAATCGATATGGACGAGGTGAAGGAAGAGGCGATTTTTAAGGCAGAGAACGCAGGCGTGATCTTTATAGATGAGATCGACAAAGTAGCCAGTTCCAGCAAGAAAAGCGGTGGCCCCGACGTGAGCCGCGAAGGCGTGCAGCGCGACCTGCTCCCGATTGTAGAGGGCAGCGCTGTGAACACCAAATACGGCATCATCAACACCGACCATATCCTGTTTATCGCAGCCGGTGCGTTTCACGTGGCCAAACCATCCGACCTGATTCCGGAGTTGCAGGGCCGCTTCCCGATTCGTGTGGAGCTGCAAAGCCTGACCAAAGAGGACTTCTACCAGATCCTGAAGTTCCCGAAAAACGCGCTCACCAAGCAGTACGAAGCCTTGTTGGCCGCAGAAGACGTAGAGCTAACCTTTGCCGACGAAGCCCTGGACGAAATAGCTTCTATTGCCTTTGAAGTAAACGCAGAAGTAGAAAACATAGGTGCCCGTAGGCTGCACACCGTTATGAGCCGCTTGCTAAACGAGATTTTGTTCGATGTGCCGGATAAAATAGGAGCCAACGCCAAAATACTGGTAACCCGCGAAATGGTGCTCGAAAGATTATCTGATATGGTTCGCAACCGCGACCTTAGCCAGTATATTTTGTGAGTTAAAGAGTTAGAAAGTTAGAGAGTTAAAAGTTAGATTTTCTGCTTTCGATTTTATAGGACAGGAGCTTTTGCTGTGGCAGGGGCTCCTGTTTTTTTGTTGCTGATGCCTTTGCTTACATGAGTATATTCTAAAGGGTTTAAGGAGGCAATTGCTGTTTTGCCTCATCAGAGGCTGTGTCCGCAGTAGCGGCGTTATACTATAACGCCGCTACAGAACGATTTACAGGAGTCAATGATTAGATGTTGGGGCAATTGTTTATTCTCCCATTCACTCACTCGAAATTTATACCTTATGAAGTCTGATGCGTTTGTAAAGAGTATGAGATCGTGCAGTAAAAGCCTTCTATTCGTATAAAAACAATGCCCACCGCCTTGCCAGATATCGTGCTGCTGCTTTTGCTGGCTGGTAGTTACCTGTTGCTGCTGGTGGCTGTGTACCGGGCGCTGCAGCAGAAAGACTCGTTAAGGGCGCAAGGCAGAAACGTGACAGCGGCTCAGGCTGCCGTAACTGTCACCACTCTAGCCTCACTTTATTTTGCTAAAACAGCCATCACAGGATTTTTACTCTCCCTGGCTTTGCTGTTGCTTATCTTTTTCGTGCTGTTGCTGTACCTGAACACATACTTAAACAAATAGCCGGAGCATCTGCAAACTACTATCTTTCGTAATCTATACTTTATCGTTCTATATATTAGCAGCATGAACTACTACATTATAACAGGGGCCAGCAAAGGCATAGGCAAGGCAATAGCAGAAGAACTTTTGCAAGATGAAAGTAACTATGTGATCGGGGTATCCCGCACGAACAGCATCAACCACAAAAATTACCGTTTTCAACCGCTCGATTTTTCGGACCTGGAAGGAGTGGAGCATAACCTGCATAAAATTTTTACGCCTTTAAAAGATGCAGACCGGCTTGTGCTGATCAACAATGCGGGTGTGCTCGGCGATATAGGTTATGTGGGTGAGCAACTACCCAACGACTTGTTTAAATTCGTGATGGATGTAAATGTGGTGGTGCCGGCTATTTTTATGAACACTTTTCTGCAGGTGTACCACAAGCAGCCTTGCCCTAAAGTTATTGTCAACATCAGTTCCGGAGCAGGCAAATACCCCATCGATGGCTGGGCCAGTTACTGTGCCTCCAAAGCCGCCCTCGACATGCTTTCGCTCACTGTGCAGAAAGAGCAGGAGGTGCGCCATGCTAAAGTAAAAGTGTTTTCGCTATCGCCGGGTGTGGTAGACACAGGCATGCAGGAGCAGATAAGAGAGTCGAATGCCACGCAGTTTAGCGCTGTAGAAAAATTCAGGCAATACAAAACAAGTGGCGAGTTATCTGCACCAGAGGCAGTAGGTCAGAAAATCGTGAAGTTCCTGCATGAGACCGACAAGTATGATGACATTATTTTATCGGTAAGAGATATGTGATTTTAACTTGAAGTTTACCTGTTCACGAGGAAGCGCTGCCGCAAAGGCAGCGCTTTTTTGGTTATAAGTTATCAGTTACTTTGCCAGAGTTCTTGAACAGTCCGAATGGTTTATCTTAGCCTTCTACAACCCTTGACCATTTTCTGCCCAAATTCCTTTTGAAGGTCATTTTCATTAGCATAATCGATGATTAATAGATGCTGATTGTTAAACTGGTTATTGCTCAGAAGCCTTTGCAGGGACCACAAAAGCTGCCTTGTAAACTATTTTTGCTAAAATGGTATATATATGCTAAAATACTATATGTTTGCACTAACAAATGTAAGTTAGATAGAAAAAGCCGGAACTACTTATGAAGCACCCTCTATGCCCCCGCTGCGAAGCGCAACATGTTGTAAAAAGTGGTATCATAAACGAAAGGCAACGGTATCGCTGCAAAAAGTGCAGCTATTATTTTACCGTAAGCAAACTTGGCAAGAACATCGATAGCTACTATGTTACAAAAGCGCTGCAGCTGTACATAGAAGGGGTGAGTTACCGCGAAATAGAACGCATTCTGGGGGTAAGCCATGTGTCGGTTATGAACTGGGTGCGGAAATACAAGGTAAAGCAACCGGAGCAAACGGAGTACCACCCCTCCTACAAAGTGTTGAGCCACAGCGAGCTGGTAGCACACATGCAGTCGGCTAAAAACCTGCAAGGCGCTGGTATGATGATAACAGAACTCGGCGACAAATACATGATGATTAAGTGGAAACGCTTTAAAGAATAACTGCGGTTTAGGTTCTGCCTAAGCACTACTATACTCACTTCTCTCCACCTTAGCGAACCTATATTGCAGGCAGCTATAGTTAATTAGCATTTGTATACACGCGAATCGTCTTTCTCTCCAAACCTGCCTATACTTATAGCTGATTCAGAATTTAAAATTCAAAATTAGAGATTAACATGGCGCGAACGTCCTCGCTCGTGACCTCTATTCTGCGGCCTTTGGCCGCTTTGAATTTTGATTGTCGTACATCACCTACATTTAGGTTCGGCAGCACAAGCAGTATGTATCTAAAACCTAATATCTAAAATCGAGCATCTAACACCCAGCATCTATAAAAATGGAAAATAACAAAGCGAGAATGAAAGAGTATTGGCGGCGCAATGTCCGGATCCTGATCATACTGCTCAGTATTTGGTTTATTGTATCGTTTGGCTGCGGCATATTGTTCGCAGAGGAGCTAAACCAGTTCCGGTTTGCAGGCTTTAAACTAGGTTTCTGGTTTGCGCAGCAAGGCGCTATCTACGCGTTTGTGCTCATCATTTTTGTGTACGTGTGGCTCATGAACCGGCTCGACCGCGAATTCGATGTGCACGAAGATTAATTGTTAAACGCAACAAGAAACAGAACAGACCCATGGGAATATTAACCTGGACCTACATTATCGTCGGGATTACATTTGCTATTTATATCGGCATCGCCATCTGGTCCAGAGCCGGATCAACAAAAGAGTTCTACGTGGCCGGGGGCGGTGTTTCTCCGCTTGCCAACGGTCTGGCCACAGCTGCTGACTGGATGTCGGCTGCCTCCTTTATCTCTATGGCGGGCCTTATCTCGTTTATGGGCTACGATGGCTCGGTGTACCTGATGGGCTGGACAGGCGGTTACGTGCTACTGGCTTTGCTGCTGGCCCCGTACCTGCGCAAGTTCGGCAAGTTTACCGTTCCCGATTTTGTAGGCGACCGCTACTACTCCAAAACGGCCCGCTTGGTGGCCGTAATATGTGCCATCTTTATTTCCTTTACCTATGTGGCAGGCCAGATGCGGGGCGTGGGCATCGTGTTCTCCCGCTTCCTGGAAGTAGAGATCGAGACTGGCGTGATTATCGGTATGATTATCGTGCTTTTTTATTCTGTGCTTGGCGGCATGAAAGGTATTACCTACACCCAGGTGGCACAGTTCTGTGTCCTGATTATTGCCTACATGGTGCCTGCCATCTTTATCTCCATTATGCTGGTGGGTACTCCTATTCCGCAAATAGGTTTAGGCAGCGAGCTAACTGATGGAAGCGGTTATCTGCTCGACCGGCTGGATGGCCTGCTCACCGAGCTTGGTTTTGGTGCCTACACCAGCGGCAGCAAAGCTAAGATAGATGTGTTTTTTATTACGGCTGCCCTTATGGTAGGCACAGCTGGTTTGCCGCACGTAATTGTGCGCTTCTTTACGGTGCCACGGGTAAAAGATGCGCGTCGCTCTGCCGGGTTTGCGCTGCTTTTTATTGCCATTCTATACACCACAGCACCTGCCGTAGGAGCCTTCGGGATGTACAACATGCTCAGCACCACCAGCAACCAGCCTATCGCCTCTATGCCGCAGTGGGTAGAGAACTGGCAAAAAACCGGTCTGATTGGTGTAAACGATAAAAATGCGGATGGCATAATTCAGTATGTGCAGGACGCGGAGCGGAACGAACTGATGATAGACAAAGACATTATGGTGCTGGCCAACCCTGAAATTGCCCGATTGCCAAACTGGGTAGTGGCCCTGGTAGCAGCTGGCGGACTGGCAGCGGCGCTTTCTACTGCAGCCGGCCTGTTGCTGGTTATCTCCAGCGCTATTTCTCACGACCTGCTCAAAAAATCGGTTATGACGGGCATCTCAGAAAAACAGGAGTTGGTAGCGGCGCGTGTGGCTGCTACAGCCGCTGTGGTTATAGCTGGCTACTTCGGCATTAATCCGCCCGGCTTTGTGGCCGAAGTGGTGGCCTTTGCCTTTGGTCTGGCGGCTGCTTCTTTCTTCCCGGTTATCATCATGGGTATTTTCTCCACACGTATGAATAAGGAAGGGGCCATCTGGGGTATGATCACAGGCCTGCTCTTCACGATCGGTTATATTCTGTACTTTAAATTTATTAACCCGGCCGCCAACGTACCCGAAAACTGGATCTTCAGGATTTCGCCGGAAGGAATCGGTACATTAGGTATGCTGCTGAATTTTGTAGTCTGCACCGTGGTATCGAGGTTCACGCCGCCGCCGCCCCTGCACATTCAGGAGCTGGTTGAAGATATCCGGATACCAAGAGGCGCAGGAGAAGCCGTGCACCACTGATGTTTAATTAGAAATTAATATTTTGAACATGCCCCCTGTAGCCGCACCCCTCGCGGGTGCTCATGCCCCCAAACATCAAAATACCTCCGGAAGGCCATTCTCATTCAAATAATTGCTGATTGTTAAATGGCTTAATGGTTAAATAGTTGATTTGGAAATTTGAAGATGGAGGAATTTTATTGAGTGAATGAGAGGATGAATGTATGAAAACTCTTAACTAAAAAAATCCTGTGTCTTACGTCCCAAAATGCCTCCGGAAGGCCATTTTCATTAGAATAATTGCTGATCCGGAACCACCATACACCATTGCCGGTAGCCTGGCAATTATTAACATCAGGGGAAAAATTAAATGAAAAGACAGTTGGAAGAGCCTTAGTAAAGCTGTCCTGAACAGATCAGCAACTCACAAATAGGAAACAGGTGAAAAATTTTTCTACGGCTGTCATTTGAGCATATTTTCTGACATTTCTAATTTTTAATTTGGCGAAGTCCCTTCGCAGAAAAGTCTATGAAAGAGAATGAGAAGCTGAAAGTGCTGATTGTGGACAATGAGCCGGGAATTCTGATGCCGCTGGAGTTCCTGATGCGCAAGAGCGGCTATGAGGTGTACATCGCCTGCAACGGCACAGAGGCTATGGAAAGCATAGACAAGGAGCTGCCGCAGGTGGTAGTGCTCGACCTGATGATGCCCGACGTGGATGGATATGAAGTGTGCCGCTACCTGCGCCGGAAAAAGGAAATGGGACAGGCCAAAGTGATCATCATCAGTGCCAAAACAAAAGAAGAAGACATGCAGAAAGCCTATGCTGCCGGAGCCGATATGTACCTGCCAAAGCCATTCTCAACGCGCCAGTTGGTAGAAAAAGTAAAGGAGCTGGTAGCCTGATTCTGAGCCAGATAGCTGTAAATTCAAAAACGATGTCCTAACTTTTATTTCTGAACCGTGTTAAATTGGTATTAATACTGAATTCAACAACCACACTATTATTTACGACCATGACAAATTACCAGATAAAGACATTTGAAGATTACCAGGAAGCCTATAAAGCAAGCGTGGAGGATCCTGCCGGGTTCTGGGCAGACATTGCCGGCACCTTTAAGTGGCACAAAAAGTGGAACACCGTATTGGAATGGGACTTTGAAAAGCCAGACGTGAAATGGTTTGTAGGTGCTAAACTCAACATTACCGAAAACTGCCTCGACCGCCACCTGAAGACTAGGGGCAACAAGCTGGCCCTTATCTGGGAATCGAACGACCCAAAGGAACGGTTTATCCGCTACACGTACCGGGAGCTGCATGAGAAGGTGTGTCAGTTTGCCAATGTGCTTAAAAACAACGGTGCCAAAAAAGGCGACCGTATCTGCATTTACATGCCCATGATTCCTGAACTGGCTATTGCCGTGCTGGCCTGTGCCCGTATTGGGGCCGTGCACTCGGTGGTGTTTGCCGGTTTCTCTGCAGCGTCTATGGCCGATCGTATTCAGGATGCCGACTGCTCTATGGTGCTTACCTCTGATGGCCTGAACCGAGGTGCCAAGCAGATACCGGTAAAAAGGGTGGTAGACGAGGCACTGCAGACCTGCCCTTCCGTAAAAAAAGTAATTGTGGTGGAGCGTCTGGGCTGGGCCGTGAACATGGTAGAAGGCCGTGATGTATGGTACCACGAAGAGGTTGTGAATGCAGCTAAAGAGTGTCCGGCAGAAGAGATGGATGCGGAAGACATACTGTTTATTCTCTACACTTCGGGCTCCACTGGCAAACCGAAAGGCGTGGTGCACACAGTGGGCGGCTATATGGTGTATTCGCAATACAGCTTTAGTAATGTGTTTCAGCCGGAAGAAAGCGATGTGTTCTGGTGTACGGCCGATATTGGCTGGATTACAGGGCACACTTACCTGCTTTACGGCCCGCTACTGAACGGTACCACCACGCTTATGTTCGAAGGCATTCCGACTTATCCCGATGCCGGCCGTTTCTGGCAGGTGGTCGATAAGTTTGGTGTGAACATTTTCTACACAGCGCCTACAGCCATACGGTCGCTTATGGGAGCCGGCGAAGACCACGTGCTTTCCTACAGCCTCGACTCGCTCAAGGTGCTGGGCTCAGTGGGGGAGCCGATAAACGAGGAAGCCTGGTATTGGTACTACATCCATGTGGGCAAAGAAGAATGTCCGCTGGTAGATACCTGGTGGCAAACCGAAACAGGCGGCATCATGATTTCCTCGCTTGCAGGTGTTACACCTACCAAACCGAGCCATGCCGCTTTTCCTTTGCCCGGCATACAGCCCGTGCTGCTCGACAGCGACGGCAAAGAGATTACAGACAATGAAGTAGAAGGCTACCTGTGCATGAAATTCCCGTGGCCCGGCATGATCCGGACCACCTACGGTGACCACGAGCGCTGCCGCCTGAGCTACTTCTCGACCTACAAAGGCTATTATTTTACCGGCGACGGTGCCAAGCGCAACAAAGACGGCCTGTACCGTATTATAGGCCGTGTAGATGATGTTATTAACGTATCAGGCCACCGCTTTGGCACTGCTGAAATAGAAGAGGCCATTAACCACAACAAGCATGTGGTGGAGTCGGCGGTGGTCGGATATCCGCACGATGTAAAAGGGCAGGGAATCTATGCTTTCGTTATCTGCAACGAACCTCCCAGAAATGTAGACCATCTACGTGCTGAAATAGTAGAGACTGTAGCCAAAAAGATTGGTAAAATTGCCAAACCCGACAAAATTCAGATTGTGTCTGGCCTGCCCAAAACACGTTCCGGCAAGATTATGCGCCGCATCCTGCGCAAAGTAGCCGAAGGCGACACCTCTAACCTCGGCGACACCGCCACGCTCCTCGACCCGGACATTGTAGATGAAATTGTGAAAGGTGCTCTGTAAAAGGACGCAAGACACAGGACACAGGCTTTTAATTTTTTATGGAAAGCTCCTGCAGTTCGTGCTGCAGGAGCTTTTTGTTTGCTGGTTTCTGGCTGGAAATAAACGTGATAAACCAGAAACTACCCTTGTGCCTAAAAAGCAAAATAAGCTTCGGAAGGCCTTTTTCATTAGAATAATACCAAATCGCATCAACTTCTTTCCCTAACTACATCTATTTTTCTGTCATCTTGGAAAGATCTTGTAGGCGAGAACCATGAATGATTGCGAAAAGAGATGAGGAAATGCCTTGGAAGAGCTTTAATATGAAGTGGCATTAATTTGCTTTGGAAGGGGGAGGAGTTGGGGCGGCTGTGGTTATATAGCTTCTATTCTGTTTAGGATTTTACTTTATTAATTGGATCTATAGGAGAATTGTTTATAATTCATTTTATTGAGCTGCGATGGCTTTTCTCTCGCAATACTGGTGAATGCTATCTTCATACATAGTGCAGATAAGCCGAATATTTGGTTTATGATCTAGTTATCTAAAATAGGAAGTTAATGAAGAACATGTTACTTGTACTTTTTCTTCTCTCGTGTAAGCCAAAGGATAATGAACTTCTGAATGAATTTGAGTTTTGTGAGCCTAAGCAAGAACAAGCATTAAGACAAGATAATACGGACCCTTTTCTGTTTGCTTTTCGTGAAAGAACCAGACTTAAAAATGGTGATTGGTACAGAGCAAAAGTGTTTTTAGTCAATCACTCTATTCCCTCGGAATATTCTGACAGTACAGTAGTAAAATTTCTTCCAGCTAGTGCATCCTATGAAGAAGTCTTGAAGAATGGTGTGAATGCAGTGGTAGTAGGTGATACAGGGTATATTAAGTTTAATACCCATCAACAAAGCATCGTAAAAGGAGACTCTGTATTGAAGCAATGGACTGCAATTTATACTAACCCTGCAATTCCATATAATAGGGAATACAAAGTTCATGTGGAGTACTTTTTAAAAGGAAAATAAAACTAAATTAGATAACCACACATTTACTATAGCTTCGCCATGGCAAAGCCAAGTCCGTTGTGCGGCAATACTGAACAAACCTTGCTTTAACATGCCATTTTGCTAATACCTTAACACAGAGGATAGAAAACAAAAACGTATTGTTGGATTAAAATGTAAAGTGAACGACCTGACACCATAATGAAAGACAGACAATCAAGCTAACTCACTTTCTAAAACTGGGCGAAGAAACTGAATGAAAGAAATGCAACCATATAACGGCCTGATTCGGCAAATTGGAGAGCTGCTTAAAACCGGGCGGGAACAGGCCGGGCGGGCTATTAATACCATTCTGGTACAAACCTATTGGCAAATAGGCAAACACATTGTAGAATTTGAGCAGGGAGGCAAAGCGAAAGCGGAATACGGAGCTGAACTGTTAGACCGTTTATCGAAAGACTTGACCTTGGAGTTCGGCAAAGGCTTCAGTCGGTCAAATTTGTTTCAAATCAGGCAATTCTATAGCCGGTTTCCAAAAGTCCAGACACTGTCTGGACAATTAAGCTGGAGCCATTACACTGAAATACTAAAAGCTGACAATGACCTGGAGATCAGCTTTTATGCCAGGCAATGCGAAAAGGAAAACTGGAGCGTGCGTGAGCTGAAACGCCAGATGAAAAGCATGCTGTTTCACAGGCTGGCATTGAGCAAAGACAAAGCTGGCGTGTTGCAGATAGCAGAACAGGGAGCCGAAATTCAAAAGCCTGCCGATATTATTAAAGACCCTTATGTATTTGAGTTTTTGGGCATTTCGCAGCAGTTCCACTATAAAGAAGGCGAACTGGAAGAAAAACTGATCCGGAATTTAGAAGAGTTTCTGTTGGAACTAGGCAAAGGCTTTGCTTTTATTGGCCGGCAATATAGAATAAGTCTGGCTAACCGGCATTTCTTTGTAGACCTGGTTTTTTACCACCGCATTCTTAAATGCTTTGTATTAATTGACCTGAAACGGGGCGAAATAGAGCATAACGACATTGGGCAGATGAACCTGTACCTGAACTATTTTGCCAGAGAAGAAAACGTGGAAGGCGACAACCCGCCAATTGGTATTGTTTTAGGCGCTTACAAAGATCATATTTTGGTCGAATACGCCACAGAGAATATCAGTAACCAGCTATTTGTAAGCAAGTACCAGCTTTACCTGCCAGATAAAGCGGAGCTATCGGCGGAGCTTGAAAAATTGTTAGAAGATGATACAAACTAACTATAACCCCGGCGTATTATTCTGCCTTGCCAATTTAAGCAACAACGAAGTTTTTACGCCGCCTAACCTGGTAAACGACGTCCTGGGTTTGCAGGAATGGGCATTTCAGATTAATCCTTTAAAATAAACGACTATGTACTTAGCGGTTAAAGATGTAAAAGCTCATGCCGACTATCGTTTATTGTTGACTATTGAAAATCGAGAAAAAGTCAATTTGGTGTGAAGCCCTATCTTCATTTAGGAATATTTCAGGAACTGTAAGATGAGTGCCTTGTCAAAACTGTAAGAAAAAGCTTTAATACCACGGAGTGGGCCAACGAAGCGGATTTTGGCCTTTGTGAGGCTGCAGCTCGATCTGTGCAATTATATGGAAAATAAAAAGGAGTGGCACAAACCACTCCCTTTACAAGTAAACAACTAAAGGTAATCCATCTTAAAAAACTTAATGCGATTCGTTTGTTTCGTAGCCCAGCACGGCGAGCTTAGTAGGCTGCCCGGAAACAGTGTGTTTCTGCACCTGCGAGAAATTAGTCAGACTGATCTGATGTACTTCTCCTAAGGCAGGCACTGCGATGTAGGCATACTTGGCAGTAGCTTCCAAAACAGGCTTAAAGGTGTCAGCTGTATTGGTTGGGGCTATCACATTTCCTTCTTTCTTCAGGTTTCCGGAAGCCAGGTCATATACCTTTAATGTGCCATCGTGCAGCAGCGCCAGCAGGTTTTTGCCGGCTGCATCAAGTTTGCACTGCATAATATCGGTATTCTCGATAATGGGAGTAAACCTGTTGGAGGCAAGATCGATAAAATAAGCGCCCTTTAGGTTTGTGTACCCGATAAATTTATTTGCTCCTTTGGCATACAGCACGGTGCCTACACGCGTAGTACCCCAGCCCTCCGGGTTCGGGATCAGGCGCTGCTGACCGGCTTGCGTTACCACCAAAGCACCTCCCTCTACACCAAAAACAGCGTTGCTACCATCTGTGGCATTGCCATGCAAGCGGCTTACAGGCAGCGATGAGGCATGAACCGTAGCACCGGCAGAATTTATGATTTTAACTCCATGTGGGCCCGACAGCGAAGAAGCAGGGTCGGTGAGCGTAATGGCGTAGTTGCCGTTGCTGAACTTGGCCATAGCTCCGTGGTGGGGCGCAACTCCAGCCTGAATGACCCGCATAGTGGCTCCGGGCGTATGAAAGTCTGCTTCGCTGCCTACACTTAGCGTACCATCGCCATCGTTAAAAACAATAGATTCTGTTCCTTCTGATTTGAAGTGCGACGGTCTGCTGCCACTGCTGGTCATGGCACCAAACTTAGGCGTTCCCTTTACATCTACATGGTCGCCGTGGTACTCCAGGCCGGTATCGAAAAACTGCACATGATTCTGGCTACCGAAGAGCATAGCGGCAAAACGGCCCGATGCCGTGCTGTAAAGATTGGCGTTGGCATAAGGTGCTTCAAAAGTGGAGGTAGTGCCATCATACGGGTTTACTTGCGTAATGGTGTTGGCCGTGCCATCAGCAACGAGCAGTCGCACGTACCTGAATTCTGTGGCGGGTTCCGCAATTTCGGGGTCATTCTTATCGCAGGAAGAAAAGGCTGCGACTGCTAAAAAAGAAAGGAACAGTTTGTAAAAAGAGGCTCTCATATGTTGTATTTAATTGAAACAATGTTGCAAGTATAAACTTAATGCAAGTATGTTGCAAATCAGGAGAGTTATTTTTTTATAAATGCGCAGCAGGCGAGGCAGCTTTTAATGAGAAAACTTGAAAAGTTGAAGATTTCTGAATCATAGACTTCGATTGTAAGATTACTGGAACGCACTTTTAGAGAAGGGGAGAAGTGCCTGCCAGAAAAGTAGTTGCACGAACCTTGGCATAATTTCTTATCTAATCCTTCTGAAGGACTTTTTCATTAGAATAATTGCTGTTTACTCAATTGTTCATTGGTTAAAGGATTGCGTAAGGAGTCTGAATATGAAAAGGTTTGGAATGTCTGATGAAGAAAATAGTAGACAACCTGGCTCTTGTATTGCTTACCAGCAGACATCTGCCATTTTAAAAGAACAGTTGTAAGCACTCTCCTTGCAAAGCCCCCGCCAAAGCTGTAATTTCAAACTTCTAAACTAAGCGCACATGCAAGCAACCAATACCATACAGGAGCGGGTGCACGAGTTCCTGAAGCAATACCCACCCTTTAGCCTGGTAAAGGAGGAAGAGCTGCGAGCCATTGCCCAACAGGTGCGGGTGTTGTATATGGAGCCGGAGCAGGTGCTTTTTGCGCAGGGCGATGCCGCACATGATTATTTTTATGTGGTGCGGCAAGGTTCTGTGCGGCTCGAACTGCAGGACCCTGAGCGCATAGGGCAGATTTTGCTCCTCGATGTTTGCGATGAAGGCGATGTGTTTGGCGTACGGGCGCTTATTGTGCGTAAAAGCTATTCTTCTACGGCTGTAGCCGGCGAGGAAACCCTCTTGTATGCTATTCCGAGCAAACCTTTCGAACACATTCTGGCCGAAAACGAAGAAGTAGAACTTTACTTCGCGGCAGGCTTTGCAGCGGGTGCCTCTGCCTTGCGCCGCACCATGACTCACACGCAGAAAGCCCGTGTTGGCTTGCGCAAAGGTGCTGGTGCTGTGCATCCGCAGCGCCTGGAAGAACTGGTAAAAGTGGCCGCCGACAAAGACCTGCTGGCGTGCCTGCCGGACACTCCCATTCAGGAAGCTGCCCAACGCATGACCACCAAAAACTCCAGCTTTATGTTGGTATGGGATGCGCAGCAGCGGCCAATCGGCATTGTAACCGATACCGACATGCGCAAAAGAGTGGTAACCGGGCGCGTGGGCATAGAAGAACCCGTTACAGCCATCATGACCAGCCCGGTTATAACCATTGCCCCGGAACCAGCCATGGCCGATGCCCTCATCCGAATGATCCGGAACCGGGTAAAGCATATTTGCGTAACTGCCGACGGAACTCCCAAAAGCAAGGCAGAGGCAGTTCTGACAGAGCACGACCTGCTGCTGACGCAGGGCAACAACCCGGCGGTGCTGGTGTGGGAAATACGGCAAACAAACGTAGAAAACCTGCCGGGTATACGCGAGCGGGCCGAAGAACTGCTGCAGAAATACCTGGAGCAAGAAGTAAAGATCTCGTTTATAGCGGGCATCATCACCGAAATAAACGATGCTATAATGGTGCGGGCGCTGCAGCATGCCGAAGAAGTGCTGGGCGAGCCGCCGGTGCCGTATTGCTGGCTCTCGATCGGGAGTGAGGGGCGCGAAGAGCAGTTGCTGCGAACCGACCAGGATAACATGCTCATTTTTGAGGATGTACCGGCTGCAGCCGTAAAGGAAGTGCAGACGTATTTTCTGCAACTGGCCGACATGGTGCAGCAGGTGCTGGAGCAGTGTGGTTTTTACAAATGCCGCGCTAACATGATGGCTACTAACCCTCTGTGGTGCCAGCCACTGTCGGTCTGGAAAAAATATTACCACAGCTGGATACAGGAGCCTACGGAGCAGGCGCTGCTGAATGCTTCTATCTTCTTCGACTTCCGGCCAATTTTCGGGGACTTTAGCCTGAGCGCCCAACTAACAGATTGCATTTACGAGGAGCTTTC
>NZ_VRTY01000079.1 GCF_008017455.1 Pontibacter qinzhouensis | reverse complement strand
TGTGGTTCTTATAGCCATAGTAGGCCTGCAGGCGCTTCATCGTCCAGCGCGCATCCATATCCTTCTGCCGTAGCATCCTGGGCTGCTGCGCCCAGCCCGGTGGCACCTGTCCGCTCTTGATCGTTTCGTTATCCTCCTTGCTGTTGCGCTGCCGCGGCACCTCTCCAAAGCTGGCATCCACTATCTTACCCTCATGCACCACCAGCTCAAGCTCCTCCAGGCGGGACAGGAATAAAGCAAAAAGCTCCTCCACCAGTCCCAGCTCGGTCAGCCGCTCCCGAAACAGCCACACCGTTCTGCTATCAGGCACATCATCGGCCAGCGTCAGGCCCAGAAAGCGCATGAAGCTCAAGCGGTCACAGATCTGATATTCGGTCTGCTCGTCAGAGAGGTTGTAGTAGCGCTGCAGTATAAGGATCTTGAAGAGCAGCACGTAATCATAGACAGGCCTGCCTCCTTTGCCATTCGGCTCCACATAAAGGCGCTCCTCCAAAAGCTGTCGGAAGAACTCAAAGTCGATTCCTTTGGAGAGCTTCTCCAAAGGGTCGCCCAGCTTGCTGAGCTTGCTCAAGCGAAGGTGCTCGTCAAAAAGGCCAAGGGATTTATGTCGTTCGAAGGTTTTTTTGCTAGGTTTGCTCATAAGACAGGCAAGCTAATAACTTTCAGCCTCTAGTTAAAAAATTTCAGTTTTTAGGAGTCCCCTCAAATAATAATAAATATTCTTCGGCCTGTTTGCAGGGGGTCGACTTCAGATAAACCTCCGGAGCATTGTCTTAAATGGTAACAGCAAATTGAAGCGGATTTGTACTTTATCAGCAAACAAACAGCTTCAGGCATATTTATGTCTATATAAAAAACCCTTTATGATTACCAATGGATGACGTTCTTTACTATGCTCTTTTGTAGTTTACAGTTCCGCATCTCAAAATACTTAAAATTCAGTATTGCCTGGTCCTACTGATTAAATTACTTTCATCCCAAGAAGGATACGAAAACACAACCAAATGACGGCACCCACCCCTGAACATTAAAAACCAACTACTGATGATGTCATTCTTATGGTTATAGATATAACTAAGGTAGACTTATACTATTTAAAGTAGAGTTTTATTATAGCTTATAATCAGCAAATTACAAGCTTGTTATTATAATGCAGCTTAAACCAAACGCAACTATGTTAACCTCTATCCCTTCAATATTTAAAAACGAGAATCGAAATTGGTTTTACATTTTCGGCTCTATTTTTATTGTACTTGTTATGATCTATCTCCTGCTACATAATATGATCCAGGGTGAAGAAATAATAAATTTCACAAAGGCTGAGATTGCAAATATTGAAGCTATAATTGACAATACCAGCTCTCAATTAGATTCTACAGGCAAGAGTAAGCGAAACTTGGATATAGATGAAAGAGAAGTTGTTAAGGCAAACATCCGCGAATATATTGTATCACGATATTCACTCACTGAAGAATTCAGCAAAACTAATTTCGGATTATTTTTAACACAATATGCCAATGCGGGATTTCCTACCTCTTTTCTAAGTGAGTATAAGCTAAAGGTTAAATCCTATTTCTGGTTAACAGAAAACGAGGTTTTCCTTGAAATTATATTTTGGAGCTTATTCGGGGTATTGTGTAGCTTATTCTATTACATTTCTGAAGCAATGGCAACAGGAACCTTTGAGCCAGAGCAAGAATATGTGCATGCAGCCAAGCTGTTTTACGCTCCTCTGACAGCCTTGGTAATTTACTTTAGTATTAATGCATTGATTTCTAACGGAGAGGTCAATTTAAACAGCCTCCGACACGGGTTAATCATCTTATCCTACATTTTAGGTTTCTTCTCCGGCAGGACGATTGAATTATTAAGCAGATTGAAAGACTTGCTGCTGCCTACGGGTAACAGGGAAAAAGAGACAGGCAGAACGGCTTCCGGCAAGATATTCGAACAACTAACAGAAGATGAACAGCATACGCTTATACTGAAAGCGATAGAAGCTAATGACGAGAAATGGAGGAGCAAATACCCTAATATTCAAGCTATTGGTTCTGGCAAAAAATACATCGACGAGAAGAAAACAAATTTAAACGCGATCATATTCACTGTAACAAATAAAGAGGATGACTTAAATTCTCTTGACAAAGTTCCGGAATATGTAGCGTACGATGGATACCAGATTGCTACTGATGTACAAGAAGTACCTGCTTTGATTACATCTCAAAGTATCAGAGCCTTGGGAAGCGGAGTCTCACGTATCGATTCGGATAAATTTGGTACAATCGGACTGAAGGTGTACAGGTCTGAAGGCGATCATAAAAAATTCTTTATCCTAAGCTGTTACCATGTTCTCTGCCGAACTGAGCTTCTCAAGCAAGAACTCACGGTATCTGACCCTCATTCTGTCAATGCCCCTGAAGTTGTTTGTCCGTGTAAAAAAGACGATGCCTCTGTTATGGATAATATTGTAGGCAAAGTTGAATTTGGAAAATTAAACTCTTACCTGGATGCCGCAATTGCGAAACTACCTTATGGTAGCATGATTGAAAATAAGATTGGAAGTATAACCAACCCGTCTGCTATTTATGATCTGAAGAAGGACGATGAAGATAATAACTTTTACGTGCAAACATGGGGTTGGACTTCAAAGTACAGTACTGGAAAAGTGAAAAAGATTTATGATAACCCTAACATCATATATGAAGCGATAGGGCCTAAGGTGCTAAAAGAGCTCATACAAGTTGAAAAAATTTCTGCAAATGGAGATTCAGGGGCACCTGTTTTTACTATGGCAGGAGAAGTTGTAGGCATCATTGTGGGCGGCGACAATAACAAAATCAGCTATGTTTTGCCAATCAGAACCATAATTAATGGACTAAATATAAAACTATAAGCGCAAATATCGCCTGTAGCCTAACCGCTTAAGTAAACAAATTTTCAGATTAAAGCTATGAAAACATTTTACATATTATCTATCATGCTTGCCTTCACGTTATCAGCTTTTAGCCAAGGTAAACTTACTTTAAGTCATACTGATCTAGCAGACGAAAGCAAAATTCCTTTACGTGTTCCAAAAGAGCCAATTAATTCAGCTAACACAGGAGAATTTTTAGTTAAGGTAGCGAATGCTGATACACCCGACAAAAAGAGCAAAGCTAAAAACTTCAAATTTAAAAACACAAGAAACAATCAGGTTATCTTGGTCGATGCAAATCAAATTTCGGAAAGCGGAGATACAGTTCTATTCAAAATCAGTGGGGTTAATGCACTTTTCGACCCCGATGAAAATTATCCTCCTGATACAGTTTTAACCATAGCCTTAACAGAGGGGGATGCTGCCGGCAAGAAACTTGCCCAGATTATACTTTATAAACCTCAAGCAGCACAGACAGCAAAAGCAGCAGCCACACCAACTCATGAAGAATATTTGAACAAGATAAAAGAAGCTTATCCTGAATTTAAGGAGAATGAGCTTCTGAGGTTAGACCACACAGTTTATCTTTTCATTACCGAAGATTTTAAAAAAGTGCCTGGAACTGTATTTCCTGATTGTAATGCCAATACGGATATATATTTAGTTCACTATTTAACAACCAAGAAAGAAATAAAGAATTTGGCTTTTTCAGGGCGTGAAAACAGAATAGGTTCGGATCTGGTCATTTTAAACTCTTTGCTTACAGCTCATTCGGGTGGAGGGCCTGAAATTTATATTTTCCCTTCATCACCAATCGGGCCTTTTGATTTAGGGATTGATATTAAAATTGAAGTGGATGGAAAGCCTGCTAAGACTTTCACCATCCCCTCCTGCTCCTTGCCCTATCATGTTAGCATAATGGGTGGTTTTTTTGCTTCATGGCTCAGCAATCCAGAAAATATTGTTCAATCAGCACCTGATGCAACCCTTTTTGCAGATAATGCTACTTCACAAAAAGCCATAACACTTATGGCCGTTTTTTACCCTGTTCCCAGAGATCGATTTTATAGTTATAGAAACCTAAAATTCAAAGAGAAATTCAGTTTTAGCTTTGGGACAAAAATCAGCGAAGACATTTTTGATGATCTGTTCCTGGGCTTAAATTATGAATTTGCAAAAGCTGGAAATTTTACGGGCGGGGTGCATTATGGGCAGCATACAGTTATACAAGGTCATGATAAATTCCGATTCGGGAAAGATCAATTTGCAGGCACTTTTTCCAATAACAATACCAACCAGCAATATGATTTTGGTTTTTTTATTGGTCTCAGCATTGATCTTAGGGTTATTGGAGCAATATGGAATAACTCAAGAGAGCAATACAGACAGAATGTAACCCCTGAATAACTTATCGAAACCGCTCCTGCTACTCTTCGGCAACAAATTCTTTTCTGCTGCGCACACTTAAAATTAAGAGGAAGCTTAAAAAGAGGCATAAAATTCTTTATTAATGGCAATAATAAATCGCTACAAATTGGCTGCAAGAACAGCATTTTCTTTTCAGCTTGAGTTCATTGTATTCAATAACAATCCCTGCATAGCAAATAGAATAGCAACCATGACATTACAACCAAAAAATGATGTTATCTGGTTGAGCAAAAGCAGTAATAGCCGCCTTCAAAAGAACTGATTTCTATGAAAAATTTGTTTAATCAGCCGACCCGAGAGAAAATATTCTTAGTACGGTTGCGTATTCTATTGTAAGAATATACTCAGTTCAAATAAACTTTACTTCACCAGCCATTCCATAAAATCCCGGCCATCCCATTCCTTGCCTATGGCATGTATTTCGTCATGGTGCACATTACACAGGGTAATTAAATTATCGGCCTCATTCTTGCCGCCTGCTTTATGATGTTCGATGTGGTGTAGTTCCAGCCTCTTTCTCGGATCACCGGGAACAGCTATGGAGTGACTCCAGCCGCACTTGCGGCAAGCGTAATGATCCCTGTCCAATACAGCTGCGTACGTATGCTGCTTAATGTTCCGGTCATGTACTTCGCCTTGTTTATTTTCCTGCAGTACATATCCTCCTTCAACGGCCTCAACAGGCCAGGCATCTTCCGTCCTAAGTTCCCGTACTCGCCTGGCCCACTCGCTGGCATTGTTGGCAACATATCGCAACTCTTCCAGAGATACAGCCTTACCGACATTACCCTGAAAGAATTTCAGGATTTTACTTTTTGCACCACCCTCTCCTTTCCTGATGCTGTTGGCAAGCCGCCACCGGAAGGCAGCATCCCTGTCCTGTTTAGCAGAAAACAGGATATAATCATCTACCTGTATATGCTTTACCTCAATTCCCTCCAACTGGCCTTCCGCAGCAGCTTCCCGGGCCGTAATTCCTGAAATAATCTGCCAGCCAAACTCTACCCTCAGCTCCCTGATCCTTCGTGCATACTCCTCTATTCCTGCAACTACAGCCAGTTCTTCGCCATGTATTATTGTTCCGGGGTACTGCTGCAGGTAATAAAGTATCCTGTTTCGTGCTGAGCCAATATCCTTCGGAAGCATAGACACTCCCAGATCCCTGACGGAGTGCCTGACAGGTATGATCGAAAGTACCCGCTCGCGCAGATCCTCTGATGCAAGCTGCACCTGCAATTTTCCCACCAATTCCTCTAACTGAAGACGTATAGCGTCAGGGTTATAGCTGTTACTTCTCTTTGCCATTGCCGGATTTTCTGAACACTGGTAAATCAGGTTAACAAATAGTTTGTAAAACTACGGGCTCTGATTCCCGGATAATATCCAGCATCTGTAATGCTACGCCTGCTACATGATAAGCCAGTTGCGGAGGCACAGCATTCCCTATCTGCCGTGCTATTTCAATTTTGCTCCCACAGAAAACAAAGTCATCCGGAAAGGTCTGAATCCGGGCGGCCTCTCGGTGTGTGATTGGGCGGTGTTGTTCCGGGTGCAGGTATCTGCCTTTTTCAGGCTTAAAAAATTCTGTCCTGATAGTAACAGACGGCCTGTTCCACCACAACCTGCCAAACAGGTCTGTACCACCACTCTTTTTGTTAATCCAGCAGGCTGGCGTCAGCTCCGGCGCAATACGCTGCAGGTCGAACCGGTTCATGCCCTGTTCCGGTATAGCTTTGTACCTCTTGAGACTGGTTTCTGTCGGGTTGCGCCCGAAGTGCAGATTAAGCGGCGAAGGCACATCCCTTATTTCAGTTCCGACAGGCGCAGGCAGATCTGCTATGGCATCTTCTACATTCCGCCAGGGCGCTGGCTTAGCTGCATATTCAAACAGGTCAATCGGCTTCTCCGGGTTGTAATGGGTTTTAAGCGGAGGAAAGACAATACCCGTATCCGCCTTGCTGCCAATAATAAACGTTCGTTGCCTTGCCTGCGGCACCCCATACTCCACCGCTTTCAGTACGGCAGACCGTACATGGAATCCCTGTCTTTCAGCTTCCTGTACAATTCTGTCATGCTCATCTGTTCTCAAAAGTTGCTGCACGTTCTCCATTACGAACACTCCAGCGCCTGAACGCTCCACAACTTCCATAAACGGTTGCCATAGCTCACGCCGTACATCATTCCCTCGCTGCCTGTTCAGCAGGCTGAAGCCCTGGCAGGGAGGCCCACCGATGACAATATCGGCCTGAGGTATCGCTATGTCAGGATCCTGAAGAATCTCCGTTATATCGCCGTATACGCAATGGTCTCCAAAGTTTGCATTATAGGTATCAACAGATTCCCGGTTAAAATCGTTTGCCCAAACAGGGTTGAAGGCAGGAACACCTTCTTGGGTTCTATGTTTCGTAAAACCCAGTGTAAAACCTCCGGCACCGGAAAATAAGTCTATTATATTATAAGCCATTTCTCAAAAATTTAAATTGCCGCCACCAGCTTCTGTACGCATAAGAGCAGCCAGATTACAAAGCTACCTTAAATTACTAAATATTTTAGTTCAGAGGTACGTGGTGATTAAAAACAATATAACAGTTAATATTAAAAGCAGAAGAAAAGTGCTGTCAGGTAGTTTATGTTTACAGGCAAGAGTAATATCTTGTTCAACCAACCACTTACCTCAGCAGCTTAAACGACATCCGCAACAAATCACGAGGAATTCGTTTAAATAGCAGTAAAACCTCTCCTCCGCCGATGACTGACGTCCATTCCAAAGAAACCCGCAGCTACAACATGTCCCGGGTAAAAAGTAAAAATACAAAACCAGAAATGCTGCTGCGCAAAGAGCTGTTTAAAAGAGGCTTCCGCTACAGATTGCATGATAAAAAGCTGCCCGGCAAACCTGATATCATATTGCCTAAATTTAAAACTGTAATTTTTGTAAATGGCTGTTTCTGGCACGGGCATGAAGGCTGCCGTTATTACACCATCCCTAAAACCCGTACTGAATGGTGGCAGCATAAAATTACCGGAAACATTGCCCGGGATTCCAGAGCGATGGATGAGCTAATAAAGCTGGGATGGGGAGTAATCACGATATGGACGTGTGAACTGAAGAAAAATACCTTGGAAGATACTGTTATTTCTATTTTAAAAAATATAAAATCGAATTGCTCACAATAAGGCATACAAATCAAATACATAGATTCTCAACTTTAAAGTGTTTATAGTTGCAAACATGAAAGAAGGTCAAAAACTTTGGACTCGTGAGGAGTTACTATTAACTATAAATCTTTATGCGAAAATTCCATTCGGTAAAATGGATCATAGAAATAAGGATGTTCAAGAATTAGCTTCATTGATTGGAAGAACTCTTGGAGCTGTTGCACGAAGATTAGCAAATTTCGCCAGTCTTGACCCTATTCAACAATCAAGAGGTATCAAAGGTCTCCCTAATACAGGTGGTTTAGCAGAAGAAGTCTGGAAAGAGTTTTATGCTGATTGGGATAACTCATTCGAAGCTAGTGAAGAACTGTTGGCGAATAGTAAACAAATTACAACAGAAAATTTATATGATATTGATTATTCAGATATCATTGAGGGGCAAGATAAACAGAGACTTGTTAAAACAAGGATAAATCAGTACCGCTTTCGGCAAATTGATATGGCAAATTATAATTCAACCTGTTGTAATACAGGTATAAAAGAGCCGCAGCTTTTAATTGCAAGCCATATTACTTCTTGGAGTAAGTTTAAAAATAACAGGCTAAATCCTGCGAACGGACTTTGCCTGAATGCCCTACATGATAAGGCTTTTGATAATGGTTTACTGACTGTTACAGCTGAAGACTATACTATTCTTATATCACCTTCATTAAAGAAGAAACCAACATTAGAAGTTCAAGATTATTTTCTGAAATATGATAGACAGAAAATCAAGTTTCCCAAGAAATTTATGCCTGATCCAAAATTTCTTGAAATTCATAATGAGGATTTTAGAAAAAAACTAAATTAGCTATCTGATTTGCAATGCATTAGGTTCAATCATTCTGATTAGCCGCAGTTGCCATTCTTCTTAGCCAGTCTGATTCTGTTAATCCTACTCTAGAAATTTGTGAGCCAAATTTATTAACAATTCTTTGTGCTTGTGGGAATTTCAGTTCTCCAACCCACCGGTACTGTTTCATTTCTGCAGAATCTTTTAAACTAAAAATGTTATTAGAGTCTAAAGTTGCTTTAATCTCTTTATCTCCAGCATGAGGTTTAAACGGAATTAACTCTAAAAGGTAAGGATTGAGTTTTACTTTAAATTTTTTATAATCTCCATCAATTTGCAGGACAATCTCAAAGTCATTTGGAGATTCAGAACTAGCTTCAACTAAAGGCAAGAAAGGGAATTTTCTTTCTTTTGTGACTCTAACACTATCACACAAAGGTTGAAGGCAAATTAAATATCTTTGTATTGTTCCATCCATTTCTTTTATAATACTACCAAGTTTTAATGAAGGAGAAATATTAGAGTAATGGGATCGCATAGTAGTTAACACAGCAAAGTCTAAGTCCTTTTCTGCCCCCTGTTCTTCATCTTTACTTAATAAAACTGTTAGTTCACTTAATCTTACTTTTTCAGATCTATATAAAGCTTTCAATAGGTCTCTCCAATTTGATGGCGTTCCCTTTGTTCTCTCTTTTTCTAGACCTTTTTCTAATAAAATTCCGATTAGTTCTTTTAATTGAGTTGATGATATTCCTTCAAGCTTATCATCTTTAATAATACTTACATCTTCTAAATGATTAAGCCAAATTTTTATTGAATCTATCGATACCTCATCACAAACATTACAGTCTTCGAGTATTTCATTGAATTCTGAAGTTAAGAGAGGTATAGGATGGGTTTCAGCTTCTTCTGAAGGATTAGTTAAAATTCTGTGTGCCACATATGGAGCATCTAGTCCAGAATTAAATTTCGAAATTATTCTATGCGTGTTCTCTCTTAATGCTCCCAGTGATTTTAAAGCAACATTAGATAATAGACCTTTTGTTAAGCTTGTAAAATCATTTATTAGTTTTTCTGGAAGATTGGCTTCGTCAACTACTCTATGTTCAGCTATTGTAGTAGTACCTCCAGATTTCTGATAAATCACAACTTTGATTGGCCCTCTAGTTATTTCAAAACCATCTATAGACGCAGTTTCAGAAGGCGTTTTAATCACATCGCTTACCTTCTCTGTAATGCCATGCAGATCTTGACTAGTTGTATAAATAGCAATTAATCTTAATCTATCTTTAGAATCAGTTTTAATAATTTTTTTAATTAATCTGAGGGCGGTTTCTCCAGGTGAAGTTTCAGATTCACTTATTTGCCAATCGAGGATAACAATGTCAGATTTTTGAGTAGCATGATCTGTTTGGGATTCTAACCGTTCATCTTTATCGACGGGTTTTAATACTGCACAGACTAATCCAATCTCAGCAAACGTGTCTATTAAAATTTTTGCTTTTAAATCTCTATTATTGGTGTTGTCACCATCTTTATTAGGAGCGCCTTCTTCTACTCCTTCACTATGCTCATTTTGCTGTAGAGTTGTTTCCACAATAGTTTGTACTTTCTTAGCTCTAGTAGATGGAGCTTTTAAAGCTACATCTTTTGGAGTATAAGAATTACTAATATTGACTTCATCATTCAAGGATGCACGGTCATCTACAACAACTACGCTATGCAAAAAATCAGTTACAATTTTTCTTGAGGCTTGCTCAAAGCTAGGACTTGAAGGAGTCATATGGAATTAATTATCAGAATCAGATTTTGGATTAATACAAAAAGTTACATTCATGTTTGGGCGAGGTTCAATTAATGAAAGGTCGTAACCAATTTTATTTAGAACCTCTTTAGAAATGAAAAGTCCTAAGCCTCTGCCTCCTGGCTTATATGATACACCTTGCTCAAATATTACATCAAAATTTCGCTCTGGTATTATCGGGCCGTTGTTGCTTATATAAAAGTCTTTTCCTTTTGCATCTAACTCAATAATGCGTGGAACAGGCTGGTCTTTTAACCAGAAGATGGCGTTATCAACTATATTGACGAAAACCGGATAAAAAGAAGAAGGATAGCCAATGATGGTTTTTTTAATAAAATTTTGGGTTGCTTTTAATTCAATCTCATGCCTTTCAAGCCTCTTCTTAAATAAATCATCAATATAGGTCCTAATTTCAGCTCCTTTTATTTCAACCTCATTTCGGTATAACCTGCGGTGCAGAGGAGTAAAAAGGGTTAGATAGCCATCTAAATGGTCGAAACTGGTGCGAAGATTATTGTATACAGAACTAAGGCTTTGGTTTACATCTGCCCAGGCTTTGAGTCTTCTAAGATCATGTCTAATGCCGCGAATACTAGAATCAAATTCATGATTTATTACTTCTATTGCCATACCAAGTTGGCTAAGCTGAAGATCCATGTCGGCTCGCTCTTCTAGTGTTGAGTTCCTTTGCTCAAGCGCTTCCATCTGATCCATCTGACTCGCAGCTCCATCTTCTAGCTTTATGGCTTCTAATTGTGCTCTTATATAGCGCAAATAATCTTGCTTCTGTTCTTTAACCTCAAGGATTCGAGTTTCAAGCTTTTCTCTTGTATCAATAAGTACATTATCTTCTAATGTAACAAAATCTATTCTTTCAAAGTCACTTAATACCTCTCTTAAAGTATTTTCAATTTCCTCTACACTAGCTTTTGCAACCTCTTTAACTTCTTTATGAACTTTTTCAATAATTAAATAAGTTTCAGACCTTTCTTCCTTGCCTGATTTTAAAGCTTGATCTGACAGATCCCTTAATGCTAGTTCAACCCGTACTCTTCGATCAAGCTCAAGTTTGGCTCTATTGGCCATCTCACTCACTTCTCCTTCAATTAATTCTCTAACTATGTTAAATGTATTCTTTTGGAGCTTTTGATAAGAAGCTTCATATGATTGATAATCTCTTAAAAGTTTATTAGGCAAGCCAACTCCTTTTGGCTTGGCAACTTTATATTTATCTTCTAGTTCCCTTAATTTCTGCCGTGCTTTAGACTCAATAGTAAGTATCTGGTAGGCTGCTAGTTTTGAATCAGAAAGGTTAGATGCACGAACAAGATCTTTTTGCATTGACTCCGCTAAGAGCAAAGCTTCGTCTTGTGGTTTGTTAGAATCTAAATCAGAAAAAAACTTTTCTAAATCATTACTAAGCTTTTTCTTTTTTACCGAGACTTGCTTTTCTCTATCTCTCCTTGCTAGCTCAAGACGTGTAAGTTCTTTTTTAACACGATCATATTCTTCCCCATAAAGCCCTTCTTCTCTAAAAAAGTCAGCTGCAATTTGGACAAAAAACCTACTTAGAATATCTTGAAACTGTCGATAAGCTTTATTTTCTCTAAATCCTTCCCTACCTGCTTTTTCACTTAGTTCTTTGTTTCTAGCTTGGTCAATTTCTACAATACCAAAAATATTTCTATGAGAGAAATGGTAATACCCAGCACTTTTTGTCCTTCTTTTTTCTATATCTAACCAATCAACATCTGTATCGCCATATGGAAGAATTCTTATTCCATTTTTGTAGATATATAACCCCCCTATTTTCCTAGTTTTCCCAATAAGTCTTCCATATTCATCTGATGAAACTTTACTTTCTTTTTGTGAAGCCTGCACTTCTGCAAAATTGATTTTAAATGGGCCACATTCAGTTTTACTACCTCTTGCACCTGTCCAATGAATTGTATGGTTTTGGTATTGTTTCCCATATATTGAAATTGTACCTCTGAATTGGCCAAATTCATCAAATTCTCCAAAAATATGATGGTCAGCAATTTGAAATTCCTTTGGAGTGAAAAACTCTCCGGCTTCTATTAAGTCTTCAAAAATCTCCTCTGATTTGTGATCACGAAAGGCAGTTCTAATTGCAGGTGGTTCATGATCAGGTGTCATTGTGTTTGTAAATCCTAACAATGACTTTAATAGGGGAGATGCTTTGTCGCTGTCATCATTGCTTATATCCGCTTCTAAGATTTCATTGGCCGGAATTATAATAAAGTGGGTGCCAAAACCATTTTCACTAAGGCTTAGAGTTGGTTCATATTGATCTATTTCAGAAGGGTCTATGGCTATACTTTGAAAGTCATTTTCAAACCTTTCCTTTTCTCTATCACTAATTTCATCTTTGAATCTATTAATGTTGCCACGAAAAGTATTAAGCATTTCTTCAACATCAGCTGCATTTGGCACTTTACCATTGGAGAAGGTTTTTATGGGAATTTCTATATCATCAAGATCAATGCCTGGTTGTTCAAAGATTCCCCAATGAATGTAGGCAGCAACTAAGTCATGTAAACCATCATCACGTTTAGCTCTCGTCAGAACAAACAGTTGCGGACCTATTGCCGCTATTGCTAATCTTCCAATTCCTTTTTCGCCTAAAGACGGCCTTAGTTTTTTCCCAGGTGGGACATATGGCGGTTTTAAACCAGCATTCCCGCCTAACTTACTTTCAGTACCTAAGGTCAACCATCTTTTTTCGAAATCTTCTTTAGTCATACCTATCCCATCATCGCGTAAAACAAATAGGCGATCAGATCGGTAATAATCTACTTCAACACGGTCTGCATAGGCATCATGGGCATTCTTAAATAGCTCACTAATGGCTGTAGGTATACCTGCAATTTGTTGCCGCCCAAGCATATCAACAGCCCGCGCACGAGTTTTAAATTTCGCCATTTAATCTCTTATAATACTTAAAGCTATTCTTCTTGCCATTTCAGGTGGCACGGCATTCCCAATTTGCTTTGCAACTGATACAAGCCCCCCCACAAAGACATAATCTTTAGGGAATGTTTGTAAGGTTGCTCCTTCTCTTAAGGAAAGACCTCGGTTTTCTTCCGGATGAGTAAACCTGCCACACGAAGTCGCTATAAATCGTGTCGTTATGGTTGTTGATGGCCTGTCCCACCACAATCTGCCATAGATACTCCTGTAATAGTGATCTTTATCTTTATATGCAGGAATTTGTAATTCAGGGTCATCTTTCCAGGCTAATCTGGTACCCCCATCCTTTTCAGTTAGCTCAATCCTTCTTTTATTCTTAGAACTCAAAGCGGAAGTACTGCTCATAAAATCATCAGGATCAGAATGTCCGTCATTAAGTGCCGGAAAGCCGTTATGCTGACCTATAAACTTTCTTACCGTTAGATTTTGATCTTCTTCAGGTTCCGGAAAGGTAATCTTTTCTTTAACTCTTGATGCAATTAAAACAAATCTATTCCTTCTCTGTGGCACACCGTAGTGATCTGTTCTAACAATTCTATATTCATATTTGTAGCCATTAAACTTTAGAAAGTCTAAGAAACTAAGCAATACATGATTATTCTTTTCTCTAATTAACCCAGGTACATTTTCAACCACTAAATGACCTGGCATAAAATATTGAACGAACCTCTGAAAATCAAAAATCAGATTATTGGAATAAGAAGATCTGTGTCTGTTATTATTAATTCTGCTCCAATACTGGCACGGACTGCACCCGATGAAGATTAAATTATCATCATACCTGCTTATACCTACCTCTTCTCTAAGAGCTTCAGATTGATATTTTGTTATATTTTCGTTTATAAATTTCGACCCTTTATGATTAGCTAAATATGTCTTTTCAAACTGCTGTTCAATGTCTAGACCTGCTAATATTTTAATTCCAGCCATTGAAAAGCCACAAGACATTCCGCCAGCACCACAAAAGAAGTCAATCGCTTTAAGATTATTCTCTTTTTCTACGATGTCAAAATCCACTTTCTTAATTATATATAATTGGTTATTGAGATTAGGATTTACTATAAATATAGAAATTCCGCAATTGATTAATTCAAATAGAATTATTTTTTCCCTTCAACTCATTAATCTGCTCTACCAAATCCAGAATTGCCTTATTAGCACTTTTTAGAAGTTCAACCTTCTCTTTTTCGCTCTGTAAAAGCTGCTTGAATATTTCCTTTATATCCTCTACTGGATTGTTGTTATTATAGGTTGCCTGATAATTTTGATGACCATTATTAGCGGCATAATCATTAAAAGTCATATTCGTTTGAATATTATAAACCGCCTTCTCTTCATCAAAGCTTTTGATAAAGTCCCCCGTCACACCCAGCCCTTTTGCCAGCTTCTCGAGTGTCTCATCCGCTATTTGCTCGCTCTGCTCCAGCTTCGAGATATTTTGCTGGCTCATGCCTGTCACATCGGCCAGGGCCGTTTGCTTCATGCCTATTATTTCACGTACCCGCTGCACTTTCCTCCCCAGGTGTGCCGGCCGTTTTGGTTTTTCTTCTACGTCTGTCATCATAACCGCTAAGTTAAAGGGTAGGCGGGTGGTAAAAAACAACTTGTAAGTGGTTAACTACCACCAGTTTTACTATACTCCTTAAATTGTTCTGTTTATCTTCGTGAAGGTACAAAAAAATAAGCAAAAGCAGGAACTGCTAAACAGCTGCTTTCAAGGTAATTTACCCAAAAGGGCATGTAAAATACCCGCTCGGCTCCTGCCGCACCAACATCAGAACAGAGGCTATACCCATGAAAAACAAGCGCGAAAGCAACCAACCATTGTTACCGGTCGTCCTTCGGCCTACCGCCTGGTTGCGCTTGTCCCGCTTCACCGCATATTTTATTAATGCCGGAATTTCCTCCCTCAGCTCCCCCTACGTCTTTCATACAAATTCTTTACCTCCTATTCCGGCTACCAAATGCTGGACGCTGCTCATCTGTCCGCCAGAGTGAGGCAGTAACCCAAACTCCACGCCTAACGGCCACCACTCCCCCACCGGCAAGCCCTATCACAAGCTTACCCGCTCCCCTATTGCCTAAACCTTAACACGCAAACTTATGGAAACCATACGTACCGCCGCTCCCCCACCTACACAGCATAGCCCCGAGGAAGTGCTACGCCACTTCTGCGCCACCCACACCCTACAGGAGGCGCAGTTCCGGCTCTGGCAGTGGTTCGTGCAGGCCGTGCAGGCCAGTTTCAGCGTCTGCTGCCCCGCCCACACCAACAGCCTGGTAGCTCTCTACGAGGAGCTGGACCTGGCCCTGGAAGACCTGTATGCCACATTTTACGCCCTCCAGCCAGCCCTGGGGCAACACCCGCCGGCCGCACAACCACAGCCCGCCCGGCTCTCCCCCCGCCTCTGGGTGCTGCTCATCTGCCCGCCTGAGTGAGGCCGTTGTACAGACCCCGGCGCTAAAAAGCATCCAATGGCCTCCAGAAGGGCAATTTCATTAGAATAATTGGTTGCTGGTTGTTTGTTATTGAACTGCTACCTAGCTACTAAACGCTTGCTGTTGAACGCTCCGCTGCTAAACGTCAGCTGTATGCCCCTTGAATCTAACACCCTGAAAAAGCCTTCGGAAGGGCATTTCCATTGAAATAATTCATTGCTGATTGTTAGTTGTTGCTTGTTAAATAGCCTCATAGTGAAGCTGCTACCCGACTGCTAAACGCCTGTTGTTGAACACTCCACTGCTAAACGTTGCTGTGTTACCTTTGGACCTAACACCCTGAAAAGCTCCGGAAGGCTATTTTTATTAGCATAATTGACCGGCTGCACCGACTCAAAATTTACAGGAGTGGGTGCGCATCTGATAACGTACCTCCGCAGGCTTACCTGTTCCCTGCTTTATCTGAACCTTAACCGCTGTAACATGCCACAAAACCACTCCCTTACCGACCAGCCCGGAAACGGGTTATTTTCCCGCACCGCAGGACCGGTGCCTGCCACCGGGGCAAAGGCACCGAAAAAAGGCCTTCAAAACACTATTTTTCAATGGCTTGGAAATGTATTTTTGTGTCCGGCGGCCAGCACAGGCAAGTCCCGCTCCGCTCCGGATTGTTTCACGAAAGCCCGCCACACCATGCGAAGCCCCGATATCCTTTTCTCCCCTACCGGCCGGCTGCTCACCACCGTCGGGCAGGTACTGGCTTACTTCTGCACGCCCCGCACCTTCGAGGAGGCGCAGGACAAGCTTTGGCAGTGGGTGCACCCCGTACTGATGCAGTGCCTCCGCGAGCAGGACGATAGGCGCGCCGACCAGCTGGCCGCCTTCTACGAGGAGCTGGAGCACCGCGTCAGCATCATCTACCACATGCGCCGCGCCGGTCTCCACCTGAAGCCGCCGCCCGGAAAAGCGTAGATACGGCCGCCTGCCGGAGAAACCCCTTGCTGCGCCGCTGCCGTACCTGCGGCAGCTTTCCCCTACCCGGAGCCACTTCCTGAAAGTGCTTCCCGGCTACCCTATCGCCTGAACTTAACTGTAAACGCCCATGCATACCACCACAGACGTTCCCGGACGCTCCGCCGCTTTGCCCGCTGCCGGGCCGAGGCTGCCCCACTTCCCAGCTACCTGTTCGCGCCAGGAGCACGCGGTCCGGCAACCGACAGTTGCTGTCCTGCTCCCGCTACGCCGCTGGGTGCTGCTCATCTGTCCACCGGAGTGAATTAATTGAAAATTAGAAATGATGCCGGAATTGGCGGCATGCGCTGAAGCTTTTTCGCTTACCATCGTGCAGTTCTGAAAAAATTCAGGACACCTTTAAGCGAACAGCTCCTGCCGGGTTGCCATTGCCGCATCAAACAGCACAAGCGAATCCTGATCATCCAAAAATCCTGTAAATCCCTGGGGCAGGGGCCCTCTTGAAAGAGGCAGACAAAAGTCTAACAGCTAGTATCTAACATCTAATATCTATCATCTAATATCTATCATCTAAAGTCTAAAAAAATGAACCACCCAAAACGGCTCACAGGCAGCGCCTTGCCTTTTATTTACACTGTCATCGCTTTCACGACACTCCTTTTCCTGCTGCTTCACCCACCTGCGCAGGCACAGGAACAGGCTGGTCTCTCCGTTGGCGACGTGATGCCCGATGTGGCGATCACGGATATCCTGCACCACTCCACCAATAGCGCCCGGCTCTCCGACTTTAAGGAAAAGCTAGTCCTGCTCGATTTCTGGGCCACCTGGTGCGGCAGCTGCAAAGCCACCCTGCCCAAACTCGATTCGTTGCAGCGCGAGTTCGACGGCCAGGTGCAGGTGCTGCTGGTGAACACCTGGTCTACCGGCGATACTGAAGAAAAGATAACCGCCTACTTTGACAAATGGCGCCGCGCCGACGGCAGCCGCTTCGCCCTGGCGACCACCGTGCAGGACACGGTCCTCCATGCGCTCTTCCCGCATCAACTCATCCCGCACATCGCCTGGCTGGACGGCGCCGGGAAGGTCGTCGCCATCACGGGGGCAGAGGAAGTCACCCCGGCCCGGGTGCGGCAGGTACTGGCCACCGGCACCCTGCCCGGGAAGATGAAAAAGGACCTGGACCTGGGCCGGCCGCTCTACACGGATACCAGCCTGCCCGTCGAGCAGCTGCGCCATTTCTCCATCCTGCTGCAGGGCCGCCTCGAAGGTATCCCCAGCGGTACCCGCCTGCGCCAACGGGACGGCCAGGTGAACGGCCTCACGCTCACCAACACCTCCCTGCTCTCGATGTACCAGCTCGTGCAGCGGGCCCTGCTGCCTGCCCGCGGCGCTAAAGGCCTGGTGGTAGAGGTAAGAGATTCGGCGCTTCTCTTTTCGCACAAGTATCCGCTCGGGGAGGAGGCCTGGAGCAGGCAACACTACTACTCCTACGACCTGGTAGTACCGGCCGGAAGGGAAGCGGCGCTGTTCGACTACCTGCTGCGCGATCTCAATGAGAACACCGGCTTCCACGCAGGCCTGGAGAAACGGAAGCAGGAATGCCTGGTGCTGGTGCGCAAGGGAAAGGCGGACAGGCTCCGGACGGCGGGCGGTAAACCGGAGAACAGCCTGTTCCGGAAAGAAGGCGGGCGCCTGGTCAATTCCCCGCTCTCGGGCCTGGTCACGCGCCTCAACAGCGCCAGTGGCCCCGCGCTCCCTGTCCTGGACGAAACGGGCTACACCGGCCCCGTTGACCTGGCGCTGCCGGCCGACCCGCAGGACCTGCCCGCCCTGCGCCGGGAACTGCAGCGCTACGGCCTCGACCTCAAGCAGGTGCGCCGGGAGGTGGAGGTACTCGTGCTACGCGACCAGGCGCCTGCCCCCTGACGGCACCGGTTTGGCTGACCTGTCCTTCGGGCGTTGCCTCCCTTGCTGTCAGAATATTTGTTTCACCCTTTTCATGTTTCACCCTTCTAACTATATATCCCATGAACAGAATCTTACTACTGCTTTCTTTTCTTTGCCTCCCTTCCCTGGCGTGGGCACAGCAGCCTGTCCGAGGCCGCGTGGTCGATGCCGCCGACAAGCGTCCTTTACCGGGTGCCTCGGTAGCCGTAAAGAACACTAAAACCGGCACTCTTACCGATGCTGAGGGCTATTTCGAGCTGCCTGTGCTGTCGCCAAACCCGGTGCTCCTGGTATCCTTCCTGGGCTACACTCCGCAGGAGATATCCCTGCAGCTGCCTCTCACCGCCCCTCTGGTCATCTCGCTGCGGCAGAACGAGACCCGGCTGCGGGAGGTGGAGGTCTCCACCGGTTACCAGCAGCTTCCCCCGGAACGGGCCACGGGGTCCTTTGCCCGCGTGAGCGAGGAGCGCCTGAACGAGCAGGTCAGCACCGGCGTGCTCAGCCGCCTGGAAGCCGTGGCCAACGGCCTGACCGTGGACCGCGGCACCGATGCCCGGGGCCGCCTGACGGTACGGGGACTGAGCACCATCCAGGGGCCACGGGACCCGCTCATCGTGGTCGACAACTTCCCCTACGAAGGCGACCTCAACAACCTCAACCCCAACGACGTGGAGAGCGTCACCGTCCTCAAGGATGCGGCGGCAGCCTCCATCTGGGGCGCCCGCGCGGGCAACGGCGTCATCGTGATCACCACGAAGAAAGGCCGCTTCAACCAGCCCCTGCGCGTTGCCTTTAACACCAACACCACGATCACCGGCAAGCCCGATCTCTCCCACATCCCGCAGATGACCAGCGCCGACTTCATCGACATGGAGCGGATGCTCTACGAGCGGGGCTTCTACAACAGCCAGATCAGCTCCACCAACCGCACCGCCCTCACGCCCGTCGTGGAACTCCTCGTGCAAAGGGCCGACGGGACCCGTTCCGAACAGGAAGTCGAGGCCGAGCTGCAGGCTCTGCGGGGGCTGGATGTGCGCGACGACTTTGACCGCTACCTGTACGGTACCGGGGTGAACCAGCAATACAGCCTGAGCCTGAGCGGGGGCTCCGCCTCGAACTCCTGGCTCCTCTCCTCGGGCTACGACCGCAACCGGGATCACCTGGACGCTGGCTACAGCCGCCTGAACCTGCGCTTTCAGAACACCTTGCGTCTCCTGAAGCGGCTGGAGATCACGACCGGCATGTACTATACCCAAAGCCACAGCAGCAGCGGCAAACCCGGCTACGGCGAGGTGACCATGCTCAACGGCAACCTCTATCCCTACGCCCGTTTCGCCGACGGGGCAGGCAACCCGCTGCCCGTCGTGAAGGACTACCGCCAGCCCTGGCGGGAGGCGGTGGGGAACGGCCGCCTGCTCGACTGGGACTATTACCCGCTGGAGGATTACCGCCACAGCCGCGGCAGTTCCGACCTGCAGGACGTGCTGGCGAACGCCGGGTTGCATTACACCCTCCCCGGGGGCCTGTCGGCTGACCTGCGCTACCAGTACGAGCGCCAGCAGACCGATTCCGAGCAGCTCGCGGACGCGCAGAGCTTCGCGGCCCGCAGCCTGGTCAACCTCTATACCCGCCTCGACCCGGCCACGGGCAACCCCGTGTACGCCGTGCCGGTGGGCGGCATCCTGGACCTGGGGCACAGCACGCTGGAGGCCCATAGTGCCCGCGGCCAGCTTAACCTGGACCGGGCCTTCGGGCAGCATGCGGTGACAGCGATCGCCGGGGCGGAACTCCGCAGCACGGCCGCCACCGGCAGCGGCACCCGCTACTACGGCTACGACGCCGGGAACCTGACCTTCGGGCAGGTGGACCACAACACGCCCCACCAGTTGCTCACCAACGGGCGCACGGCCCTCATCGTACCGGGGAACACCCTGCAAAGTACCCTGAGCCGCTTCGTCTCCCTCTACGGCAACGCCGCCTACACCTTCCGGGAGCGCTACACGCTGTCGGCAAGCGCCCGCCGCGATGCCTCCAACCTCTTCGGCGTGCTGGCCAACGACCGCTGGAAACCCCTCTGGAGCACCGGGCTGGCCTGGAACCTGTCGGAGGAGAAGTTTTACCGGGTGGACCTGCTCCCGCTCCTCCGGCTGCGGACCTCCTACGGGTTCAGCGGCAACGTGGACCAGCGGCGCACCGCCGTCACCACCCTCTCCTACCGCCCCAACGTCTCCCCCTTCACCGGCTCCCCCATGGCGATCTTCTCCAATTACGCCAACCCGGAGCTGCGCTGGGAAACCTCCCGCATGTTCAACCTGGGGCTGGATTTTAGCTTCCGCGGCGAACGCGTGACGGGCAGCCTGGCGTACTACCGCAAGAAAGGCACGGACCTCTTCGGGCGGGAGCTGGTGGATTATACCTCGGGCATCGGCAACAGCATCACCAAGAACGTGGCCGGCATGGCGGGCAGCGGCGTTGACCTGGAGCTCGACACGCGTAACATCGAGACGCCCCGCTTCACATGGCGCACGCACCTGAACCTGAGCCATTCGCGCGACAAAATCCTGGAATATTACCTGAGCGATCTGCGCGGGAGCAGCTTTGTCTCCTCCAGCCCGCTGGTGTCCGGCATCGTGGGCAAACCCGTCTTCAGTGTCCTCTCCTACCGCTGGGCCGGCCTCGACCCCGCCACGGGTGACCCGCAAGGCTACCTGGATGGCGCTCCCGGAAAGGACTACGCCGCCCTGCTGGGGACCGACGTGCAGCTGGAGGACCTGCGGTTCCACGGCTCGGCGATCCCCACCTTTTTCGGCTCTTTGGGCAACACGGTTACGCTGGGCCACCTTTCCCTCACGGCGCGCCTGACCTACAAGCTGGGCTACTATTTCCGCAGGAGCTCGGTGAACTACAACCTCCTCTACCGCAACGGCACGATGCACGCCGACTTTGCCGACCGCTGGCAGCAGCCCGGGGATGAGGCCTTGACCGATGTCCCCTCCATGAACTACCCCGCCGTCGCCAACCGGGACACCTTCTACGCGGGTGCCGAGGTACTGGTGGAGCGCGCCGACCACGTGCGCCTGCAGTACGTGACGGCCAGCTACGACTTCACGAAGGACACCTTCCGGGGACTGCCCTTCCAAAGCCTGCAGGCTTACCTGAACGCAAGCAACCTGGGGCTGCTATGGGCCGCCAACAAACGCGGGCTGGACCCCGACGTGCAGCTCAACCGCTTTCCCCTGCCGGTTGCCAGAAGCTATGCCATCGGGCTCCGGGCTTCCTTTTAATCTTATAACACCTCACAAAAAACTCAGTTATGAAACGTTTATACCTCCTTCTCTCCTTCCTGCTGCTCGTACTGCCGGGCTGCGACAGCTTCCTCGACGACAAGCCGGACCAGAAGCTGGCGGTGCCGGCCACGCTGGCCGACCTGCAGGCCCTGCTCAACGAGCATGACAGGATGAACCATGAAGTGCCCAACGTGGGCGAGATCAGCGCCGACAACTTCTACCTCACGGATGCAGACTGGGCCGCCCTGCCCAACGAGCAGGAGCGCAACCAGTATGTATGGGCGCCGGAGAACCTCTTCCCGCCGCAGGACAACGAATGGCGGCGCAACTTCCCGCCGGTGTACGTGGCCGCCACGGTGCTGGAGACACTGCCGGCCATCCCGCGGACCCCGGCCAACGCGCAGGTCTGGGATGAGGTGAAGGGACAGGCGCTTTATTACCGGGCGCACCAGCTCCTGCAGGCGGCTTTTGTCTGGGCCCTGGCCTATGACACGGAAACGGCTTCGACGGATCTGGGTATCCCGCTGCGCCTGACCACCAACTTCAACGAGCGCTCCACCCGCCCCTCCGTGCAGGATACCTACGACCGGATCCTGCTCGACCTGGAGGAGGCGGTTCCCCTGTTGCCCCCCACGCGCCTGCATGCCTTACGGCCCTCTCGCGCCGCCGCCCACGCGCTGCTGGCCCGCACCTGCCTGGCCATGCGGAAATATGCCGAGGCGGGACAACACGCGGATGCGGGTTTACAGCTACAGCCGGCCCTGCTGGACTACAACACGCTGGACACTGCCGCCAACTACCCTTTCCAGCGCTTCAACCCCGAGGTGATCACCGAACATTTTTCCTGGGGCGTCAGCCTCACCCTGCGCGAGAACATCGCCCGCGTAACACCCGCACTTTATGCCTCCTACGAGAAGAATGACCTGCGCCGATCCGTCTTCTTCCGCCCCAACGGCGATGGCTCCTATGCCTTCCAGGGCAGTTACGGCAACGACTCCCCCTTCGGCGGGCTCGCCACCGATGAGCTGTACCTGACACGGGCCGAGGCCACTGCCCGTGCCGGGCGTGTGCAGGAGGCCCTGCAGGATCTCAATACCCTGCTGGCCACCAGGTGGAGGCGTGGAACCTTCGTGCCCTTCACGGCTCAAAACGCACAGGAGGCACTGGCGCTGATCCTGCAGGAGCGGCGAAAGCAGCTCCTGCAGCGTAACCTGCGGTGGATGGACATCAAGCGCCTCAACAAGGAAGGCGCGGGCATCACGCTGCAGCGCACGGTGCAGGGCCGCACCTATACGCTGCCCCCCCACGACAAGCGCTTCGCCCTCCCGCTGCCGGAAGATGTGATTGCCCTCTCGGGCATGCCGCAGAACCCCAGGTAAATACCTATGGCAGATCTCAAAATGTGTTGTTTAGATAAATCCGTGAAAGGCAGGATCCGCTGGGTCCTGCCTTTTTTATGCACCGTAAAAGTGACAGCGTGCAGCGCCATGGGTAAGGCGCAAAAAAGGCGGCCTCCCTGACGCAGGGAGGCCGCTTTTGGTTTTCAACAGGCGGCGTAGTTAGTTTCTCCTGGTGTTGGCATCCTCACGAACCTGGGCAGCATCTGCCTTCCCGTCCAGCCAGTCCTCGATCGGCATATCCGTCAGCACGGCGCAGGGCAGGCTGCTGCCGGAGGGGCAGCCGGGTGTCTGGCTGCCCGCTTCCTGCCAGAACTCCGGGTTAGTCGCCTGTGCGAGCTGGGTGCCGATGAAACGGTACTCCACCACCAGCGCAGCCTTCTCAGGCGTTTTACCGGTAAAAGCCATCGCCACCGAACCCACGGCCGCCAAGGCAAAACATACAAAAAGTTTAAGCATGATACAGGATGCTTTTGTAGATCAAAAAGCAAGCGAAAAACTTTGGTTGTGAAAAATTAAGCTGGTGCCTTCGCTGGTGACGGGGTGTCGGCCTCCCCCGGCGAAACAGTCGCTCCTTCCCGGGCCCCTGGTCGCTGTCGTCCTGTCCGTTTTGCCGCTTGCCTCCTTTCTTCTCGTGGCGGGAAGGGACATTGCCTATTCCTCTTCCGATAGGCGAAAGGTACGGCAGGCAGGTCCAGAAGCCGTTTATCTCCTGTTCAGGAAGCAGGTACCGAACCGCCAGACTTTCATTACCAAACGGTAAGCGTGCTGGGTCTGTAGCTCAGGAGGCGCGGTTCTCGCGCAGCAGGCGGCTCAGCGACTGGGGCGTGATGCCCAGGTAGGAGGCGATGACCTCCTGGGGCACCTGCTGCCTGATGCGGGGGTGCGTGGCCAGCAGGTCCTGGTAGCGTTCCCAGGCCCTGCGGGTGAGCAGACCCCGTACCCGCCCCTGGCAGCGGGCCTGGTGATCCAGCAGGATCCGACGCAGGAGTTCCCCGGTACCGGGAAAGCGGCCTGGCAGCTCCTGCAGCTGCCAATAGGAAAGCGTCCGCAGCCGGGTGCCCGGCAGGACCTCCAGGAACAGGTCGGATGGCTGTTGCAGGAAGAAGCTTTCTGCCGCCAGGGCGACGGCCTCCTGCCCCCACAGGAACAGCGTCACCTCCCTGCCCGTGTCCGGATGGTGGCCATACCCCCTGAGGAGCCCCTCCTCCACAAAGTAAAGGTGCGATGCCACCTGTCCTGCGCTCAGCAGCAGCTGCTTCCGGGTGTAAATGCTATCACCTACCGCTTCCTCTGCGTAAGCCTGCAGCTCCCGCAACCGCCGGGGATCCTGGAGCAGGGCAGCAAGCGGCTGCAGGGAAAAAAGGAATTGACAAAGTCGGTCCATAGCCATACGCTTAAGTGTAGCAGGGTAAAATCACCAAGTCCTCCTAATCACGTTTGCCCATACGCGATCCTGGCTCCTCTCCGGCAGGCCTACAAAATACAACCGACAGGCTTCCGGGAGCAAAGGAAAAACAACACGTATGGTATGTGATTTTTCCGGCAGTCGATGACGCAAATAACAAGGCGGTGGCCTGTACCAGCTGCTTGCATGTCGCTCGGGCCACGCATATGAAAACATCCCTACTTGGGAAGGACTTGTGAAAAGAGACGGGAAAAAGGCGGCAGCTTTACAGTACCAGAGGGAAAGGTGCTGTTTCACAGGAAAGGCACGTTACCCAGTTGTGGCACCTTGCTTTTTTTCTAGGAAGAGAAAGGATTTTTCACCTGTACGGAAGGGAAAACCACAAACTGTATAATTTATTAATTTTCAGTAAGTTATAATTTAAAGGAAGAACCCACCGGTATGGGAGCCGAAAATCCCTGCGCGATTTATTGTATCTTATACAGGTCGTCGAAGACCTGTGTCACTTGCAACCCGCAGGTTTTGGACAATTCAGCGTTTTAGCCGGCAAGCAGGAGAAGAACACCCGCCACAGGCCACAACACTGGTAACAGCTCCGGGGGACTTAGTATACCGGGCACGCCTGTACCGCCATTTGTAAACCCAAACTAATACCCTATGAAACAACAAGCAGAAAAACTCTATGACCAGTTGGAGGGGAAGCTCCGGGATTCGGAACTGGAACAGACTGCCTCACCGGCCCGGCGCCGTGAAACAAACCTTCAACTCATTAACGAAACGATCCGCGCGCTCAAAGACCTGGTCATCCACCACCACTTTACGGACGAGCAGGAAGAAATCCACTTCTTCAAACATGTCAAACCCCGGTTCACCAGCCTGCTGATCTACCACGCCCGGCTGGCCCTCATCGAGCTGAAGAAGCCGGCCGGGACGCTCAAGGACATCCGGCGGCACTACGAGCGGGAGCTGCTGCTGATCCGCACGTTCCACGACCACCACCTCCAGCTCTACCAGTACCTGCGCGCCGATGCGACCTTCCTCGACTCCAAGCTCTTCGTGCGTGGCTCCTGCGACCTCCCCTACCATTACGCCACTTCGGCGGTGGACACCGACACCCGCTTCAGTACCCACTACGATTATGTGGTAGCCCGCCTCCAGGCCAATGAGCAATTGCGGCACTACCTGATACAGGCCCTGCAGGAGCTCCAGACCGGCAAGGTAACATGTGACCAGGTGCTGGAGCGAAAGGAACTGAGCTGGACCGGCTCCAAGGTGCACCTCATCGAACTGGCCTATGCCCTCTACGAATCCGGCCAGATCAACAACGGGTCCATTCACCTCAATGAGCTGGTCACACAGCTGGAAAGTATTTTTCGAGTTAGGCTGGGTAACGTGTACCGCACCTTCCAGGAGATGCGCCAGCGCAAAAAGGACAGCCGCACCAAGTTCCTGGACCTGATGCGCGAAAAACTCGAATACCGCATGGATGAGCTGGATGCGCTCTGACCAGGAATTGCCTCCACTTCCATTATGTGTGATTTAAGAGTTCTTTTGTCGGTACCACCCGAAAATCAGGTAAAGGCACCGAAAGAAAATGCTCTTTAACCTTACCTTCAAAACCAAAAACAGACAAAGCCCCTGGATCTTGATAGATGCAGGGGCTTTGTCTGTTCTTACTCTGGAAAGTGAGCTACAATTGAGGAAAACCAAACATGCAGCCACTGAAAAGAGGCTGTGGATATATGGAAAACGCTGCGCGTTTACCACATGTCCACAGCCTGGTAGTGGTACCGGTTAATTAATAAAAAAAAGGGTGGGATTCTTAAAAATCCACTTCTGGCGGACACTCCGATGTAAAAGTGCGGGGGCATTCCTTCTGGTGCAAAGGTAGCCTGGCGGCCGGACACGGGAACAAGGTAGTACGAAAAAAAGGGGTATCCCTGAAGGGAGCCCTCCGCATTTTTTTCGTCTCCACCTTGCCCTTAGTCCGTCCCCCAGGCAGGTGGGGCACCATAATCAATTCCTCACACTAAAAAGATCAAGATTATGGAAAAGCCAGTTAAAAAATCCGGACTCACCAAAGTAGCTGAAATCAAACTGACCTACCGCTCCAGGGTAAAACCTTCTGAAAGACCACAGGTCACCAGTTCCATCGACAGTGCCGAAGTGCTCCGCCAAAGCTGGGACACGGGTAAATTAGAGTTTGTTGAACAGTTTAAAGTGCTCCTGCTCAACCGGGCCAACCGGGTGCTGGGCATCTATGAGCTCTCCACCGGCGGTGTGGCCGGTACGATAGCCGATCCGAAACTGATTTTTGCCGCGGCGATCAAAGCCTGTGCCAGTGCCATCATTCTCTGCCACAACCACCCCTCCGGTAACACCAAACCCAGTGCAGCCGACCTGCAACTGACAAAGAAGATAAAGCAGGGCGGCGAGCTGCTCGACATGGCCGTACTCGACCACATCATCCTCACCAGCGAAACCTACTACTCTCTGGCAGATGAAGGGCTCTTATAGCCCTTCTTTTTGGTCTTAAAACATAAGATATCCTTTTTATAACCAAAGAAGCTTCATTTGCCTTTAGTTGTTAAATTATAATCAGGCACAAAAAGAAAATATTTTCCCGCTATCGTGACTATATTCAGCAAATAATCCTAATTTTAAACATCCTCAATCAAAATAAATCAAATGGCACTACTTGAAGTAGAATTCATCTACTCCCCCATCGTTAACTATTCCATGCAGCAAAATCATGTATCGGTGGTGCGGAAATTAGCTATAAAAAATACAGGTGACGTTGATTTAAGGGATATAAAAATTGAGCTGGATGGTGAACCTGAATTTGCCTTTACCTGGACACGTCAACTGGAGGTGCTAAAAGCCGGCGAGTGTTTTGAGCTGAATACGGTTCCTCTTAAAATATCATCCACCTATCTATCCCAACTTTCTGAACGGATAGCCGGTACTTTCACAATCCAAGTTTCTGCTGAAAAGCAACCTATTAGTACATCACATTATCCCGTTTCAGTTTTAGCTTATGATCAGTGGGGTGGGGCCGCTGTTCTACCTGAGATGGTTGTTGCTTTTATTACCCCAAACCATGCGGAGGTGCTTAAAATAATCAGAAAAGCAGCTCCTATCTTAGAGAAGTGGACGGGAAATCCTTCCTTTGATGAATACCAGAGCCGGAACCCGGATCGGGTCCGGAAACAGATGGCTGCCCTTTACGAGGCGATTGCCTCTCTGGGGTTAGTGTACTGCAGTGTACCCTCCAGCTTTGAAGAATCCGGCCAGCGCATCAGGATGTGTGACACCATTTTCACGCATAAACTGGCAAACTGCCTGGATATTTCCTTGCTATACGCTGCCTGCCTGGAGGCAGTGGGCATACATCCGCTTCTGGTTTTCACTAAGGGCCACGCATTTGTTGGCGGCTGGCTTATAGAGGAATCCTTCCCAGATCCGGTCAATGACGATGGGTCACTCCTCACTAAAAGAACGGCCGACGGCATTAATGAGCTGGTTTTGGTGGAAGCGACCTGCATGAACGCCGGAAGCCAGCGTTCTTTTGACGAAGCGGTATCCGTTGCCAACCAAAAGATGATAAAGGAAGCTGAATTCAACTTGTTCCTGGACATCAAGCGCACCCGCTTTAGTGGCATCAGACCGCTTCCGTTGCGAGTATCCACGGTCAATGGGTGGGAAATCATAGAGGAGCTACCCGCTAAAGAGCGGGAGAATATTTCACCCGAAGCTATTACGGCCGGCATCCAGGTTCAAGATGTCAATAAGATCATCGTTTCCAAGCAACGGCTTTGGGAACGCAAACTGCTGGACCTCACCCTCCGTAACAGCCTTCTGAACACCAGGTTAACCAAAAGCACCCTTCAGCTTATATCCATTAACCTGGGCCAGTTAGAGGATAGCCTGGCAAACGGACAGGAGTTCCAGGTACTTCCTAAACCGGCAGACTGGTCCAACCCGCTCCGGGATACGGGCATTTACCAGTTACTCAACCAGTCAGACCCGATCGTTGACCTGGTGAAGCATGAGTTCACCCAAAGGAGACTACGCTCCTACCTATCGGAAACAGAGTTACAGCACCACCTGACCCACATATACCGTAGTTCCAGACAAGCTATGGAGGAGAATGGGGCTAATACACTCTATATTGCTTTAGGATTACTTAAATGGTATGAAACTTCTGCCAGTGAACGTCCACGCTACGCCCCCATTTTGCTGGTGCCGGTTGAAATTGTCCGAAAATCGGCTGCGAAAGGCTATGTTATCCGAAGCCGGGAAGAAGATACATTAATGAATATCACCTTGCTGGAGATGCTGCGGCAGGATTTCGGCCTCAACATTGGTGGCCTGGAGACACTGCCTAAAGATGAAAGCGGCGTTGATGTAAAGTTGGTCTTTAATATTATCCGGAAAGGAATCATGTCCCACTCCCGCTGGGATGTGGAAGAGCAGGCGCTAATGGGTACGTTCTCTTTCAGTAAATTTATTCTTTGGAATGATATACACAGCAATGCTGAACAGCTTAGCCGGAACAAGATTGTAAAGAGCCTTATATCGGGTAAGCTGGAATGGCAACCGGAACCGCTGACGGAGGAGGCGCTTGACCCCAGTTTCCACCCTACGCAAATAGCCTTACCCATCAGTACGGATTCTTCTCAGTTTGCGGCAATACTGAGTTCATCTAAAGACAAAAGCTTTGTGCTGCACGGCCCTCCGGGAACCGGGAAATCCCAGACCATCACGAACATCATCGCCAATGCCCTGTATGCGGGCAAAAAGGTTTTGTTTGTCTCCGCTAAGAAAGCAGCCTTGGATGTTGTGGAGAGCAGGCTGGAGTCTATTGGTATAGGTCCGTTCTGCTTGGAACTCCACTCAAATAAATCAAAAAAATCGGCGGTACTTGAGCAACTTAAGCGTGCAGCAGCGATCACTGGCAAATCATCTCCACAGCAATTTGATTCGGAAGCGGAAAGGCTTTTAGCGACTCGCTCAGAATTGAACGGGTACGTACAGGCGCTTCACCAGAAGTATAACTTTGGATTCTCCTTATTTGATGCCTTCACTCACTACAGCCAGTTGACGAACCTGCCGGACAGTGTTACGTTTACCGCGGCCGCTTTAGGAGACCTAACTACCAACCAGGTAACAGAGTGGCAGGATTTGGTAGGGCAGATACAGGTAATAGGGTCTGTTATTGGCCATCCCTTCCAGCACCCGCTGGAGGCGGTGCGTGTGAAACAGTACGCTCAGCAACTTAAGGCTGACGCCCGCCAATCACTCCTTAATAACCAAAGCCTTCTCAACCGGTACCAGCAGAATTCAGTCGAGGTCTGTCGTGTGTTGAGAATAGAACCGCTGCCAACCAGCAGGGAGCAAATGGAGGCACTTACGCAACTTATCACTCTCCTGCTCCAATTGCCCGATGTGCCTG
>NZ_VRTY01000078.1 GCF_008017455.1 Pontibacter qinzhouensis | reverse complement strand
TCTCCATGTAAATAGCTCTATTTCAATCAATTTACAGCTTTCTTAGCCATTAAACAAGTGCCTAATTCAATTCTTTTATTCATTTGGAAAGATGCTTATGGTCTTACAACGGCTAGTAAGTTTCCAGAATTTTCATAAATCCGAGTTCCTCCTGCCAATTATAGACTGCGACTTAACTTACCGAAATTTGAAATTGTATTGCCATCTGTTGCAGGACGCAGAACACCAGATTTTCTTTTAGTCCTGTTAAAATGAGAATAATCAACCGTAAATTTTCGATAGGTTGTGTCGTCATCTATAATGAGAGAAAAGAGCCTCCTTGCCTCATCGTAAAAGCAGATTTTCTAACAATTTTGAATTTTAGTTTTTAATTTGCCGCTAGCTTTAGGTTCCTCTGCAAAAGCAGATCGTACCTTGCAATAGCCAGAAGGCGAAGCACGTGCCGTAAAATTGCCGCACCTTTTGCTTTGCAACTGCACAGAAATTAAAACCCTGAACATGAGACTCGCTCACTACCTCTTTACTACCACCTGCTGCTTCCTGTTCCTGCTGCAGGCGGCTGCACAAAACTCGCCCGCACCCATAAAGCTTGTCGATATTTTGCTTACACCAGATGCGAAAGACTGGAACTATGCTGTAAACCAGCAGGCATCGGTAGAGGTAACGGTTCTGAAGTATGGCATGCCACAGCCAGACGTAGAAATCAGTTTTGAAGCCGGCCCGGAGCTGCTGCCGCCAGACAAGAAAGGAAAGTTAACACTCCGCAAAGGCAGCGGCAAAATAAACCTGGGCACCAGCAAAGAACCTGGTTTCAGGCAGTTGGTGGTACGGGCCAAGCTAAACGGCCACACCTACAGCAACACCGTTAAAGTAGGATACTCACCTGATAAAATAAAACCAACGGTACCTCTACCTTCCGATTTCGTAAGCTTCTGGGACAAAGCCAAAGCAGAAGCCGCCAAACTTCCCCTCGACCCGCAGTACACGCACCTGCCCGCTTACTCTACGGCCACCGCAGATGTTTATCTGGTGAGTGTGCAGAGCTACCAGAAGGGCCGGCGACTCTATGGCTACCTGACCAAACCCAAGGCTCCGGGCAAGTACCCCATCCTGTTTGCGCCTCCGGGTGCCGGCATTAAACCCATGCAACCGTTTACAGGCTTTGCCGATCAGGGCTATATCAGCTTCACTACCGAAATTCATGGGTTGTCGCCACAGCTCGATAGCGATACCTACAAAAGCATAAGCACTGCCTTTGGCGACTATACGCTAAACAAGCTCGACGATAAAGACAACTACTATTATAAGAGTGTGTACCTGGGCTGTGTCAGAGCCATCGATTTTCTGACTTCGCTCCCGGAGTTCGATGGGAAGAACGTATTGGTGACAGGTGGTAGCCAGGGAGGTGCTCTGGCCATTGTGACAGCTGCCTTAGATAAACGCGTAACCGCGCTGGCAGCTTTTTACCCCGCCCTCTCCGACATGACTGGCTACCTGCATGGCCGGGCCGGTGGCTGGCCTCACCTGCTCGCGCCCCGCCAACAAGCCACCAATAACACGCCGGCCAAACTCCACACTATCAGCTATTACGATGTGGTAAACTTTGCCAAACAAATAACAGTGCCTGGCTTTTACTCCTGGGGCTACAACGACAACACTTGTCCGCCAACCTCTGTGTTTGCGGCCATAAACGCTGTTACGGCACCCAAAACCATTGCCATTACGCCTATCTCCGGCCATTGGCGTTTCGAAGAAACCAACCTTGAGTCTTTGGAATGGCTGAAAAAGCAGCTGAAATAATTTAGCCCCTTACCACCCTTGACCTTCCGGGGGCCAAAATACCTTCGGAGGGCTATTTTCATTAGCATAATTTATTCCATCTTCTTTCAACAGGGTTGCTAAGGGCCAGCATTCGGAGGTGTAAACTAAGTTAGGTCTAACAAATCTGGAGGTACTTTAGCCATTAGTTCTCAGCCTGTATTACTTATTAAGCCCGATCCTTTTCCGAGACCTGAAATATCATATTTGCCTTTTTATAGACCTTTGGCTTTAAATGGCAGGCAAATACTTTTACAGACTTCACAGAAAATAGTGTCCTGCTGTAATGGAACCAGGTTTATGGCAACTTGTACTAAAAAATTCGAGCAATTTTTACATCAAAGTAAAAATCAATACTTTACGCCATAACCTGCAGGATTCTATCTTTGTAACAAATTGATTAAATACAATTAAGATAATAAGAAATGATAAGAATCATTATTAGTTTAATATATTTAAACTACATTTAGCAGACTTAACCGGCACCACATGTAACCTAAGGCTACAAGATCGAGTACAATTTTAATCCTACGTATTTAAATTTTAGTCATACTTTTTACGGCTCCTAAAATTTAACGAATGGCTAAATTCAACAAACTTAAGCGGTTTCTTTTCAGATACAACTTAATACCTCCAAAAAAATGGAGACCGGCAGCTATTGTTATGGTTGCTACCTTTTTTGGATTAGGCCTTTACGTGCTGAAACTCAGTAATGCTGCCGCCTACCTCTCCGACGATCCGCAGGCCTGCGTAAACTGCCACCTGATGACACCCCAGTACATTACCTGGAACCACAGCTCCCACAGGGACGTGGCTAGCTGCAACGATTGCCATGTGCCACACAACAACATTTTTAATCAATATTACTTTAAGGCAAAAGATGGCCTCTATCATGCCTCTATCTTTACGATCAGGGCAGAACCTCAGGTAATTAAAGCTCGCGGACCATCTATAGAAGTGATTCAGGATAACTGCGTCCGCTGCCATTCCTCACAGGTCACCGATGCCAAAATGACCTCCTTTGTAGAAGACCACCATGCCGCCAGAACTGACCGCACCTGCTGGGAGTGCCACCGCGAAGTACCGCATGGCCGTGTTAAAAGCCTCTCGTCGGTTGGTCACCAGATAGAGCCCATCCGCGCGCATGCCCCACCCGATTTACAGATTATCCCGAGCTGGCTAAAAAAGTCGATGCAGGAAGAAAACACGAAAAAAGCAGCACAACGAAAATAACAGCATCATGAAAAACTGGTTACTCTTTATTACGACCGTGTTAGTGGTATTTTTACTGGCCATGCTGGCCTATTCTATTATGGATAGAAAAACGGAGGCCCGGTTTGCCTACCAGGCCAAAGTAGAAATTGAAGGCATAGAACCCAGAGACACCCTGTGGGGACTGAACTACCCTCGCCAATACCAATCGTACCAGAAAACCCAGGATACTACGTTTAAAAGTAAGTACAACACCAGCGGTTTCAGAGATGCGCTGGAGGAGCAGCCGGAAATGATCATTCTCTGGGCAGGCTATGCCTTCAGTAAAGGCTACAACCAACCCCGGGGCCACAACCATGCCGTGCGCGATGTGCTGAGCTCGGTGCGCATTGGTGCGCCCATGAAGCCCGGAGCAGGTGTAATGCCGAGTACCTGCTGGACCTGTAAGAGCCCCGACGTACCACGCCTGATGAGCGAAATCGGTGTAACTGAGTTCTACAGCCAAAAACTATCGGACCTGGGCAGCCAGGTTATTAACCCAATTGGCTGTGCCGACTGCCATAATCCCAAAACCATGAACCTCACCATTACCAGGCCGGCACTTATAGAGGCATTTCAGGCGATGGGGAAAGACATAAACCAAGCCTCGCACCAAGAAATGCGTTCGCTGGTGTGCGCCCAGTGCCACGTAGAATATTATTTCGACAAATCCAAGCCCGGCAAACCAGACGCCCAATACCTGACCTTCCCCTGGAAAAACGGCATGACGGTAGACTCGATGGAGGCCTATTACGACAACATAGATTTTGCCGACTGGGTACACCCCCTGAGCAAAGCCAAAATGCTGAAAGCCCAGCATCCCGACCATGAAATTTACTCGATGGGCGTGCATGCCAAAAGAGGCGTATCGTGTGCCGACTGCCACATGCCTTACCGCACCGAAGGTGGCCAGAAATTTACGGACCATCATATTGGCTCTCCGCTGAGTAATGTAGAGAACTCCTGCTTTGTATGCCACCGCGAAAAAGTATCGGACCTGGTGGCAGATGTGTACGAACGGCAGGGAAAGGTGAAAGAAGGAACCATGAAGTTGCAGCGGCAAATTGCCATGGCCCACCTGGAGGCAGAAAAGGCCTGGCAGCTCGGAGCCACCGAAGCCCAGATGAAAGATATCCTGACAGGCATCCGCCATGCCCAGTGGCGCTGGGACTATGTGGCTGCCTCGCACGGTGCTGGCTTCCATGCTCCCCTCGAATCGAGCCGCATTATTAACACCGGCACCTCCATTATACAGGAATCCAGAATAAAGCTGGCCCGCGTGCTGGCAGCTTTAGGGCATAACAAGCCCGTAGAAATGCCTGACCTGAACAGCAAATCGGCGCTGCAAGCTTACATTGGAGTAGATCTGGAGAAAGAGAAACTGGCAAAAGCAGACTTTCTGGAGCAGGTAGTTCCACAGTGGCTAAAAGAAGGCAAAGCCCGGGAAGCCAAAAAGCAAGTTAACTACCTACAGTAGCAGCATGAAGTATTTAGGGAGTTTGGTTTCGACCAGGGTGTCGTTGGTTTTACTGATTGCCTTTGCGGGCTCTATGGCGGCTGCCACTTTTATAGAAAACGACCATGGCACGGCAGTGGCAAGAGCCCTGGTATATGATGCCTGGTGGTTCGAGATTATTATGATTTGGCTCGGCATTAATTTCCTGTGCCACATTGGCCATTATAAATTGTTTCACCGGAACAGGTGGCCCATAGGTTTGTTTCATGTGGCGTTCGTCATTATACTGGCAGGAGCTGGTGTTACCCGTTATTTCAGCAAAGAAGGCATCATTCATATAAGAGAAGGCAGTTCTGAAAACACGTTTTACACCACGGCACACTACCTGCAGGTAAAGCACCAGAACGAAGAACAGCCCAAGCGATTTGAGCAGCCAATAACACTTATCAGCCGCAAGTTTAAACCCAAGACCGTTGAGGCCTCTTTTAACGAACCAGGCTTTAAGGTTACTTTTGAAGAATACATTACCGGTGCCCGCGAAGCGTTCGAAAGCGGCAACGAGACTTACTTCGACATGGCACTGGCTGTTGGCGGCGGAAGGGAGGATTTTTTAATTACCAAAGGTAATACGCTGCCAATGGGTAACACATCGTTAGGCACTACCAAAGATGCGGCAAGCCCTATTCGCCTGTTCAAAACAGATAGCACCTGGTTTATACACACAGCTGTGCACCTGCAGGTAATGGAAATGAGCACCCAGAAAATTGGCGTGGTGCATACGGGTGCCACGCAGCCCCTGCAGCTCAGGTCGCTGTACCAATGGGATGGCGGTGCGTTTATCGTAAAATCTATAAAGGAGAACGCCACGCTCGTGTTTAAAGCAGAGCAGGACGAAAAGCTGGCTAAAGACTTGCCGAACGTGGTAAAAATGAAAGTTACCGACCAGCAGGACCAGCCGGTAACCGAAGCCTATGTGAGGCTGGTGAGCTTTAACCCTGCCTGGCACCCGTTTACCTACAAAGGGCAAAACTATTCGATTACCTATGGGCCAAAGGCCGAAACCATGCCGTTTAGCCTGCACCTGAAAGCCTTTGAACTGGAGCGCTACCCTGGCAGCCAGAGCCCCGCCAGCTATGCCAGCGAAGTAAAGGTACAAGATGCCGAAACGGAATTCCCGTTCAGGATATTCATGAATAACGTGCTCGATTACAAAGGCTACCGCTTCTACCAATCGTCTTTCGACACCGACGAAAAAGGCACTGTTCTTTCTGTTAGCCAGGACAGGCCCGGCACCTACCTCACCTACCTCGGTTATTTCCTGCTGGCGCTGGGCATGGTTATCACTCTTTTTGCTAAAGGCAGCCGGTTCCAGCTACTGAACAAGAAACTGGGCACTATCCGAAAAAAAGCGGCGGCACCTAAAATAAAAACCACTGCCATTATTGTTTTGTGCCTCCTTGCCGGGCAGGTACAGGCGCAGGCTAATCTGCCCATCGTGCCTGTCGAAAAAGCCTCTGCATATGGCCGCCTGGTTGTTCAGGACCTCGACGGCCGTATGAAACCGCTCAACACCCTGGCCAACGAAATTGTCCGGAAGCTGAATGGCAGAGCTTATATCGACATCCCGACCGATTCCGGTGAGATCAGGCTAACTTCGGAGCAGTTTCTGCTGGCCGTGCAGCTGGACCCGGTTACGTTCAGCGACCTTCCTGTTATTAAAATCGATAAGAAAAAGTCGTACCGTGCCTTTGCTGCTTTAGGAAAAGAACCCCAGGAGCGACTCAGTTTCAGAGATTTTATTAACAATGATGGCGACTACCTGCTCCACGAACTAGTAGAGGAAGCCAACTTACTGAAGCCATCAGAAAGAAACGAAGGACATAAAGAACTGCTAAAAACAGACGAACGCTTTAATATTTTCTATGCCCTTATAACAGGCGATTTCCTGCGGATATTTCCTAACAAACTCGACGATAACAACACCTGGTTTACGAGCCAGCAATCGCAGCAGGGCTTTGCAGAAGATGATGCCATGTTTGTGAGGAACATAACTGCTTTTTACCTGTCCGGACTTCAAAAAGGCCTAACAGAAAGCAACTGGAAAGAGGCAGACGAAGCCCTGAACTACATGCACCTGTTCCAGCAGAAAGCAGGAACGAAGGTGTACCCATCCGAAGACCTGCTAGAAGCCGAACTGCTTTACAACCGCCTCAACCTTGGCAATAAGCTTTTTGGCCCCTTCTGGTTAGTGGGTGCTTTTATGCTGCTTGTTGGTATTACCATGCTGTTTAAAGAGGCCAGACCCATACAACTTGCCTGGAACGCCGGTAAAGTGCTGAGCTGGCTGGGATTTGCTGTTTTCACTTTTCACCTCGGCATCAGGTGGTACATTGCCAAACATCCGCCCTGGAGCGATGGCTTCGAAATGCTGGTGTTTGTGGCCTGGGGCGTGCTTCTGTTTGGCTTGCTGTTCTCCGGCAAATCGAAGTTTACGGTTCCGCTAAGCCTGCTCTTTTCGGGCACCTTACTGTTTGTGGGTTTCCTCGATTGGCTCAACCCCGAAATTACAAACCTGATGCCGGTGTTGCACTCCTACTGGCTCAAAATACATGTGGCCATAATTGTGAGTGGCTATGCTCCGCTTGCCCTGGCCGCTATTCTGGCTTTACTGAGCCTTAGCTTCATCATTTTTAAGCCTGTTGCGCCCAAACCAAAGTGGTGGGTAAGCATGCAGGAGCTGAACATTGTGAACGAACTCTCTATTACGATCGGTTTGTTTCTGCTAACGGTTGGCACTTTTCTGGGTGGTGTGTGGGCCAACGAGAGCTGGGGGCGCTACTGGGCCTGGGACCCCAAAGAAACCTGGGCCTTGATCTCCATCATCGTCTACGCTTTTGTACTGCATCTGCGCCTGATCCCTGTCTTTAAAAACGCGCTCCTGTTCAACCTGGCGAGCCTTTGGGCTTTCTCTTCTATTATCATGACTTCGTTTGGAGTAAACTATTACCTCTCGGGCCTGCACTCCTATGCGGCCGGAGACCCTGTTCCTATTCCGGTTTGGGTGTATTGGGTAGTGGCGCTGCTCCTGCTTATTTCTGTAATGGCGGTGCTCAGGTTCCGGCAATTATCCGAGGAGGAGAAGAAGGCGTTGGCGGTGTAATCGCTGAATTGTATTCTAGAAATTTCATTGCGAAGCGCTTTGTGGGCTGGTAGGTTTCATTAGCATCATCTGAAATCTATAGTATATCAGATTATGCTAATGAAAATGGCCTTCCGAAGGATTTTTAGCTACATTCTGCCAAGGGTCTTTTAATACTTCGCCACTTGGTCTTTTATTTGCCCACCTTCATCTTTAGTGCTCCTCCAACTTAATTTCTAGAGTTGCAAGTTCTCCTGTAAACAAGGTCTGAAACGGCCAGAGGAAGTAGAATATTCGTCAAGAGCGAGCATGCCCGCGCCATCATACTTGTTAATGTGCCTAAGCACCAGTAAGACATACGAATTTTCGTTCCTGCAAAAATCGGAGAAGTGAAACCTTACATGGCAAGGTTTGTGTCGGAGTTTGTAAACGCAATTTAACTGCACATTCCTTCAGCGAACTTCCTGCCCGCGTAGCCTATTCTCCCCTTCCAAAAAAATACTGCATGACTTCTTGTGTGTTTCAGCGCAACTCCAGGGCATGGTCGGCAGGAGCATCCTGCCCGTTCCAGACTTTGGAAGCCGTCCAGGGAGTAGCAGGTTTTGCCCAGAAGTCATCGGTTTCGGGTAGGCCCAGCGGCAGAAAGGCAGTGGCGCACAGGTAAAGGCTGCCCGTGGTGATGTAGAATTCGGCCAGGTTGGGCTGCTGCCCGTAGAGGCCAATGTTCAGCCAGCCTTCTTTGGTAAAGGTACCGGGAGCCTCTAGTGTTTTACGAAGCACTGCTGTTAAGGCGCTCCTTACTTGCGCTGGCTGCAAACTCTCAGGTAGTTGCTTGCGCATGGCCATATCTGCCAGATGATGAAAAGCACCTGCCCGGTAGGCAATGGAGCGGCCCAGCACCGGAAAAGAACCATCTGCATTAATCAACCTTTCCTGAATTTCGGCATAACGCTTTGTAATTTTATCGAGCGTAGGTGCGTAAGACTGGTATTTCTTATTTTTGGTGTTCACTACCTCCAAAATAGTCGCCAGGTAAGGCTGAATAACATAGCTATTATAGTAGTCGAGGGCAAACTGCATGCCATCGGAGTAGAGGCCATCGCCCACGTACCAGTGTTGCGTAAACTCCCGTACCCCGTACTCTACCCGCACAGCATCGTAGTCTATGCCATACTTACAGAAGAAAGTCTCGATCATGCCCGAAAATAAAATCCAGTTTGAGTACACCGGTACCGTAGACCTCGTGGTTCTGAACGCTGTAACTACCTGCTCCTGCACCTGTGGGTCCAGGTTTTGCCATAGCCAGGGGCAGCGCACCAGGCCAAGCGCCAGAAACGAGGCATCAACAAGAGGTTGGCCGCCCTGCCACTGCAGGTAATCTCTGGCAGCCGGGTTCACAGCGTTTGCCACAGCTTTAAGCGCCCACTGCCGGTACTGGTGGCGCAAGGTTACTTCTTCTGCAGCACCACCTTCCAGGTTCAGCCAAGGCCCAATGCCGCTCATAACGCGCCCAAAAGCTTCTAAATAAGCCACCTCGGTCCGCGAGGCTTTATTATCTATTCTATCAGACAGCACCACGGGCATAGTCTGTTTCAGTTTGTTTTCTGCCAGGTTTGCCAGTACAGGTCCTGCTACCATGTCGAGGTGGCGCAGCCATAATTGCCGGTCGGTTGCAGCAGGAGCATTTTTCTTTTTTTGTCCCTGCACAGCGTTGCTCATGCAGAGTAGCACCAAAAGCAGCAGCCATGTATTTCTGTTGATGATCACTGGTGTATGTTTATGTAAGAAGGAGGAACTAACTCTGGGTAAAGTAACACGGCTGCTCAGGCCCTACTAAAAATGCTGTTTTATTCTTTTCATGCTGCTGCTGAAGACTAGAAGGGCAAACGCGTAAAATCACAAGTATCTTTCGGATAGCATGGAAGAAAGCTCATATTGTCCGAAAAACATCTGTGCCTTTGCCGAATACCTGACAACATCTTTATGCTACCACTAGCTATTGCACCAGCATTGTTTTAGTAATGGTGCCTTTGCTTGTCTTCAGCTCCAGGGCATAAGGTGCTTTAGTCAGTTTTTTTACCGGCAGCACCTTCTCTCCTGTAAACTTGCCTTTATATTTTGCCACCTGTTTTCCGGTCTCATCTTTTACCAATACGCTTTTGCATGTCAGCCCAGCAGGCAGTTGCACTCTTACCTCAGAGTTGGCTACATTCGGATACGCCGAAATATTTCTGGCAAGGTCGCTTTCGTTTAACCTTACCCTCTCCTGCTCCACCATGCGGTGCATTTCTGAAGTGGCCAGCAAAAAAGCGCCAACGCCAAAATTAGCTGTGGAGTTGGCATCTACTACCTGCCCCGGAATGGCTCTTTCGCCGATGGGTTGCACGTAGCCCACACGCCCGTTCGGCTGCAGGGCCACCTCCGTCAGGAACTTATAGCCACGAAGTGCTGCCGGCAAATATTCATCTCTGCCCAGAAAACCATTGTTGATGCCCCACAGCAAGCCGTAGGTAAAGAAAGAGGTGCCGCTCGATTCAGGGCCGGGAGCGTGCTCCGGGTCGAGCATGCTGCGGGTCCAGTAGCCTTCGGGCTGCTGCGAGTTTTTGATGGCCTCTGCCATGCCCACAAATTTTTCGATGTACTCGTTGCGGTGCGGGTCATTTGTTGGCAGATCCTGCAGCACTTTGGCCAGCCCGGCAAACACCCAACCATCGCCGCGAGCCCAGAAGTCTTTTTTGCTGTTCGCGCTTTTGTGCTTCGGGTACACGTATTTGGCATCGCGGTAGTAGAGCTTCTCCTCCTCATCGTACATAATGGAGTTGGCATAGCTCAGGTACTCGTACAGTTTCTCCAGGTACTGCTTGTTGCCGGTTACGTGGTAAAGCTTTGTCATTACAGGCATTACCATATAAAGGCCATCGGCCCACCACCAGTAGTCGTTTTGAGAGGTGCTCATCTGGTACTCCATCACCTCACGGGCACGGGCAATCTTTTTCGGGTCCTTTACCTCATCCAGGTTATACAGGTCGATGTAGGTCTGGAAGGCAATCTGGTAATCGCCGAACAGCACATACTCATCCGATTCGCCATACGAGTACTTCCAACCGGCCTTATCGTCTGATTTGGCACCTTTCCATTGGTTATGCCCGGCCCAGGCCTCAGAATAACTTTTATACGCTTCGGTTCCGGTTACTTTATAGGCCTCCATGTTGCCGGTGTGGTAGGCGGCATTGTCCCAGAAGGCGCGGCCATGGTTTGGGTTTGCTGTTTGCCAGTAATGGTTCGCTTTTTTAATAATAGCAGCCACCTCTGCTGCGGAGGCAGGCATGGCTGGTTCAGCTGTTTGTGCCAGGGCAAGGCTGCAACAGAAAAGTAAGCTCGTAATACAGTAAATCAGTTTCTTTTTCATGCGCTTCTTATAACCGGATCAGGTTAATTGTATGTCCACTTCCAAGGCATCACCCTTGACACGCTGAGGCACACAAAGGCTTTGGAAGGCTATTTTGATTAGAATAATTGGGTTTTAATTGTTAATTGTCTGTTGTTGATTGTTCTTTTTTAATTGTTAAATGGTCGAATTGTTAAATTGTCGAATGGGTTCTTAACTCGACTTTAGCATTTTTGAAAACAGAAAAAGAAGGCCTTTAGAGCGTAATTAAAGCACTTTTCTATTTTTGCATGTCATGAATTTTACCCGACATTCAAAAATAGAACTGCTAAATAGCGTATAATTCACTGTTTAGCTGTTCTTGATTTCTAAAAATGCTAAAGTCGAGCTTAAAGGAAACGAGATTTATCTCGATCCAAATAAATTCCTCAAACTTTTAACTCATAACTTTTAACTCTTAACTTAATAAAGCGTTTTCGCCTAAAAAGCCGGTTTCCATTCCACAACCTCAATGGGTTGAGGCGGCATGTTGGCGCGGCCTTCGCCATCTACCTGTTCTACCTTCTGTACAAACAGGTTGAGTATGCCTTTCTCTTTCCAGAGCTCGGTGTCGTAGGTTGGCTCCCACGACCCCAGCGACCCCTGTGTCAGGTCCATAATCGTCCAGGTGGCATCTGCCAGCTTATTTATCACCACAACCGATGCCTTATTGCCTCTTTCCTCGTCGCGGAAAAGCAGCAGCACCGAGGCTTTGTCTCCGGCATTTTTCACCAGCACCTGTGGCCTGGCAATCGGGATGCGTTTGGTGCCCACGCCACTCAAACTAAAAGGGGTGCTACGGAAATCGAGTTGCAGCGACTGCCAGGCAGACCCGTTGTGGTACACCAGGTGGTACTGTGGCACTTCCGATCCAGCCTCACGCCAGTAAGTGGCGATAAATGGGTTCCCGCGCTCATCGGCCCCCATAGAGGTCTGGTTTATCAGTTCGCTTTGCTGCGGAATAGGCCAGGCTTTTTCGGCCGATGCCGCTGTTATAGGCAACGTGTATTTCTCGCCCGTTGATTTTTCCCAGGTTCTGCCGCCATCGGTGGAGCGGGCATAACTCAGATCGTGGTTGCTGGCCACATCGGGGCTCTCGCGCCACACCCACGACACATGAATAGTGCCTTGCCTATCGATATAAGCCTGCCAGTAAGCATTGCGTTTGCCTTCGCCGCTAATCAGGTTGGGGTGCAGCTGGGTCCATTGCTGGGTGCCGGTATCGTAGCTATTGATCACCATGTTCCCCCGGCCGGAGCCGCCATCGCGGTAAAAGAACATCAGGTTGCCGTTCTGCAGCCGGTAAAACTCCGGGTAAGACACAGCGCTTTCGTTCTGGGCCGTCATGGGTATTTTGCTTGTTAATTGCAGCGAGCCTGGGCTCAGGCTGCGGGCATAGTTGAGCTGGTGGTTGTGGTGGTCCCAGGATAGGTGCAGGTAACCATCGCCGTCTACCATAATGCTGATAGAGTTGTGGGCATCAGCCGCATTTCCGGTAAAATCAGTTTTCTGTATCTCCCAATCCATAGTGCCGCTTTTTCGTTTGGCCAGCACCAGGTGGCGGTCGGCATCGTACCAGGCAGTGTACTGCGTGCCCTGGTGCGTTACGAGCGAATTTTTGCGGAACACTACCACATTAACCGAGTTGTTGGCCCAGCCATCGGCTACCCGAACAGTGGTAGGCGCTGCAGCCTGAGTTCCTTCCGCAGACCTTACTGTGCGACAGGAAGAGGTGCCCAGGAACAGCACACTTATAACAGAGACAAAAAAAGAAAACCTTGTTATTTTATAACCCATGTAAATGCATGTAAACAATGACAGTTTGGGAGCTGGTGGTTCAGCAAAATAAGGTGCGCATGTGAGCTAACGTTTGTTGGCGTAAGTTAACATTACTTTCAGCCCCTTGGCACTTCTGCACTAATTTAGCTTTGGAAGGCTATTTTCATTTAAATAACTGATGTTACACGCCTTCTGGTATTTGGAACTTTTAATTTGGTTCTAATACACTTGTAACAGTTTCATCCGGTGCCCTTAGGCTTTCATTTTTCATTGTAGAAGTCTTAGCGCTCAAGGCCGCGAGGCCCCGTTCTCGGGCATCGCGCTGCTGCATCTTTCCTGCCAGGGGTGCAGGGGCCCCTTTTAGACTCGCTCGCGCTCAGGCTGCCTGCGGCACCGGAAACCTGCAAAGGCGCTCAACCCAAGAACTGGGATTTGTGCTCTCAACTACTGGTACAGGGCCAGCAAAGTAATTAGTTAAGCTGGAAGTATAAAACTTTACAGAATATCCTTAGTGCGTAACATCAGTAAATAATGCAGTTCTGATGCTGCTTAAGGTTTAAACCTTTAACAGTATCAGAACTGAATTACAACCATGCACCTTGTTATTTCTGCGATAGTTTGGAGCTTGCTTTAGTTACCGGCCTGATGAGGTAGCTGTAGCTGTACTGCTTGTCGGTGAGCCGGTAAGGCTCGTGCGGTAAGCGGCCCCAGCTGTCGTCGCCGCCCAGGCCGCGCTGCTTCAGATCTACGTGCAGGCTAATGTTGTCGTGCTCTTTCAGGTCTACCGGGTGTCGGTTCCGCTTCTTGGTGCCTGGGTCAATTTCTTCGGTTGTGTAGTTAATGGCCGTAAAGTTGAGCGGTTGCAGCCCTTCTATTAAAAGGCCGCTACCGGCACCGTTTGTTAGCTCCACCCAACGCACATCGGTTTTGTTGCCACTCTCCTGCGGCCGTATGTACAGCTCATGAAACTGGTTCGCTACTTTGTCCTGGTACAGGCCTACAAACGAGGATGTTTTACGGTCGGAGTAATTCTCCCAGGGGCCACGGCCGTAGTACTGCAGGTTATCGTGGTCTTTTGGCAGCTCCAGGCGCATGCCAAAGCGTGGCAGTTCCGGCATGTCAATACCCGTCATGTCGATAGAGGCTGTTACCTGCACGGCGCCATCGTTCTGTATCAGGTACTCGATGGTGTATGGTACTTTTTTTTCTGTGAGCTCGTAAGTAACTTTAACGGGTTGCCCCTGCGCCTGCTTTTTACCTACCTGCACGCTTACCAGCTTCATGTTTTTGTGGGCATCGCGCCACACACTGAGCTTTTCAGGCATATGGTTACCAAAGTCGTTGTCGGTGGGGGCACGCCAGAAATATGGTTCCGGAAACTTTGTGATGGTTTTCTGTCCGTTCTGCCCAAAAGCCACCAGCTGCCCTGTTTTTGTATCGAACTCTCCGGCTACCTCTCCTGCGGTAAAGCTTAAGGTGTTGCCTTTTGTTTTGATTTTGAGTTTACCGGCTGCAGCGCCTGCTTTTGCAAAATACGTGTTATCGCTGAGGCCGAACTGCTGGCGAGCCACCTCATGGCCAGCCGGCACAAAAGTACTTTTAGATTTGGTATAAGCAAACACGCTCAAAAAATACTCTTCTCCATTTTGTGCACTAATGGCTGGCAAAGGCAGCTTTACCTCTTTCTGTTGCTGGGGTGCAAGTTCCACGGCAAAATCGCCTTCTTTCTGCAAAGCTCCATTCCTGAAGAGCTGCCACTTAAAGTTAAACTGGTCGAGGTTGGTGAAGCCGAACTGGTTTTCAACGGTAATCACACCCTTGAGCGGGTCTTTTGAGCTGATCTGGATGTTGGAGTATACTTTTTTGACCTCGTGCAGGCCGGGGTGCGGCGTGCGGTTAGCCGATACCACACCGTTTGCACAAAAATTCTCGTCGTGCTGCAGGTTTTCACCTCCCAGGTCGCCACCGTAGGCCCAGAACACCTTGCCGTTCTTGTCTTTGGTTTTCAGGCCCTGGTCTACCCAATCCCAGATAAAGCCACCTTGCATGTGCTTACTGCTGTTAATAATATCCCAGTACTCCTGAAAGTTACCGTTGCTGTTGCCCATGGCATGCGAGTATTCGCACATAATATAAGGGCGCTCTTTCTGTGCCTCAGCATACTTTTTCATGCTGCCGATACCGGGGTACATAGGTCCTACAATATCGGTATTCTCATTCTCGCCGGCTTGTTCAAACATCACCAGTCGTGAGTTATCCCGTTTTTTTATCCATTTGTAGGCATCATAAAAAACAGGTCCGTTGCCACACTCGTTGCCCATGCTCCAGATAATAACCGATGCATGATTTTTGTCGCGCTCCAGCAGCCGTACAATGCGGTCCATGTGCGCCGGTGCCCACTCGGGCAGGTAGGCAGGGTGCTTGCTCTTGTCGAAATTGCCTTGCCACTCGGCTCCCATGCCATGCGTTTCTATGTTGGCCTCATCTACTAAATACAGTCCGTACTCATCGCAGAGCTTGTACCAGAGCGGGTCGTTCGGGTAATGGCTGGTGCGAACTGCGTTCACGTTGTTCAGTTTCATCAGTTCGATGTCTTTCAGCATAGAGGCTTTGTTCGGAACATGCCCCGTTACATCGTCGTGTTCGTGGCGGTTTACGCCTTTCATCAACACGGGCACGCCGTTCACCAGCATCTGTGCATTTTTCAGTTCCACTTTTCTGAAACCAACTTTATTGCCGGTTACGCCTACAGTTTTGCCTTTATCGTCTTTTAAGGTTATTACGCAGTCGTAGAGGTTCGGGAATTCTGAGCTCCAGGGTTCCACGTTGTTTATGGTGCCGTTAAAATCGAGTTTCAGGTTAGCTGTTCCTATTGTAGAAAGGCTCTTTTCCTGCGAAAACACCCTGGTATTGCTTTTATCGTACAGCTCCACACTTACGGTAGCTTTGTCAGCAGCTTTGCCTGTGAACTTACGCAGGTCTACGGTTGTGCTGAACACGCCATTTTTGTAGCTATTGTCGAGGTCGGCCTTAATAAAATAGTCCCAGATGGTGAGTTTCGGCAGCGCCTGCAGGTACACATCGCGCTCAATGCCGCTCAGGCGCCAGAAGTCCTGGTCTTCGAGGTAGCTGCCATCGTGCCAGCGAATTACCTGCACCGCCAGCTGGTTCTCGCCAGACTTCAGGAACTTGGTAACGTTAAACTCAGCCGGAGACTTGGCAGCCTTTGTCATGCCCACTTCCTGCCCGTTCACATACACCAGCGCGTAACCAGATATAGAGCCGAAGTTCAGCATTATTTCCTGGCCCGACCAGTTGGCAGGCACTGTAAAGCTGCGGCGGTAGGTGCCAACCGGGTTGTAGGTCTGGTCTATGTAAGGCGGCTTGGCCGGGAACGGGTACTTTACGTTTGTATAAATCGGAATATCGTGCCCTTCTAATTCCCAGTTAGACGGAACCGGAATATTGGTCCATTTGCTATCGTCGAAGCCAGGCCTGTAGAAATCTTTCGGGCGCTCGGCTGTGGTTTTTACGATAGAGAATTTCCAGTTGCCGTTCAGCGACTGGTGCCATGGCGATTTGCTGAAGTCATCTTTCCGGGCATCTTCGGCATTGCTGTACAGCATAAAATGTACGTGCGGCTTTTCTTTATTACGCTCATACACCTTGGGGTTCTCCCACTCGTTTTGGGGTTGCTGTGCTGCCACCAGTTGCGGCAAACAGAAACAGCAAAGGGCAAATAATATACGCTTGAACATAGGGGCTATTCTTAAAACAAATAAATTATCAGGATATCTGTTACCGTTATATTTTCATTAATTTATAAAAGGCATCTGCTCTTACAGCAAGTTTAGTAAATAGAACTTTCGCCAAGACTTTATATTCTCTCCTGAATGTAAAAAATCAAATCACGAATTCCGATACGTCATAGACTGCCTCTTAACTTATTGGAATCAGAAATTGCATCGGGTTGAGAAAAACGACACCCGTATCACGACAAACGAATTTATATAATTTGTTTAACTGGTGACACAGATTTCGATAAGCTATGTTGCCATCTAGTTGCCATCTACAAGAAACTTACATTCGTTAATTAAAGTCTTGTGCTTAACAACCTGCCTATGCCAAAATTCCGACATTTTTGATTTAGAAGAGGGGGAATAACCATTTGTTTAAGGGGGGTAAATTAACAATGCCCGCGGAAAAAGCTTTCTAACTGCATGATTTGACTATTTCTACCAGGAAGTACTACGACACGTAGCTGATCATTTAACAATACTCTTCTGTGCGCCGTCGCCTGAACTAGCAGCAGCCGTTCCTGCCGGAACTCTAAAACAAAGTTCTACTTAGTGCTTTTGCTTATAAAAACCACTGGCTTACCCTTGGATTAAAATACTACAAAAACCTTCGGAAGGGCTTTTTCATTAGAATAATTCAGGTTGCTTTACTTCCTGAAAGCCTCCTCCATCTGTTGTAGTTTAACGCCCAGTACCTTTTCAGAAATATTGTTCAGGGCTTCTGCCTCGCCTACAAAATGAAACACATGGTGCTGGTGCGTCAGGGTTTGATTGGGCTTCAGGAAGGCAGCCGGCGAAACACTTTCTATTTCGTAGAACGGTCCCATCTGGCTGCCATCTTCCAGTGGGCCATCGTTATAGGCGTTTACAGCATCTCCTTTCAGTGGGTCTTTTGCGGTAGTCCACTCCTGGTTCAGGTAGGTGGCGGTGCTGTTTACATCGAAAGTCGTGATGGTGAGTACCCGGTTGGTGGGGTCGTAGCTGCCTGCCACAGGCTTGGCCCGCTCAGGCGAGAGCCCCAGTTTCCCTCTTGCTTTGCCATCTGCTTTAAAATACAGAACGCCTGCATTGTAAAGAATGCGGTCTTCCGGTATTTCGCCGAAATAATCGGTAGTGGCTACTTTGCCAGCTGCTTGTTCTTTGTACGGAAGCACGATTACGGTGCCGGGCGATGGATTGAACATATCCAGAATCCAGATGCAGGGGGCTCCGGTTTGGCTGGTCCATGGCTGCTCCCCCACGTTGCTAAGGGCATTGTCGGTGCTGAAACCTACTGCTTTTACATTACCACCAGCTTTTACGCCAAGTTGCTGCTCTATCTCCGCCAGGCTCAACAGGCGTATGTCTCGCTTTATGCTGGCTTTCAGTAAGGTTCCGGCGTAGTTCAGCAGCTCTGTCTTCTTCGTAAGCGAAACCCGGTCGCTACTGCTCGAAACTACATGCCAAGGCTCTGTATCGATAGCAGGTGGTGTTACCCAATTGCTAAACACCATATCGGTGCCAGGTTTAAAGAAAAGAGAGAACCGGCCACCTTCCGGCCCCAGCCAAAACCTATTTTCACCACCATAGGCGTTCATGTGCGGGTCGGGCTCTGCATCGAAAGCCTCATAATTAATCCAGCCGAAGCTTCTGCCATGTAAGCCATCTGCGGTTGAGGTAAAAACTTTGCCCTGGTATTTGGCTGAAACCAGCACCTGCCCTACCCCCTGCTCATCCTTCAGCACGATCAGGCTATCGTCTTTGCTCCTCAGAAAATCGAGGTCGTACCCAAAAGTGCCTGCTTCTGCGTGTGCTGCCTCTGCCTGTTGTGTTTCCTTTTTTTCTGATGGCTGGCATGCCTGGAAACTCAGCGCAAGCAGTAGGAGGACGACTGTTTTTTTAGGTAGAAAGCGGTTTGCCATAGTTTCGGATAAGATTTTAATAATACAGATCTTTATGGATGGCTGGTGCTTAGCGTTTTCGCGTTAAATAATTTTTGGCGCGGTTATCGGTGAGCAGTTCCCAGATAGAGGCCACTGTCCAGCCCGGTGCGAAGTGCAGGTTGTAGAAGCCTTTGCCGAAGTGGCCGTAGTCCCATTGCGTGTGCTGCACCACCTCAGGATAATAGCCTTCTTTGGCAATATCGGCCATGTGCCCCGGGTAAGGCAGCAGCTGCTCCCGCATTGAGGACCGGATAACTTCGGCAAAAGCTGAGAAGCGTTTCTCTCCAGTTTCCTGCGCCAGCCATTTCAGTACCTCATCAAACTCAAAAATAAACACATCGATGTGGTTGTTCTCTACCGACACATTGCCCCAGCCACGGCTTTTGAGGCCAACGTCGCCGAGCATCTGGCCGGGCGCAAAGGGAACATCCCAGGTGTAGTACCAGGAGAGGGTGAAGTAAGCTGCCTGCTGCGCCAGCCTTTTGTACCGCTCCTGCTCCTTGCCTTTGGTAACCATGGCCATGTAATACAGGGCCGTAGCAGCGTATAGCGAGGCTTCCTTATCTTCGCAGTCAGCATCGAGGGTAGAGGAAAAATAGTCAGATTTAGAAATAATCTCCTTTTCCTGGTAATCGATTACCTTGCGGGCTGAGTTCAGGTATTTGGCATCGCCGAAATATTTGTAGGCCATTACTAAAGGCAGCACTGCCGATGGGGAGCTACCGCCTGTAGGGTCAACGAGCTGGAAGTCGCCTTTGAATTTGCGCGGGTAGTGCCCTTCTTTTTGCTGCAGTTTCAGGATGTTGGCCAGCAGCCGTTGTATGTTTTTCTCCCACTGCGGGTGCTTGCGGCCCTTGCGCTTCTCGTAATCGAGGTACAGCAGGGCCGCATAAATACCTTCTGACTGCCTGCGGATGGAGTAAGTCGTTTCTTCGGTGTTGTTCTCCATATCCACTACTTCCCTGAAAAACCCGGTGTCGGAGAAACCATGCTGCTCATAGCTGTCCATCACGTTAAAGGCGATTTGCCGTAGTTCCGCATCGTTGTGCTGCTCGGCAAACTCCAGCGCATTAAAGGCATTGAGCAGCACCCGCCCGATAAACCCGACTTCCAGAATCTTGAGCTTCTCGCAAAGGTGTGTCTGCAGATGTATGCCGGAGAAACCTTTCAGGTTGCCCGCCTCCACATAAGACTGGGTGTAGAATTTGGTCAGGATGCGTTTAATTTCCTCGTCCGTCAGTTTGTTGTCTGTGATGGGTTTTGGCTGGTACATGTCGTAGGAGCGTGTCCAGATCTGCTTCATGTAGTCGGCGTAGTCGGTGGCGGCAAACTTCATGAGTTGGTAGTGCAGCGTTATTTTTTCGCCACGCTTCAGGTGCAGAAAAGATGTTACCGGATCGCCGAGTGTAAGTTTGCGGTAGTAGCTGTGTGGCGCTTCCTGGTACGGGTAGGCAAACGACAGGTAAGCGCCTCCGCTCTCTTCGCCGAAACCCACAGCGCCCAGGTCGGAGTGCCCGCTAAGCACCACCTCGCCGTGGCTGATGGGTGCCAGCGCCTCCCGCTCCAGCTTATCCATACGGGCCAGTGAGTAACTTTGCTTTTGCTGCTGATCGTAAATGCCAACTAAGGGCGAGCTCAGCCTGTCTTCGCGCACAATCCAGTTTTTGCTGACCCTGGCCGATGGCGCTTTGTCGGGGGAGCGCAGGTTTTTGCGGTACCAGAAGCCGGGCAGGTACATATATGAAGTGTCGTAGCTGATGCCGGGCGCCTTAAACTGGCCCTGCAGGTTAAAATACGCATCTTGTAAGGCTTCTATGGTAATGGTTAAAGCCACATGGTCTGCTTCCTGCTTTATGTTCTGGCTCACACTCACCGTCAGTTTGTTTCCGGCCTGCAGTTGCTCCTGCCCTTGTACGGCTTTCAGGTTGTGTGCCTGAGCCGGGTTGCCGGGTTGCTTCAGCAGCAGCTTGTAGGTCAGGTTATTGGCGAGTTCCTGCTGCAGGTTCTGCGCCGAGAGTTGGTTTACAGACAAGCTAAGTAGCAGGAGCAGCAGCCAGCTTGCTTTAGCATTTACTTTCTGTAAGGAAATAAATAGTGTTTTAGCTAAAAAGTGTGTGTGTATCATGGGTGTTGCTTTTGCGGCAGAGCTACGTTAAATAAGTTATGACCAATGTAGCTTTTATCGGTAGCCTACCGAAGTTTATTGAATGAAATTATTCTAATGGAAATGGCCTTCCGAAGGTAAAACGGCCTGTTGTGGTCCAAGGGTTTACTGCCGGAATATGTTTGTATATTGAAATTTTAGCCAATCAACAGCCTTCATTAATTAACCTCCAGGTCGTTTTTAGAAGGGAGTTTCGGGAATTTGGCGTGTGGTTCAGTTTGGTACCAGTACACCACCGAACTTATATCAGACTTCTGTGGCAGGTAGCGGTGCTCACTTCGCCAGCCCAGGTCCTGAATGGTTACGCGCAGGTCTTTGTTGAACCGGATCGGGTCCATAACGTGCCAGCGGTACATGCCAAACCGCTGCTGCGATTCGTATAAACCATCGGGCCTGATAACCTGGTGCAAACCCGCATGTGCTGTAGAATACTCCTCGTACTGCTGTGTTTTTTTGTTCTCGAAGTTGTAAGAACCCAGAAAATAATCTTCGGCGCCAGTACCGTTTATGGTCGGAAACTTATTGTCGCCATCCATGTAAAACTTGATCTCGCCTTCGCCCCACCAGCCTTTGTTATTTACCTGCCAGGCCATGTAGGTGCCTACATAGTGGCCTTTGCCTTTAATGCCATCTATTAGCGTATGCAGAGCACCTTGGGTCGGGTTGCTCCTCCTGAACTGCGCATGAAAATAAGCGGCATCGTCGGGTACCTGGGTCAGGGTGTAATCTACCTGGTAAAACAGGTTCATGCGCTCCGAGCTGATGTTCTCCATGGTAATGCGGCACTTGCGGCGGAACGGCATCACCCAGTAGCAGTTAAAGGCGCTGCCCGGGTTTACCTGCACCGGCATCGAGTTCAGGGGAGCGTACTCGCCCCAGCCCATCCCAAAAAAATCACCTACGGGCACCTCTACCGATGGCTCCTTCTCATCGTCCCAGTAAAAGCGCAGAATGGAGTAGCGCCAGTTGCCGGTAGGCGTCATCCAGATGTGCTGAATGGCTCCCGGTCCTTCTATTTCTGCCAATGTTACGGTCTGTCCGCCTTCTATCCAAACAAAAGGATTCGTCTTCCAGCCCACGCCCAGTTCACGCGCCTGGTGACCGTGCACGCCGTCCTCCAACGATGTCATGCCGCCCTTACCCTTTTCGCCGGTAATATTCTCCGGGCTAATGGAGCGTGTTTCGGCATCAGACAACCGAAAAAGGTTGCCCATATTCATTTCCAAACCGTTAAAATTGCCTGCTTTTTGCGCCATTGTGCCAACGCAAATAATGTAGCAAACGAGGAAGGTAAGTAGTTTTCGAGTCATGGTGCAGAAAGTGTAATTGTAGATTTGTTTGTATGTTTTACTGTTGATACACCACATGCCGCTGCAACTATAGGTTCTGTAGCTCTTATGGCAGTGGTAAAAGCTGCCTTTTTATTATGGTGGCTCATCTTTTCATTACTTTCTAAATGTAAATTTTAAGGTGCAGACTAACAACCATTGCTTCATTTATTTCCTGAGCTACACAAAGGGAAACTAGTGCATAGAGCCGTTCCTGAGCGGTTTAACGCTGTAAAGCTGGTTTCAGCGGAGTAACTATGGAAATCTATTTCAGAAGCCCCTTCGGGAAATGGAGCTGAAGTAGACCAGGAAAAATGGGTGTATGGGAGGCCAGAAAACAGAGTTGCTCCCGGCAGGCTTTGTTTAAAACCTACCGGGAGCAACTTCAGGTACTTCAGAAACCAAAAACTCAGGTACTAGAAAATATACTTGGTGCTCAGGAAATTAGACTCACCATCGTTCACGATCTGGTTGATCAGGTGCTTGTTGGTTTCGTTGAGTTTGGTCGCTACCAACGATCTAATGGAGAAGGAACGAAGGGCATCTACGACCGACAAGGTGCCTTCGGCGCTGTCTTTACGGCCGGTGAAAGGGAATGTATCCGGGCCCCGCTGGCACTGGCAGTTTATGTTGACACGGCTCACCTGGTTAACCAGAGGATCTATCAGCGCGGCTGTTTCTGCGGCATCGTTGCTGAAAATGCTCACCTGCTGCCCGTGCGTAGATTCTATCAGGTACTCAATAGTTTCTTCCAGGTCATCGAAAGGCACCACCGGAATAACCGGTCCGAACTGCTCCTCGCGGTACACGCGCATGTGCTTGTTTACCGGGTACAATATGGCTGGGTACACAAACGACTCAAAAGTTGCGCCTCCGCCTTCGTTTACCACTTCGGCTCCGTGTGCGGCAGCATCTGTTATCAGGTCTTGTAAGTAGGCTGGTTTATGCGGCTCCGGCAGTGGCGTAAGCGATACACCTTTCTCCCAGGGCATGCCATACTTCAGCTTACCAACTGCTTCACTCAGTCCGCTCAGGAACTCATCGACTCTGGAACGGTGAACGAACACAATTTTAAGCGCCGTGCATCGCTGCCCGTTAAAAGAAAGCGCGCCCAGCACTGTTTCAGAAACAGCCAGTTTTACATCGGCATTTTCGGTTACGATAGCTGCATTTTTAGCATCGAGACCGAGGATGGCGCGTAGCCTGTTTACTTTCGGGTGCAGCTTTTTAAGTTCGTCGGCCACTTTGCTGGAGCCGATCAGGGTAAGCACATTCACTTTACCCGATTGCATAAGCGCAGGCACAATGGTAGCGCCACGGCCATAGATCGTATTTACCACACCCTTCGGGAAGCACTCTTTAAACGCCTGTAAAAGCGGGTAGTGCAGCAGCGTACCATGCTTGGGTGGCTTAAACAGCAGCGTGTTGCCCATAATCAGGGCTGGCAGCAACGTGGTAAATGTCTCGTTGAGCGGGTAGTTGAACGGGCCCATGCAGAGCACCACGCCCAAAGGCGAGCGGCGAATCTGGGCTACAATGCCCTGCTCTATCTGGAAACGCGAGGAATCGCGGTCGATGTCTTTTAAGGCATCGATGGTGGCGTATATATATTCTACTGTTCTGTCGAATTCTTTAACAGAGTCGGCGTACGATTTGCCAATTTCCCACATAATCAGCTTCACCACGATCTCTTTCTGATCGATCATTTTATGGGTAAACTGCTCCACGCACTGAATCCGGTTCTGCACGCTCATGGTAGGCCACTGGCCACGGCCATTGTCGTAGGCTGCTACCGCAGCATCAAGTGCTTCTTTGGCTTCCTTTTCGGTACACACAGGGTAGGTACCGATGACCTTCCGTTTATAGCCTTCTGCCGTTTTTACAGCCACAGGCGAGTAAACGGTGTGCGTTGCTCCCTGCCACGGCCTCATTTCCCCGTCCGACAGGTACTCCTGCTGATGAATTTCCTGCTCCAGGCTGTACTCAGCCGGAATTTGGCTTTCCTCCACAAAGATAGACCGTAACTGGTCTTCTGTTATGCGTGGAGTTACTTCTGTTTCATTCATTGGTTTATAGATTTATTCACAGTACTTTCTCTAAAATGACCTTTCAGCCTTCGGAAGATAGCAAGTCGGCTAAAAGAACTGCCGCTACTCAAGCTTCAGGTTGTAAAAGAACACAAGTATTCTGACATTTTAAGCAACTATTTTATCTAAACAGCAAATTTTATTAGTAAAAAGGCAATAATTACAAGCCAACACTAAAAATTTATCAAATAACCGGACTTTTAAAATTAGCCTTATGATCAGATAGAAATCACAAAAGCACAATCAACAACAGACAATCAACAAGAAAATCCCAATTATTCAAATCAAAACAGCCTTCAGAAGCCTTTTGGCTTTTTTTGACCCAAGGGTAGCAGCTTATTCAGCCAGGGGTTCAGGCAATTTGCTTTTCGGATTCAGGCTCCGGAACAACTACTTCTACCAGACCATTTTCGGGAGTGGGGTTGAACTCACCTTCCCAACGGGCCACTACGGCAGTAGCCAGGCAGTTGCCTGTTACGTTAATTGAGGTGCGAGCCATGTCCATGAGTTCATCTATACCTAAAATAGCAAACAAGGGCCACACCGGCAGGTTAAAAGATGCTACCGTACCTAACAGAATGACTAATGAGGCTCTGGGCACGCCGGCCACGCCTTTGCTTGTGAGCATGAGCGTGAACACCATCAGGAGCTGCTGTTGCCAGGTCATGGAGATGCCTGCGGCCTGCGCCACAAAAACAGAAGCCAGCGACAGATACAGGGTGGTGCCATCGAGGTTAAAGCTGTAGCCGGTAGGCATAACAAATGCCACGATACGCCGCGGAACCCCAAGTTTCTCCATCTCTTCCATGGCTCTGGGCAGTGCAGCCTCGGAGCTGGTCGTGGCAAAGGCAATAGAAACCGGACCGGAAATGGCTTTCAGGAACCGCATAATGGGCACCCTGGCCAGCAAGGCGACCGGTAGCAGCACTAACAGCACAAAGGCCAGCAAAGCCACATACAGCGTAGCCAGCAACTGGAACAGGTTCACCAAGATGCCAAACCCCATTTGGCCAACTGTATAGGCAATGGCGGCCCCCACCCCCACCGGCGCAAAATACATGATGATATTGGTAAACTTGAACATGGTTTCTGACAGGCTCTCGCAAAAGTCGATCAACGGCTTCCGCTTCTTCTCAGTTACCATGGCAAGCCCGATGGCAAACAGCACGCTAAACACCACTATCTGCAGCACCTGCCCCTCCGCCACCGATTTGGCAATGTTCTCCGGAAAAACATGCAGGATAATGTCTGATACCGTTTGCTTTGCGGGTGCGGATATCTCTTCGTGGCTCGCTGCTATACCCGGATCTATGCCTTCGCCAGCCTTAGTTATATTAATGGCCGCCAACCCGATGAACAGCGCCAGCGTGGTGACCACTTCAAAATAGACAATCGCCTTCCAGCCCATGCTCCCGATCTGCTTCAGGTTAGAGTGCCCTGCAATGCCAACTACCAGCGTGGCAAAAATGAGTGGCGCAATAATAGTTTTAATCAGCTTCAGGAAGACTTTGCTCAACACATTCAGGCTTGCCGCAAACTCCGGAAAGTCATAACCGATAGCCGCGCCTGCTACCATACTGATAAGAATCCAGGTGGTAAGTGTTTTCTTTTGTAGCCCGTACACCAGCAGCACCGCTATGGCACCCCAGCGAGCCACAGCTAATACCTGCACCGGCACCTGCACTAACTGGTACTGCTGCAACACAGATAGCATTGCTGCCACAGCCAGACTACCTAACGTAGCCAGCAGCACTAAATTTTTGTTCATAAGGAAGAGAAAAAAAGGTAACAGCCTGTTTTGGTGGCTTCCAGGCAGATGTTTTTTAATGCGTGAAATACCTGAGCGTAGATGGCAGCCGGTTCAGGTTCTAAAAAGCACCTTTACCGAACCAGGCTCACTGGCAGTTACCAGTCCGGTAACTGCCAGTGAGCCAATAGCCCAGCAGGCAATGTGTGTCAGAACTGAAACGTTATAGCCTACTTTTTAGGTGTGTCGGTATCCTTCACGGAATTCTCTATCTCGCTTTTTATTTCCTGGGTGGCATCCTTAAACTCCCTGATGCCACGGCCCAAACCTCTAGCCAATTCAGGAATTCGTTTTGCCCCGAAAAGCAACAACACAACAATTAAAATCAAGGCCAACTCGGTGCCTCCAATACCTCCGATAAATGCGAAAACTGATGTACTAGCCATAGTAGTATGTATGTTAAAATTTTAAATGAAATCCATTAGCAGATGCTGCCGCAGCAGCAGTACCAGGTTTATTTGCGCCGCTCGGCCCACCTGAAATACAATGTGAGCAGTGTGAGCAGCAGCAGGAACAGAAATAAGTATAGAAAGCTCATGCACCAAGAATTAACAAGGTTCTACGAGTAAAAAATAGCCACTCTAGTAGATGGTATGCCTGGCAGACCCTTACCAAAAAATGCCCTGAAACCCTTCTGAAGGCATTTTTCATTTGAATAATTCATGACGCTTACTCCTATTCCCGGTTAATAAGGAAAGTTTATGAAACAGCAACACGCGCACCTGTGATACAGCAAACAAGCAGAACTGTTTTACAAAGAGGTTACTCCTGCTTCAGTTCTATTAACCTGTGTTACGAATGCAGGCAAGGGCTCTGTTAAGCAGAAAACTCTTTTAGGAGGACATGAGGTAACAGGATCTTTGGCAGGTGCTGCCTCTTCAGGTAAAGCAGTGGCAGGAAAAGACGCTAAGGAGCGTTGGGCTGGATAATGATGGGAAATAAGCGGGCAAGTAAGCTGATGCCGTAAAACCTCAATCTTCCAGCAGGTAGTTTATCGTCGGTGGGTGCAGCAAAAGCATGAAACTGCGGAAAGGTTCCGGGCTGTTGCAGGTCAATGGTACCATTAGCCGCGAGTCCATTGTTTGGCATGCTCAGCTCATGCTGCAGCATTAAAGGGGTATCAGATGGATTACTGGTATTGCCGGACTCAAAGGCTGCCGTAGCAGGTTCTGTATGAATCGGGGCACAATAACCCGCTACATCCTGGCCGTAGAGCAGCAAAGCCCACAGCAGCGAAACAGACAGCAATATATGTCTGAAACTAAAAGATATAGCGTTATATTCTACCATAAGAACACCTCAGAACAAATGTACAGCAATTTTAATCTAAAACTGAAAATCAGAAGAAATAATTATTTGGCATGTACCAGTATTTTGAAAAATGGCCCAACTTTTAAACGAATACCCTTGAGGCATGTTAGGGTGTTTTGCCTTTGGAAGGCCATTTTCATTTAAATAATTAGAGTTGTGCGGTAACTGTCGTTAATAAAATATTGCGACAGGCAACAACAGGGCGATCACCTTTGCCAGGTGCACGGATTAAAAATAGCTTCATGTCGCTGTTACAGCAGCAAAAGCACCTATGCTAACTTATATCGAGAGCTGCCATTGCTGATGAATCTTGCCCACAAGATCCCAAGGGGATGACAAAAGGGGGATAGGGATAACGGAGTACGAATGATTATATCGCTACTACCGCACAACCTGAATTTAAATAATAATAATAATATGTACTGGAGAAATGAAAGCACCTGAAACAGTTAAATTACCGGCAGAAATTCTCCACAGGCATTTTAACTGTTTCAGATGCTTTTTCAAAAATTGACCCGAACCTGCTCCTACAGGTCCGCTTCGACCAGGTTCGGGTCATACACTTTTATGTCGGGAACGCAGGTTACAAACTGGCAACCCCATTCCCGTACGTACTCCAGTTGCTCCATTACCTCATTCTTCAGGTTCCAGGGCAGAATAATAATATAGTCGGGATAGTACTCGGCAATCTTAGACTCGTCGTAAACCGGAATATGACTGCCTGGTAAAAACTTATTTTGTTTAGAAGGTGCTGCATCTACTACAAATTGCAACAAATCGCGCCCTTTTATGCCTGCGTAGTTGAGCAAGGTATTACCTTTAGCAGCAGCACCGTAGCCGATCACTTTCTTACCTGCTCGTTTTTGCTCTATCAGGAAATTCAGGAATCCGTATTTCACCTGGTCTACCCGCTCCTGAAAGTTCAGGTAGTACTCCTCTGTGGTAATGCCGGCCTCTTCTTCTTTCTGCAACAAGGCCTGCACGCGGTCCGAAATTGACTTACTATCGTCTTTCTGATGCTTGACAAAAATCCGCAGTGAGCCGCCGTGTGTCGGCACTACCTCCACATCGAACAAGGTAAGCCCATGCGCTTCAAAAATTCTCTTCACCGTCGTGAACGACAAGTAAGAAAAATGCTCGTGGTAAATGGTATCGAACTGGCAATCCTCTACGAGGCGAAGCAGGTGTGGGAACTCCATAGTAATGACACCATTCTTTCTTAAGGCCACCTTCAGGCCTTCCACAAAGTCATCAATGTCGGGCACGTGCGCCAACACGTTGTTACCAATAAGTAAATCGCCTTTCTTTTTCTGGTCTGCCAGCGTCTGCGCAGTGGCTGCCCCAAAGTACTCCGTCAGGGTAGGAATTCCCTTTTGAATGGCGATGTTTGCCGTATTTTGTGTTGGCTCTATCCCCAGCACTGGTACCCCACGCTCCTTAAAGTGCTGTAGCAAATAGCCATCGTTAGAGGCAATTTCTATTACAGTTGAGTTCTCGTTGTACTCGAAGCGCTGCATCATCGCTTCCACGTAACGCCGTGCATGCTCCACCCAGCTTTTCGAGTAAGACGAAAAGTATACATACTCATTGTTAAATATATCGGTGGCTTTTTTGTGCTCATCTACCTGCACCAGGTGGCAGCTATGGCACACATAAATTGTTAACGGATAGTATACCTCCGGCTCGTTTAGCTGTTTCTCAGACAAAAATGAGTTGGAAGGCGGACAATTGACTAGGTCTACAAATTTATTATGGATGGGTGTTTTACAGAATCGGCAGTTCATGTTGTACTATAAATTAAATAATGATTGAGGAAAGGTGCATGCCACAGCCGCTGCACAGCAAAGCTGCGCAGTGCCACCATGGATGGAGCACATGAGGTAATCTTCTTTATCTGGAAGAAATACAGTTTTTGCCTGATAAGGCGAAGAGAGGTTTGATTCTGGAACTACTGCCACAAAGAGCTAAACTCAACGCAACGCTGCTTAACGAATATACTGCACCTGATCCGGTAATAAATACCAGAGCTCCTATAACCTGCTTCAGCTAGTTATAGAAAGGAGCAAATACTTCCCTTTAAAGAGACCAGAAGCAATTGCGGTTAAGCGAGGTGGACCTTCAGTTGCTGGAAAAGGAGGTACAGTTTATTTTTTGATTTGTAATCGAGATGAGACCTTTGCTGCTGAAACAGAACTGGTTTTTCAAATCCAATAAAGGCGTACCGGAGCATTGCCTGGAAAGAAATGTGCGGGTGCTTAAACTTTCCTTCTTCGGAAGTCTTCTCCAGCACCAGTTCCGATTCAATTTTATCGGCTGGTTTTACCTGCCCATATTTATAGTAGAAACTATAGGTAATCGACAAAAAGAACAGGAGTGTTATACACACTACTGCACATTTTACCTCAAACCTATTTACTGATATCATTATGTCTCCTGATGGGTAAATATTACCTATGTAAAAATATTATGTACTAAGAACATTACGTTAGCTTAGTTTTATCATATTCTTAAACAAGTAGATTTAGTAAGCACAATACTTCATTGTTTAAACACTCATTAAAATGGTAAACGTACTAATCGTCCAAATGTTTTTGTTTCTTAAAAAGTTAAAGAAAAAAATTTAACATTTTGCTGCTGTCTCTGGGTGCGGGAGGCGGTCGCTCCTTTCAAGGTTAGGGCCTGGGCAGGGTAAGAGGGTGGCTTTACTTCCTTTTTGCCAAAAGAAAGGTACGGCTTAAGAAAGGTCATTTTTTGTCCTCCTGTATAGAATCTTATGAGTTAATTGCTGGTAAGTCACAAAATCCTTTACAGGAGGACAAATAGTGACAGCTTTTCTTTCCTTAAAGTTAAAAGCCGGGGCCAAAAACGCAGCCAGCCCCCGTCCTTGTCGGAGCGGGGGCTGCTGGTTGTAGGGGTTGGCGG
>NZ_VRTY01000077.1 GCF_008017455.1 Pontibacter qinzhouensis | reverse complement strand
TACGATAGCCTTCATAGAATGACTTCTTTAACAGCTATTTATACGACAAAACTTACTTGAATGCACTTAGAGGTGGTGCAAACGAACACTTGTTTGTATATACTTAAAGCGCCTATTAATTTTTGTTCATGGAAACCCAATTACTCGAAAAATTCCACAGAGGAGAGTGCAGCCCGGAAGAGGTGAAGCAAGTACTGCAATGGTTCAAAAGCAAGGAGCCGGATGCGGTACAGGAGCAGGAACTACTTGCCCACTGGAATCAGACTACACAACAAGCTAACCAGGAGGCAAACCTACATGATGCGGGTACCACCTGGAACAATATTTTGGCTAACATAGCGCCAGCCGAAACAGCACCAGAATTGGAAGAAACAAACGTAATTTCCATGACCGACTGGCTGCGGCACAACCAATACAAGGTGGCTGCCGCTATTCTGCTGCCATTCTGCTGCCTGGGGCTGCTGCTCTATTTCTTAGCCAACACCAGCCCAGCCACTACCACCATTGCCACGCTGCCAGGCGAAAAGAAAACCATTACCCTAGAAGATGGCTCGGTTATTACCCTGAACGCAGGCAGCGAAGTGAGTTACCCGGAGCATTTCCCTTCCGATAAAAGAGAAATAGTATTAAAAGGCGAAGCATTTTTTGAAGTAGCCAAAGATAGTCTTCGCCCCTTTACCGTTAGAACCGGCGCTATTGTAACACAGGCGCTCGGCACCTCCTTTAACATAAGATACATGCCCGAAGACAGCACCATAGCCGTGGCACTGGCAACAGGTAGAGTAAGAATAGACCAACAGGGCCAGCAACAACAGGCGTTGGCCAGGCTGGAACCCGGGCAGCAGCTGGTATACAACAAGCAAAAGCAGCGGCACCGGCTAGCGCCATTCGACACCCGCGAAGTGATTGGCTGGAAAGACGGCATGCTCTTTTTCCGGAAAGCAACCTTGCCGCAGGTGATAAGCAAATTAGAATACTGGTACGGTGTGGATATTGCCATTGAAGGCGAAATACCATCGGAGCGCGACAACTGGCACTATACCGGCGAGTACGACAACGAAGATTTGGAGCACGTGCTGGAGGGCATCAGCTTTGTAAAGCAGTTCTCTTATCAGCAAAAAGATAAAAATAAAATTATCATCAGTTTTAACAACTAAAGAGCAGCTATGGGCAACACAGCATAAAAAAACGCAGATAGCCTTCCGGGAAGAAGCCTATCTGCGCCCGCTCCTGCCATACTTATGTTGGCGCATTTAAGTGTAGCAGGAGACTCTGTCTAATATCTTATCACATTAAACACTCTTAAATTTATGAAAAAAATTTCTTACTACAAGCTAAGATCGCGTGTAGGAAAAGCAGTGGCTTTTATGGTCCTGCAGCTGGCGATGGTTTTTGGTGCCCTGGCAGCAGAAACAGACACGCCCCTACTCAACCTGCAGCAGACCAAAGTATCTTTATCATTCACCAATGCTTCGCTACAGGACTTCATTATAAAAGTAGAGTCGGTAACAGCCTTTAAGTTCACCTTCGATGAAAAAGAGGTGCTGGATAAGGGGCAGATTACATTGAAAGTTCGAAACACCTCCTTAGACAAAGTACTGCAGCAGGTGGCAACCAGCACAGGCCTGGAGTTTAAGCAGATTAACAACAACATCCATATTCGGCTGCCGAAGCCTAAAGAAGCACAATCGCTGGAGACAATACGGGAAAAAGCATCTCCGGCGCAGCAGCAGTTTTCAGTGCAAGGCAAAGTGACCGATGAACGAGGCGAAGGCTTACCCGGCGTAACTGTTCTACTAAAAGGCACCTCTACCGCCGCCCCTACCGATATTGACGGCAGCTATTCGTTTAGCATCCCCAATGGCAACAGCACCTTAGTCTTTTCGTTTGTGGGCTACCTGAGCCAGGAAGTGCTTGTTAATAACCGCTCCACCATAAATGTAGCCATGGAAACTGATGCCAAGGCGCTGGACGAGGTGGTGGTAGTAGGCTATGGCACGCAGAAAAGAGCCGAAGTAACCAGTGCCGTAACCAGCGTAAAATCAGAGAACTTTGTAAAAGGTGCTGTAAAAGATGCCGGCCAGTTACTACAAGGCAAAGTGGCAGGCTTATCCATCAGCACCCCCACCGGCGACCCTACAGCCGCCACCCAAATTATGCTGCGCGGAACTGCCACCCTGGCCAGCAGCACCCAGCCGCTTGTGCTCATAGATGGCATTCCGGGCGACCTGAATACTGTGGCTCCTGAAGACATAGAAAGCATCGATGTACTGAAAGATGGCTCTGCCGCTGCTATTTATGGCACCAGGGGCACCAACGGCGTAATTCTGGTTACCACCAAGAGACCAACCGGCGATATAGCCCCCACCATCGACTACAACGGGTATGTGAGTACACAGTCGTTTGTGAACCAGCCCCGCATGCTCAATGCCTCTGAGTACCGCGAAAAAATTGGCCAGGGAACTGCTTTTCAGGACCAGGGCACTAACACCGACTGGATAAAAGAAGTAAGCCGGGATCTGCCAGTGTCGCATGTGCATAACCTGACCTACCGGGGCGGCAATGCGCAAACCAATTACCTCGCCACCCTCAACTACCGCTATTTTGAAGGCGTGTTCCTGAAATCGGATAACCGCACCATAAACGGCCGCGTGGACATAAACCACAACATGTTCGATAACAAGCTGAAAGTTAATGTGAACATGATCAACACCGACAACAGGTTCAGCAGCATTGGCGATGGCGTAAGTTTCGACAACACTATTTACAGGCAAGCACTTATCCGCAACCCGACTGCACCTGTTCAGAACCCCAACGGCAGCTGGCACGAACAAACCGGTATAGCTAGCTACGAAAACCCGCTGGCGCTTCTTTATGAGTCTGATGGGCAGAACCAGTCGCAGACCAACAGGCTGAGCGGCAGCGTAACCTGGCTACCCGTTGAGGGGCTGCAGCTCCGGGCAATGGGCTCGCGCAACCGCTACAACATGACCTATGGCTACTTCGAAACCAAAAACAACATCTCTACCATACGCGATGGGTTTGAAGGACTCGCCATTAAACAAAATGCCCAGAACATAGATCAGCTGCTGGAGCTAACAGCAGAGTATGGCAAAATTGTGAACAACCACCGCTTTACCGCTTTAGGTGGCTACAGCTACCAGGATTTTGCTTCTGAGAGCTCCTCCCTTCGGAACTGGGATTTTCCGGCTGGCGATTTCTCTTATGTCGACAACATTGGTACTGGCAATGCCCTCCGGACAGGTAATGCCGTGGCAGCGAGTAACAGAACTGCTGCTAACCTGATCGGCTTTTTTGGTCGCCTTACCTACAACTACAAAGAAAAATACTTATTAACGGCAAACCTGCGCTACGAAGCATCTTCTACGCTTGTAGGCACAGAAGAACCCTGGGGCTGGTTTCCGGCTGTATCGGCTGGTTGGCGCATCAGCGACGAAAGCTTTATGAGCGGCCTGGGCTTCCTGGATGATCTGAAAATAAGAGCTGGCTTCGGCATTACAGGTACGGTACCAAGTGCCCTGTTCTTAGGAGTGAGCCGCTTAGGCTATAACAGCGGCTCTTTCCTGATTAACGGTGAATGGGTAAATAACCTGAGTCCTGTAAGTAACCCTAACCCGTACCTGAAATGGGAGCGCAAAAAAGAATCGAACACCGGTATCGACTTTTCTATTTTTAAAGGCAAGGTAAGCGGTAGCATCGATTACTACGTTCGCCGCACCGATGGCCTGCTGTACGATTACCAGGTGCCTTCGCCGCCAAACCTCTTTGGCACCACCAAAGCCAACGTGGGCATTATGGAGAATAAAGGCTTTGAAGTGCTGTTGAACTTTGTACCAATCCAGACGAGCAAGTTTGTATGGAACTCCAGCCTTAACTTCTCTAACAACACAAATAAGCTAGTATCGCTCTCCAACGACCTGTATGAGGTTACGAACGACTTTTTTAACGAAGGCCATACTGGTTCTCCGGTTCAAACCTACACGCACCGCGTGCAGGTGGGGCAACCTATCGGCAACTTCTACGGCTATAAAGTAATTGATATTTCAGACGATGGGCGCTGGATTTATGAGGACCGCGACGGTAACCCTTCTAACACCAAAGTGGAGGCCGATAAAAAGATTCTGGGCAACGGCCTGCCACAGTATTACGCTGGCTGGAACAACAACTTCCGCTATGGCAACCTCGACCTGAGCGTAACCATGCGTGGTGCCTTCGATTACCAGATCCTGAACTTCCAGCGCATGTACTACGAGAACCCGGGCGTAACAGAATACAACCAGCTGCAATCGGCCTACGAACCAGTTTTCGGAAAAACTCCGCTGAACAGAACTGTACCGCTTGAATACAACAGCTACTACATCGAGAATGGCGACTTCTGGAAAATAGATAACGTAACGCTAGGTTACAGCCTGCCTGTAGCGAACAGCAAGCACTTTAAGCAGGCACGCCTGTACGTGTCTACCCTCAACACCTTTACCTTTACCGGCTACAAAGGCATGGATCCTGAGGTAAATCGCATAGGCCTTTCACCAGGCAACGACATGCGCGACAAATACCCTTCTACCCGCGTGTATACAGTTGGCGTGAACATTTCTTTTAACTAATAAAAACTCAGGTTATATGAAAAGAATAACAAAACATATACTTGCTCTTAGCACCCTTGGCCTCAGCCTTTGCGGCACAACTGCCTGTACAGAGTTAGAAGACACCAATTATTCGGATGTGGTGGCGGCGCAATATGTTCCGTCTAAAGATGATATTGGCGCACTTGTAGGCCCTGCTTATGCCAACTGGCGCAATGTACTGTTTGCCAACGGCTTTTACTTTATGCAGGAAATGGATGCCGATGGCCTGGCTGTTCCGGCTAAACCGTACGGCTTTACCGACGGGGGCGTTCACCGCCGCATGCACGAGCACACCTGGACCTCGGAGCAGGTGCATTGCCAGGACACCTGGTCTAACGCATATGCAGGAGTCACTAATTCTAACCGCGTAATTTACCAGATCGAGTCTGGGGCCATACCGGTAGAGGAAGCTGACAAAGCCGCAGTACTGGCAGAATTGAAGGTACTGAGAGCCTCTTACTATTACGTGCTCTGCGATATATTCGGCAATGTGCCGCTTGTAACGCAGTTCGATGTGCCAAATGGCTTTGTGCCGGAGCAGAGCACCCGGGAACAGGTGTACACCTTTATTGTATCAGAAATAGTTAGTGCACTTCCGCACCTCTCCGAAAACAGCGATGTAAGTACCTACGCCCGTTTTAATAACAAATGGGCAGCCAATGCGCTGCTGGCAAAAGTATACCTCAACGCGCAGGTGTACACAGGGCAAGCACAGTGGGATAAATGTATAGAGGCCTGCGATGCCATTATTAACTCAGGCAAGTTCCTGCTGGAGCCAAACCAGAAAGATGCCTTTAAAACACAGAACCAGAACTCAAAGGAGATAGTATTCGCTATTCCGTTTGATGAAGTGTATGCCCAGGGCAATTCGCTGGCCGCCTGGACCATGTCGCCGCAGAACCAGTTCACGTTTAACACCCGCTATGGCGGCTGGGGCGGCCTGAACGCTATTCCGCAGTTTATAGACACGTTTCACCCGCAAGACAGGCGCTACACCGAAGGCTGGATGATGGGGCAGCAATACTCCTCTTCCGGAGAGCCACTGAAATGCGAGTATGGTTCTGTAAAGGGACAGCCGCTAGTGTATGTGAATGAGTGCCCCGGCATCGACTCAACTCAGGAAATCCACTCTTTCCGCATCAATAAATATGAAATAGCTGCCGGTTCTTACGCCAACAACATGAGCAACGATTTCCCGCTGATTCGCTACGCTGATGTGCTGATGATGAAAGCCGAGTGTCTGCTCCGCAAAGGCGATGCAGCCGGTGCTGCCACCATCGTATCGGAGGTAAGGGCGCGTAGTTTCCCGACTAATCCAGCACTGGCCGCTGTTACACCGGCACAACTCATGGAAGGCAGCAGCTATAAGTATGGCTTAAAAAACCACCTGCGAAAAACAACAGAGGGAGGAGCAGACATCCAGTTTGGCCGCTTCCTGGATGAACTGGGCTGGGAGTTTGCCGCAGAAGGCCACCGCCGCCAGGACATGATCCGCTTCGGCATCTTCACCCGCAAATCATGGCTCTCGCACTCACCAAACGGCGACACTAAATCGATCTTCCCGATACCGCTGCAAGAACTAAACAAAAACCCAAAGCTGAAGCAGAACCCAGGGTATTAAGGTTAATTTTGAATGAGTGAATTTTGAATGAGTGATTGAGTGGATGAGTGAATAGAATTACAAAGCCTTTCCACAGCTGGTGCGAACTTGCAGCTTGTACCTCCACCAGGTTATACAAAACAGCTCACTAAAAATTGGCGAAACCTTAAATCTCACAACGCAGACTAAACTCCCTTTACCACTTACTTCTTGCTCTTCTTCGTCGTGCTGCAGTACTCTCTTTAGGGCTACTTGCAGCATGGCGGGTGGAGGAGTCTTGCTTATATTTTGCCCGCAAATACGTTACCTGCACCATGCAATACGTTTTGCCCAAGGTAAACCCTTGACCTGAAAAGCCTCTAATTTCTTTTGAAGGCTATTTTCATTAGAATAATTCGTTTTCTAAAAATCCCAGGTTAATCAGAAAACATAACTAATTACTATGTAAAGTCATCGTCGTTCTGGACTTGCTGCAGCAGCTGTTCCAGCCTGGTTAGCACTGAACAATGCTGTAAATAAGCTCGGAACGACAGCTTTAACCCTTGAGGCTTTCTGACTCAAAAACCCTCTGGAAGGCCAATTTCATTTAAATAATTTGAGTATATAACATTTATGGGGTATCTATATTCCTATACATATAGTACTGCCGCGAGCTTCCAGCTCGTGGAAATACACCTGAAGGCGATACTAGTGCTCTTCCAATTTAGTTTTTAGAATTAAAAGCCCAGCAAACGTGATTTCTCTACCTCATTTCTAATTTTTAATTTCTAATTTTTAATTTGAAAGAGCACTAGTGGTCCACGCGAGTTGAAAACCCGCTTCATATAAAACCACGAGCTGGAAGCTCGCGGCAGCGATGGCAGTATATTATAGGTAATCTATATATATACCCTAATATGTTATACACTTGAATAATTTAAGTACCGAAACTGCAACAGTTGCTCAAAATGTTTAAACAAAATTTCTTTCATGCAGCTGTAAGCTTCAATAACTAATCCCTCAAACAGAAAATTTAATATCATGTATAAAGTACTTTTTCTCTTATTGCTACTGCCTTGCCTGGCAGCAGCCCAGCAACCTGTTGTGCCACGCGATACCTCCTTTACCGTACATAGCACTTATTTAAAGGTCAAGCCCAACTATCCGTTTGTAGAGAAGGTAAAGCCTGTGCTGCCTGCTGGTGTAAGTACTAAAACAGACATTCCCTACAGTACCATCGGTAACCGCAACCTGCACCTCGACATCTTTTATCCGACCAGTAAAAGCAGAAACGCGTACCCGGGTGTGCTGCTGATTCATGGCGGCGGCTGGCGCTCCGGAAACAAATCTCATCAGGTACCGATGGCGCAGCAACTGGCTGCCAACGGCTATGTAGCCGTGGCGGTAGAGTACCGTTTATCGCTGGAGGCTCCCTACCCTGCTGCCATGCACGACGTAAAAGCTGCCGTGCGCTGGATGCGTGCCAATGCAGCCACCTATGGCCTCGACACCACCAAAATAGCGGCATTAGGTTGTTCCTCCGGTGGACAAATGGCTGCCTTGCTGGGCACCACCAACGGCAACAGCCGCCTGGAAGGCACCGGGGGCAACAACAGCCGCTCCAGTGCTGTGCAGGCCATTGTCGACATAGACGGCATTCTGGCCTTTAAACACCCGGAGTCGAAGGAAGGAGAAATGGCGGGCTGGTGGCTGGGCGGCAGCTACGAAGAAAACCCCGGTAATTGGGAGGAAGCCTCGGCGCTCACGCATGCCGGTAAAAACACGGGCCCTACGCTCTTCATCAACAGCATGCACCCGCACTACCATGCCGGCCGCGACGAAATGATTCAGAAGTTGAGCAAGCATAAAATTTACACCGAAGTGCATACCATACCCGATACGCCACATCCATTCTGGCTGCTGCACCCCTGGTTCGAACCAACTTTTCAGTACACGCTCAACTTCCTGAACAAGACTTTCCGAAAAATTGAATCTTAAGAAAATCTATCTGTAACTTAAAGCTAAGGAACCAAGCTAGCTCATGCACCGACATCACCTGCCTTTACTATTATTGTTATTCTGTTTTTTTCTGCAGCCAAACTACGGCACGGCACAAGCCCCTACTCCTGCCATCGATTTTTCGCATGCAGGCTACGGTGGCGGAGGAGTGGCTATTCCGGCTGTTCCGGCGGTGCTCACGGTGAGCCCGACAGGCGGCGACGATACCAGGCTGCTGCAGGCGGCTATTAACCAACTCGCTACAATGCCTGTGCAGGCAAACGGGTTTCGGGGAGCTTTGCAGTTGACGGCAGGCAGGTTTCTGGTCGAAGGGCAGCTACAGGTAAAAGCCAGCGGCATAGTAGTGCGTGGCAGCGGCAGCAACGCCACCACCCTAATAGCTACTGGCACCGACAGGCGCGCTCTACTTACAATCGGTACTGCTGAGGCAGCCAGAGGCGATGTGGCCATAGCTGTAACAGACAATGTGGTAGCGGCAGGTGGAAAAATCCTAACGCTAGAGAAGGTGCAAGGGCTGCAGGTAGATGATCTGGTAATTGTAAGCAGGCCCAGCACCAAAGAGTGGATTACGGCCATAGGCAGTGATACCATAAAAGGTGCCTTTGCCGATTTGCGGCTTCGCTGGCCAGCCGGCTCACGAGACCTGGTTTGGCACCGCAGGATTACAGCCATCGATATAACTAAAAACCAGATTACCTTAGATGCACCCATTACTACGGCACTGGAAAAACGCTTTGGTTCCGGCACTGTAGCTAAAGTGGCAGCCCAGGAGCCGGTGCAGCGGGTGGGGCTGGATAACCTGCTGCTGGAAAGCACTTTCAATAAATCTAACCCTAAAGACGAATCGCATGCCTGGTTTGGTATATTTCTGAATCATGTGGAGGATGCATGGGTACGGAACGTAACGGCTCGGCATTTTGCTTCTTCTGCCGTGCATGCCGGACCGGGTGCCAGACGCGTAACAGTGGTAAATTGCCGGAGCGAGCAACCTGTAGCTGAAATCGGGGGCTACCGGCGGTACAGCTTTTTGGTGGAGGGGCAGCAGGTGCTGGTACAGAACTGCACCGCCGATGCCGGCTTCAACGATTTCGCCACAGCTCTTACCGCTGCCGGCCCTAATGTATTTCTGCGCTGCACGGCCACCAATGCCCACGGCTACAGTGGCACTTTCGAGAGTTGGGCATCGGGGGTGCTGTACGAAGAGGTGCAGATAAACGGGGCAGGCATTCATCTCACCTACGACCTCAACAGCACACAAGGTGGAGGGTGGACAGCAGCCAACTCTTTTATCTGGAACTGCAAAGCCCCCGATATACAGGCCAAAGGACCGGCCGAGGCTCCTGTGCACGTTGTAAATGCACCGCAACCGCTTTACGAACGGCAACTGGCTGCCCGGTTAGGTAAACAAGCGCTTGCTGCTCTAAAAGCCGCTTCTCAAACTGATTCAGTTGCACCAGCCAACCTGCCCGCCTTTACCGCCGCCCAGATTCCTGCAGCACCCGCTGCGGCTGCACCACCTACGCAGGCACTTGAAATTGTGAACGGCCGTTTTGTAGTGGCAGGTAAGGCTTTGTGGGGAGGTGCCATAAACGATGCCTGGTGGCTGGGGCACCCTGCTCCCGGTAATGCCCTGGATGGCGGCGTGAGCATCACGCGCTTTATGCCAGGCCGCGAAGGACCGGGCCACACCGAAAACCTGCCCAAACTGGCAGCGCGCGTGGTGCGGCAGGGAACGCCATTCTACCAGAGCGGTCCTCCCGGCCTGTGGTACGACCGTCGCCGCGACGACCATACCCTGGCAGAGCGGCCAGATGCTTATGTATGGGCGCCATTTCTGGAAATGCCCTGGGAGCGGAGCGGCCGTGGCAGAGCCTGGGATGGCCTGAGCCAGTACGACCTCACCCAATACAACCCCTGGTACTTTAAGCGGCTCCGGGAATTTGCCAAACTCAGCGACCAGCACGGCATTCTGCTTTACCACCACCTCTACAACACACACAACCTGCTCGAAGTGGGGGCCCATTGGGTCGATTTTCCGTGGCGGCCAGCCAATAACATCAATACCACCGGTTTACCGGAGCCACCGCCTTTAGATGAGGACAAGCGCATACATGTGGCGAACGAATTTTACGACCCGGCCAATCCACACCTCCGCGAGCTGCACCGGTCCTACATCCTGCACGTGCTCGACCAGATCGGCACGACAGAGAATACTATCTTCGGCACCGGTTTCCAGTTTTTTGGACCACTGGTGTTCCAGCAGTTCTTTCAGCAGACGGTAGCAGAGTGGGAGAAACAGCATAACCAGAAGGTGCGGCTGGTGATTGGCACCAGCAAAGAAATAACCGATGCTGTGCTGGCCGACCCGGAGCTTAGAGATCAAATAGCTGTAATAGACATGCGCTACTGGCAGTACCTGCCCGATGGCACGCTTTGGGCTCCGGAAGGCGGCAAGAACCTCGCCTTCCGGGAAATGGTGCGCGAAAAGTTCAACAAAGGGCTGGACTTCCCTGACCCTACCACACCCGAACAGGCTTACCGCCAGGTCCGCGAGTACCGCGACAAATTCCCTGAAAAAGCTATTGTAGCCTGGCACAACGATGTAGGTCCTATTCCGGCACTCATGGCCGGAGCGGCGCAGGTGCTTACCGTTAACCCGGCCGCCGGTCACCGCCAGGGAAGAATAGTAGATGCCACGCCTTTAGATGCTTTTGTAAAAACATACCTGGCCAATAAACTCATGCGCCTGAACCCGCAGGATGATGTACTCACCAATCCATCGCAGAACTGGACGCTTGCCGATACCGGGCAGCAGTCAGTGCTGTTCTACTCTCTTAGCGGCTCTGCCTTGCAACTACAACAGAAACTCCCGAAAAAAGCATACACAGGAATTTGGTACGATCCCCGCACTGGAGAAACACAGGCAGCAGTTCTTCCGAAAAGGTTGAAAAAAGGTACAGCTATCGCAAAACCAAGTGAGGAAAACTGGCTGCTCCTGTTGCAGTGAAATATGAAAGTGTGTGTAGCTTTTGGCAGGTAAATTATTCTAATGAAAACAGCCTTCCAAAGCAAAAAAGGCGCTATAGAGGTTCAGGCTTTTACTCCGAACTTCTATAGCGCCTTTTCTGTGCACAACTTATTTTCCTTTTCTCTCTTATGGCACTGCACATGCTAAGAGCCTGTAAACAGCCACAGCTGCTTCAGAAAGGCAGCATTACAGGAGCAGTGTTAAAACCTGAATAGCTTTCAAACTATTGATCAAGGAGTTGAGTTTTTAGAAGCGCCCTGGAGAATAAGTTACTTTTTATACGCCTCTCTTACTGCTTTAAACTCAGATCCTGTTTTCCAGCCGGGCCATACAGTTGAGCTTGCCAGGCGATTGCCAACGTTAAACAGAAGCTTCATGTCTTCTACGGCACCATCTAAAGCCCAATCGGTGCTGTATTCGTCAGAGGGTTTGTGATAAATGTTGGCTACGTAATTTTCCTGCTGCTTTTTGCCGAACTCTTTTCCCTGCGCCACATTGTCTATGCCTGCCGCTGTGAACATGGCAGGAACGCCTATTTTGGCAAAGTTGAAATGGTCGGAACGGTAATACAGGCCTGCTTCGGGTGTGGCTTCGTTGGCTACATAGCGACCTGCTTTTTCTGCTTCCTCGGCCAGTATGTCTTCTAACTCAGATTGCCCCTTTCCTACCAGCACAATATCGTTGGTTTTGCCTGACGGAATCAGCATGTCTACGTTAATGTTAGCAACAGTCTTCTCTTTCGCAAAAACCGGGTTTTCAACATAGTAGGCAGATCCCCACAGCCCCTGCTCTTCTGCCGTAACCGACAGAAATACCACACTGCGCTCTGGCTTCTGCGGCAGGCTTTTAAACGCTTTGGCAATTTCGAGGAGGCTGGCTACACCAGTGGCATTGTCTACAGCGCCATTATAAATGCTGTCGCCTTTTTCGTCGGCTTTGCCAATGCCCAGGTGGTCCCAGTGGGCAGAGTAGATAATGGCTTCATCGGGTCTGGCAGCACCTGCTATTTTAGCGATCACATTATAAGTTTTATCGAATCTGGTTTTCACGGCCATAGAAGTACTCAGCTGCAGGTTTATGGCATGTGGCTTAAATCCTGCTTTGCCAGCTGCCGCCAAAGCCGACTCGTACTGCATACCTGCTGCCGCAAACAATTGCTCCGCCACCGGCTTGCTCACCCAGCCTTCCATGGCACAGTTATACCCGTTTTTGCCACGCGGGTCGAGGTAAAGTTTAGCGGCGTTCCAGTTATTCTGCACCACATTAAAGCCATAGCCTGCCGGTGTGGCATCGTGTATAATCAGGCAGCCTTTTGCTCCCTGCCGTGCGGCTTCTTCAAACTTGTAGGTCCAGCGGCCATAGTAGGTCATGGTTTTGCCCCTGAAAAAAGTAGAGTCCTGGGAGTAAAAGCCTGGGTCGTTTACAAAAACAACCACTACTTTGTCTTTTACATCGAGGCCGGCATAGTCGTTCCAGTTATACTCCGGGGCTACTATTCCAAAGCCGGCAAACACCATCTCCTCCTTCTGCAGCGAAATAGCACCCTCTGTTCTCCTTGTCCAGATCACATAATCCTGTAGCCCTTGCAGCTGCATGCTTTTAGCTCCGGTAATGGTCATGGTGGGTGCAGCGGTAGTGGTTACCTCTACCATAGGTACCTCCTGCAGAAAGCTGTCGCCGTTGCCGGGCTCCAGTCCCAGCGCCCTGAACTCCTGCTCCAGGTAATCAAGTGTTTTCTTCTCGCCGGAGGTAAATGGCTTGCGGCCCTCCAGCTCATCGGCAGCCAGGGCCGCCACGTAGTTGCCGTAGCTTTCGGCTGTTATAGAAGTTGCCTCGGCATTTCCTGTTTCAGTTGTAGAGTCGGATGACTGGCAGGAAACAAGAAACCCTAAAGCAGATACGAGAAAAAAGAATGTAGATTTGTTCATGTTAGCGCAAGCAGGTTTTAGTTAAGCCGAAGCTATAATACAGCACATTAAAAAGCAAACTAAGTGCATGCCTGCAAGATCTGCAGAGCAAACCCTCGGCAATTTTTTGCTAAAAAACCTTCTGAAGGCTGTTTTTATTTAAATAATTCAGGATCTGATGACAGAAGTGATTTCAGGTTATCCGGCACAACGTAGCTGAAGTGACATAGCAGCTACTGCCACATGAGCAGCAACAACAAAAGCCGCAGCTCCGGTAGGTGCTGCGGCTTTCGCTATTACAATAAGTTTTAATCTCGCTTCGCTTTGAGGAGCTTGCGCAGCTCGGCCAGTTCGTCGCGGTATTTGGCGGCCTGCAAAAAGTCGAGGTCTTTGGCGGCTGCTTCCATTTGCTTCTCTGTTTTCTTGATCAGCTTTTCCAGTTCGTCGCGCTTCATGGTTTGCACAATCGGCTCGGCCGCCAGCGATACTTCCTCCGGACCAACGTACATCTTCACTTCCCGCTTCTTCATATCGGCAACGGAAGTCTGGTCGTAAATTTCGTCTCTCGATTTAAGAATAGTACGCGGTGTAATACCGTGTTCTATGTTGTACGCCATCTGGGTGGCGCGGCGGCGGGTAGTCTCGTCGATGGCGCGCTGCATGGAACCGGTCATGCGGTCGGCGTACATAATTACCCGGCCCTCTGAATTACGGGCAGCGCGGCCCATGGTCTGAATGAGCGAGCGCTGGTCGCGTAGGAAACCTTCTTTGTCGGCATCCAGAATAGCTACCAGGCTTACCTCCGGCAGGTCCAGCCCCTCGCGGAGCAGGTTTACGCCTATCAGTACATCAATGTCGCCCATGCGCAGCTCCCGCAGTATCTCTACCCGGTCCAGTGTTTTTACTTCGGAGTGCAGGTATTTTACTTTTATGTTGAGGCGCTCCAGGTACTTGCACAATTCTTCCGACATACGCTTGGTCAGCGTGGTCACAAGTACCCGCTCCTTCCGCCTGATGCGCTCGTCTATCTCATCGAGCAGGTCGTCTACCTGGTTAGCGCTTGGCCGCACATCAATCTCAGGGTCGAGCAAACCGGTTGGCCTGATAATCTGCTCCACCACCACGCCTTCTGATTTCTGAATTTCGTAGTCGCCGGGTGTGGCGCTTACAAACACCACCTGGTGCATCACGCTCTCAAACTCATTAAAGGTAAGCGGGCGGTTGTCCATGGCAGCCGGGAGCCGGAAACCATACTCTACCAGCGCCACTTTGCGCGAGCGGTCGCCGCCCCACATGGCGCGCACCTGCGGTATGGTAACGTGGCTCTCGTCTATCACCATCAGGAAATCATCCGGAAAGTAATCGAGGAGGCAGAACGGTCGCGCTCCGGGAGACCGGCGGTCGAAGTAGCGGGAGTAGTTCTCAATGCCGGAGCAGTAGCCCAGTTCGCGAATCATTTCGAGGTCGAACTCGGTGCGCTCTTTTATACGCTTGGCTTCTACAGGCCGGTCTTCTTTCAGGAAGTACTCGTGCTGCGCCACCATGTCGTACTGTATTTCGTGTATGGCCTGGTTCAGGGTGTCTTTGCCGGTAACGAAGAGGTTCGCCGGGTAAAGGGTAATGGCCTGCTCATCAGACAGCTTTTTACCTGAAGCCGGATCGATGCGGTGAATCTGCTCCAGCTCATCGCCAAAGAAATAAAGGCGATAAGCAAAGTCAGCGTAAGCCGGATAAATATCAACGGTATCGCCTTTCACCCGGAATGTTCCACGTGTGAACTCTGCCTCGGTACGGCTGTAGAGGATCTGGACAAAGGTATAAAGCAGGTTGTTGCGACTAAACCGCTGCCCCGGTGCCAGGTGCAACACATTTTTACCAAACTCCTCGGGGTTGCCAATACCGTAGATACACGACACAGAGGCTACCACTATTACATCGCGCCTGCCCGAAAGCAGCGCAGAGGTAGTGTGCAGCCGCAGCTTCTCTATCTCCTCGTTTATGGCCAGGTCTTTTTCTATGAACACATCCGAAGAAGCAATGTAAGCCTCGGGCTGGTAGTAGTCGTAATACGATATGAAGTACTCAACGGCGTTGTTCGGGAAAAACTGCTTGAACTCACCGTATAGCTGTGCGGCCAGTGTTTTGTTGTGGCAAAGCACCAGTGTCGGCTTCTCTACGTTTTTAATAACATTGGCCATGGTAAAGGTCTTACCTGTACCGGTGGCACCCAGCAACACCTGCGCATGCTCCCCCCGGTTTAATCCTTCGGTAAGTTGGGCGATGGCTTTAGGCTGGTCGCCGGTTGGCTGAAATTCTGATGTTAGCTGAAAATTCATGCGTTGTTTTTACGGAATGTAAAGATACAGTATAACACCAAAAGGTGCAGGTAAGTTTAGCTTTTACTTAGTTTATGCTAAAATGAATAGCAAAAGCGGGTTAGAAGGTAATAAGAAGCGTCTCTACAGCAGGGTGGTGTGCGCTTCAATTATTCTAATGATTTTGCCCTCCAAAAGATTTTCTGCTCATTTTTAGTCAAGGCCTGTTGCCTTGTTGATCGGGTACAAAACAAAAAACTTGCCACGTAGCGGCAGGCTCTCCTGAACAACATTTGTCGCTAAATGTTTATAGGTTTAAGCTCCATCTTTTTTTGTGTTGATCTGAACCTGCCAGACGAGCGTCTTCTTCATCACACAAAAAAGCCTGTGAACCCTTGACTCTTTTTCGGCCAAAATGCTTCCGGAGGGCAAAATCATTGGAATAATTAATCGCTGGTGCTTCTCCAGTTATTAGTTAGAGTAAGAATTTAGTCACCACTTTAACGGCTCTGGACCCGGGCGTAGCTGACACGAGAGAGGACACGCGCACGATGCTCATTTTCTACTGGCCGTAGCGCGGCTGTTAAGTTGTAGCGGCACTAGCTCAGGCAACGGGCAAGCTTGCTCAGAAACGGGCTGCGCGCGAAGGCGAGGGGTTGGCCGGTTATATGTTCGTTTATCTGGCAGATTTGGGTGATGCGAACAGCAGGCAGCATAACAGCGTGTGTCTCGCAACGCGGACTATACTCGCTATTCAACTCAAGGGCTACTTCAATATGCAAACCACCTTTTTTATAAGCATCAGGCAGGTTATCTGTTGTTACGAAACCGCCATGAATCTGCCCTACAAAGCAGCCGCTTTGCTTTTCGGGGGTATAGTTGTCGTTGAGCAGGCGTAATACGTACCAACCTGTTTCACAGTCGGTGCCTACCACTTCTGCCTGAATGCAGGCGGTAGGCGCCGGAGCATCTTCTGTGCAACTGATTACCAGCAGCGACAGGCATAGGTAGAGAAGCGCGAGGTAAATAGTCGGTTTCATAGTTTTAGTTTGTACTAATGGCGCAAAAACGATTCATAAAGCAGCAGTTTATGTCGTAACGTTAGCCGATGCCGCTTTTGTAAGTTTGGCAACAGGCATAGTCATGGGAACACAGGTTTATAACCAGACAAGCGAATCGATCCTGATGCCGGCGTAGCAATCGTCCATGCAATCTTTGGGTACAAAGCCACACATTTGAAGCAAACCTGCCACATCTGTCTCGAAATAGATCGTATTTCTCTTTTTATCCACCACCAGGTAATCTTTAGCACAGCTTTGGTACAGGTCGTTTATGGTAAGCAGAGGTGCCCCACTTTCATGTGAGCCCAGGGTAGCCTGGTTTTCAACATAGGAGCCGATTACCTCCCGCTCCCCTGTTGTCTCATTTCTTGTATATGCCTTATAGGTTCTGCCAGTAACCGCGCCGTTCTCAACTGTTATTTTAGTTGTATTGCCAAAACCCGACCACGATACGAAGTTGACATGGTAGCTGTACGAATTACCTTGCTGCCCTCTAACCTCCTGCCACTTGCTTAAACTCTGCTTGTGGTGCACGTCGTACCCGTTTAAATCATCTTGCTGCTCGCATGCTACACAACATACAAGTAGCAGGGCTACAATAGCATATCGGAGATTTTTGTTCATGCAGATTTGGTTGTTTTAGCTGGCACTTACATGCTCCGGGTTTAACTTTATTTATCGGTACAGGTAGTAAGAGTCTGTGAATATGGCTTTAGGGTCCTGGCCCGTAAAAGAGTTTATGAGCACCATTTTAGAAGCTTTAATTTCTTTTACTTCGAACCGGCCTATCCAAGAACCTGAACTAAGCACGATGGTGCCCGGGTACATATTGTAGTTTACTTTATAGGCATTGCTGTACGACTTGTTGTAAGAGTCTAACCGAACCAGAAACGCACTATCGGCTTTAAACTCAAAGTAATCGGTTGCTTTGCCATCGTAGTTCTCGGTTGTGCAGTTACTGTCCCGGCAAAGTTTTGATTCGATGCGCTCTATGTTCCATTTACCTTGCACCGCTATCTTAACTTCTTCAGCCGCCAGTTCCGGCCGCACATCCTCTCCCTCTATACATCCCGAAAATGTAATACATAAAATAATGACCCAAAGAAGCCAGTAAGTAGTTTTTCTCATAGTAAGTGACGCAGCAAAGCTGGCGTTCGTTTAAGCTGATCGGTATTGGTTTTTGCCGCAACACCCGGCATTTTTCTTCTTCTTCTCAACAGCAGCTAAATAGCCGCACTTTTAAGTATTTACAGAAGCGCATACACCAGTAGTGCCAGCAACAGATACCAGCCAAGCAGCTTTATGTCGGCAGCCACAACCAGTGCAGAAAAGGAGTCGAATATAAGTTTCATGGCATTAATCGGCTTGTAAGGGTTAGCACCTTCTGTATCTATAAGATTCTGTTTTTAATGTATGGGTTGCAAGCGGTAAAATTAATTTCTTACTTTTTTTCCTGGCCCAGCAGGTACTGTACTCCCAGGTTTACACCAATAGAATAAGGCTTACCTTGTGGTGCCAGCGCCTGGTCTGGGTTAGCCAGCATAGAGCTTAAGTAGCTACGGAACTCAGGCCCTACCACCACCGACACCGATTCGGTTATCTGTTTACCTATGCCTGCCCCAATGTTACTTGAGAACTGCACTTTCCGGAATGGCGATACCTCACCGTTGTTATTGTTGTAGCTAAAATCAGGTACTTTGTCGGAGGTAGTCGTAATTTTACTTTCTGTCAGGAAGTTGGCGGCCAGCGCACCCGATGCATACCAGTGCCAGCCTCTGCTTCCAATTTTACCTTCGTACTGCAGCCCTATAGGCACCGTAATCTGGCGGTACTGGTAGTTAACATAAAACGGGTTAGTTTGCTCTACGGCTATAGAATCTGGTGAGAAACCATTGGTAAGCGATGGCATAAAGATAGTAGAAACCAGTTCGTAAGGCTCGCGAGTTGTAGGCTTAAACCAGAACTGCCTGAAAATAAAGCTCGTTTTGGTACGGGCCGAGTTCTGAATAAATCCAAGCCCCGACAGCAGCTTCAGCTTTTTGGTTAACCGGAAACCTGCGCGTACTTCCATGCCGTAAGAGAAGGCGGCATCAGTGTTGTCGTCGTACTCCTCACGTGCAGATTCCATGTTTCTGGCTGAAAAAGCATCGGCAGTCGGGCCGGCAGCTGCAAAGCTATTATGCATTACGGCTGGCATCATTTGTTCCGGCAAACCTATGTTCTGGTTAAAGTAAGATGGTCCGGATGCCATGCCTACACTCCAGCGGCTATTGCTGCCGGCACTGGCTATAGCCTGCTCTTTTTTAGTGGAGTTGCCGAGCGAGTTTTGCAGAGCCTCCTGCTTCTCGTCTTTTTTCAGCATGCTTTCGGCAGCTAGCGTTTTGTACTGAGTTTCGCCTAATCCCTCTATGTTCTTCGGTAGCAACAGGCCTTTTTCTTCCGGTAACCGCTGCCGCACCACCACCGACTGTTCTTTAGGTCTGTTGCCTTCTGTTTCTGCACTACCAGGCAGTTGTACCTGCTCCTGCGCATCGGCAGGTTGGTCTGTGCCTCCGGTAATAGCCAATGCTGGCAGGTCTTCTTTCTGCACCCCTGCATCTGGCTGGCTCACAGGAATGGCGCTGCCTGCAACTGCACGGTTTTTAGCAGGCACAGCCCCTATTGTGGCCGCAGCTAATCGGTTAGTGCTTTCGTCTGCTGCTGCAGAGCGATCTGTTGTGTTTGCCTCGGCTAGCGTACCTGCTGCTGCACTACCCGTCTGCGCCTGGTCAGAGAAGGTGCCTGGTGTTGGTGCTGCTTTGACTGGTGCTGTTGCCGGTGTGCTGCTGCTGCTGCTGCTGTTGGTAGCCATTTGCTGCTCTGCCGGGGCTACTGGCTGCGTTGCCTGGTTGCCAACCTGGTAATACAATAAAGCACCGGCCAGCATAAATAACACAAAGCAGGCGGCTGCCAACTGCCTGTACATGATAAACCGCTCTTTGTAGACGCGGCTTTCATTTACGGTCAGTTCATGGTCTATGCGCGACCAAAGGTCCGGAGCAGGCGAAACCTCAGCGTCTTGCATCCGGCTCCGGAACTGTTCTTCCAGCGATCCGCGCTCCTGTTTATTTGCTGATGACATGCTCTTTAAATTTATGATCCTGCCGTGCCAGCATATCCTGTAAGATAGCTCTGGCACGCGAGTATTGCGATTTTGAAGTTCCTTCCGAAATGCCCATCATTTCGCCAATTTCCTTGTGGTTATAACCTTCAATAGCATACAGGTTAAACACCATCTGGTAACGGGGGGCCAGGCTCTGGATCATGCCCATCAGTTCGTCCATGCTATAGCCCGTCAGGTTATAGGTTTCGGAGCTGATGCTGGCCACTTCTTCCGTTTCATGTGAAACTGTAAGCAGCGACTTTTGCCGCAGGTGCTTCAGAGCGGTGTTGACCATGATGCGCCTCACCCAGAACTCCAGCGGACAATCTCGCTTAAAGTTTTGTATGTTGGCAAACACCTTTATAAAACCCTCCTGCATAATATCCTCAGCCTCAAAGTTTGTAGGTGCGTACCGAAGACAGACTGCCATCATCTTTTTGGAGTAAAGGTCATAGAGGTTCCGCTGCATTTCCCGCTTGCCGGCAATGCACCCCTCAATGAGTTTTTCCTCGTCTGATTTTGGCTTGGTAAAAAGTTTCAAAAGCTGCCTTACTTACGACTTACACCCTTATGAGTACCAGATAAGCAAAAGGGTTGCAAGTGATTGAAAAAATATTTTATACGATTGGGCGGGATCTATGCTTTGGGGAGCATCTGTGGCAGGAACGTACAAATATAAAAATTTGCCAGCAATATTAGAATACCAGCCTTAGATTCAATTTAATATTTCTTTTAAGAATTATCCAACTTGCTGTGTGTACTTTATGAAAAGCCAAATGCTATGGCGCACAAGCTATTTCTCTTCAGATAAAATTTTCTGGCAATTTACAATATGAGCTTAAACACAAAAAAACCAGGCTCTACCGAAAGAACCTGGCTTTGTAAATTTAAAAGTAAGAAGATGTTTTCTGGCAATAAGCCGGTATTTAGAACTTTACAAAAATATGTTTATAAACAGCAGCTTGTAAAACAGAACAGCCACAATGGTGAAGCCAAGCATCCAGGTATAGCCGACAATGCGTTGCCCCTCGCCTACTTCTTCTTTGTTCATTTTCTCATAGGCATGTAAACGCGCTTCATCTATTACATTTTTTGAGAGCATTTGCCACGAAAGGCTTAAGCCCAGCGCCACTACCACCACATCATCAAGGAAGCCAAATAAAACGGTAAGGTCCGGAATAAGGTCTATAGGGCTAATGGCATAGCCAATAACAAAGGCCAGCAAAAGCCGGACAGGCCATTTTACGCGCTGGTCGCGGTACGATAAGTATATAGCGTAGATGGAGGTATTGAATTCCTGCGTCTTTATTTTAAATGTGTCGAGGTGCGTCATAAGGTTGCCTGCTTTGTTATAGGTACGCAGAAAGCAGAGCAAAGTGTTGCAAAAGACGCTTTTTAGTTAAGAGTTAAAAGTTTAGGTTGATAGCTTATTTGCCCACCTTAAAGTTTGCTCTCCCCACAACAACATTTCAGCCATTTAACAATCAACAGCCAAATTATTCTAATAAAAAATGCCTTCCAAAGGGTTTTGAGGCCATTTAGTGTCAAGGGTTGCTTTTAGCTGTTCCAGATGGCCCAGGCGGCTTCAGCTTGTTTGTAAAGCATGGCTAGTCCGTTTTCTGTGGCAGCACCGGCTTCTGCTCCTTTTTTCATGAACAGGGTTTGTTCCGGGTTGTATACAAGGTCATAGAGGTAGTGCTGCGGCGTAAGCAGGTGGTATGGCAGTGGCGGGCAGGCTTCGGTGGCCGGGTACATGCCAAGTGGCGTGGTGTTGATAATGAGTTTGTGGCTGCTAAGCGTGGTGGCATCCAGGTCTTTGTAGTCTATGGCTGAGGCTGTGGCTGTTCTTGAAACTTCGGTGTAGCCAATACCCAACGCCCTGAGAGCGGCTAGTACAGCTTTGGCAGCACCGCCTGTACCCAGCACCAGCGCCTTCGCCTCCTGCTGCACCGGATAAAACTCCTCGAGTGTTTGTTTAAACCCAATGTAGTCGGTGTTGTAGCCAACGGTTTTTCCATTTTCTACCCGAATGGTGTTTATAGCGCCAATAGAAGCGGCAGCGGCATCTAACTCATCAAGAAAAGGAATTATGACTTCTTTGTAGGGCACCGTTACGTTTAGCCCCACCAGCTCCGGCTCCCGCATGAGCAGCTCCGGGAACTCCGTTATCTGGTCCAGTTCGTACAGGTTGTACACAGCGCCCTGTATGCCCTCGCGCTCAAACTTTTCGGTAAAAAACCGTTTCGAAAAAGAGTGGCCCAACTTGCGACCGATTAACCCGAATTTTCTCATGTTACGTTCTGCTTTACCTGCTAACAACACCCTGCTTCACTTACACCTCTTCGGTATTATCGGCAGTTACACGGTCTATAAGATAAACTATCAAAAACCCGAAAATAGCCAGCAACACGCCATAGAGCAAATACGGCTCCTGCCCTGTTAGCTGCAGGTACTCTGTAGGCAGCACATTTTCCTGCACCAGCGGCTTTACCACACCATGGCGGTCGGTATAGGTCTCGATGGTTTCTTTCCAGGGCCAGACTTTGTTTAAAGAGCCTAGCATAAAGCCGGTAAGCAGGGCCACCGTTACGTTGTGGTAGTGCTTGAGCATCCAGTTCAGCACATGCGAAAAAGCAAGTATACCGGTAAGACAGCCCAAGGCAAAGGTGGCGACCACATCTATCCGGAGTTCTTTAACGGCATTCAGAATAAACTCGTATTTGGCCAGCAGCACCAGCAAAAAGCTACCCGATATGCCTGGCAGAATCATGGCGCAAATGGCAATGGCCCCCGACAGGAAAATAAACCAGTAGGCCTCGGGTGTCTGTGTTGGCGACATAACGGTAACAAAATACGCTACCACTGTACCGATTATGCCTGCCAGGATAACGCCAGCGCTCCAACGGGTTATTTTTTTGCTTACTACCACTACAGAGGCCACAATCAGCCCGAAGAAAAACGCCCACAACATTTCGGGATAGGCCTCGAGCAAAAACAGGATGAGCCGCGACAAAGAAGCCACAGAGAAAAGTATACCCGCCAGCAGCACTACCAAGAAAGTACCGTTAATGTGTTTCCAGAAACCAGCAAGGTTAAACTTGAGAAGTAAACGCACAGCTTCTCCGTTTACAGAACGAATAGAGTTTAGCAGCTCCTCATAAATGCCCGTAATAAAAGCAATGGTTCCGCCCGACACACCCGGCACCACATCGGCAGCACCCATTATGGCGCCTTTCGAGAAAAGTAACAGATGGTCTTTGAGGGTTCTGCTTTGAGTTTCGGGGTGTTTACTTTCTTTTAATGATGATGGATTTGCCATATATGCCGGGCGTTAAGCCTGTTTTAATTTATTTCTCTGATCGAAATAAAGCCTCTTTTGCATGTTCCGGCTACAGCCAAAGTATGCCAAAAGCGGCCTTACAATTATTTGAATGAAAATAGCCTTCAGAAGAATTTTGCTCCATTTGTTGCCAAGGGTCGTGTTTAAGAGTGAGTCTAACCCTAACTGCAAGGCAGCTAAAAACTTAAAAAAGCTCTAAAAAAAATTGCCCGCCAACATTCCGACGAGCAATTTATACTTTTATAATGAAATATTATAACCAGGCAGCTTTTGGAGCCCGGCAGTTAAATATCTAAAAATTGGGAAAAAGTGTCGCCACGCAATCCTAACCGAATGGTTTCGAGCGGTACTACTTCGCTTGGCGCAATATTACCGAGGTTTACGTTTGTTCCTAGCAGCTTTATAAACCACACCTGCTGTGCTTTCTGAGGCGCTTCCCACAGAATTTTCTCAAATGGCACCTTTGTCAGGATCTCCTCCACCAGGCCGCTTCTTACTTCTCCGGTAGATCGGAAAAGGCCAACGTTACCTCCTTCGCGTGCTTCGCCAATTACCTTCCAGGCACCGGCGTCCAGCTCCTTCTGCATCAGGTTAATCCACATGTAAGGCGGAATAATCTTGGCATCGTCCTTAGACCCTACCTCCGACAGCACGGTTACCTGCTCGGCCAGTGTGCTAATGTACTCGCACTTTTTATCATGATCCATCTCCAGCGACCCGTCCGACACCTCGGCAAAGGTCATGTTGTATTTGTCGAGCACCCGGCGGTAATCGTCGAACTGGTTCCGGATAACAAATGCCTCGAAAAGAGTACCTCCAAAGTAAACAGGAATTCCGGCTGCTTTAAAAACATCCAGCTTCTTCTGCAGGTTAGGCACTACGTACGACGTAGCCCAGCCCAGTTTTACGATATCAACATACTCACCGGCTACTTCTATAAAGTCTTCTACTTCACGAATGCTCAGGCCTTTGTCCATTGCCATGGTAAAACCCCTCTCGCGAGGTTTCGGCTCGCGCTGCGGCACGTTATTAAGGGTATAATTCATTGAGTTTTATTTGCGGTACTGGTCAATTAATCTGGCTAAGGCACGCTGCGACTCCAGCTCCGGGAAGAACTCGAACAGCAATTTGTGTTTATTAAAATCCAAAATTAAACCATTTTCCAAATAATTGTACGCTTCCTTGTATTTTCCTGCAGAAAGCATGTAGGCGCAGGCCCTGTAATATAGCTCTGCTTCGTCTGGTTGCAGTTCTATGGCGTTTAAAATAATATCGGTGGCCTCCTCAAAGTTACCTTGTTCAAACAATATAATCGACCAGTTCAGGTAAATGTCCTTGTCGCCGGGCTGAATTTCGGCGGCCCGCTCGTAACTCTCCAGCGCCGACACCACATGCCCCACATGGTACTCGGCTGCAGCCAGTGCCACCCAGTAGTCTACGCTGTCTTCGTAAAGCTCCACTGCCTTCTTAAAGAAATGAATAGCCTCGTACCACTTGCCCTGCGCATCCAGTATAATGCCAATTCCGAACCAGGCTTCGTCCATGGTCTGGTCGAGGTCAATGGACTTCTGGTAATACCGCCGCGACAGGTCCCACTGGCTCAGCTTCTCGTAGCACTCGCCAATGTTGCAATACACCTCTGCCGAGGGCGAACCGTGCTCCAGCATCGCGTTAAAGGCCTCAATGGCTTTTGTGTACTCACCCAGAAACACATAGGCGTTGGCCATGTTGTTGTAAGCAGTAATAAAGTCGGGCTTTATAATGGTGGAGTAGTCGTAGGCGGCAATGGCTTTGTCGTAGTTGCCCAGTTTGTTGTACACGTTGCCCAGGTTAAACCAGGCCACATACGAATACGGGTCGGCATCTACGAACTCCTGGAAAAAAGGAAGCTCCTCGCGCATGCTGCCCGTAATCTCCATGCAATATACCACCTCCTGCATCGCCGCTTCGTTCTCCACGTTCAGGGCAATGCACTTCTTGTAGTACTTTATTGCCGATGTAAACTTACCCCAGGTCTGGTAGGCCAGGCCAATGTTAAAGTAGATGTCGTCGCGGTCTTCGGCAAAGGCCAGGGCTTTTTTAAACTGGTCTATGGCATCGCGGTAGTCGCCACGCTGGGTAAAAATAATGCCACGGGTCAGGAACACATCCGGGTTCTGCAGTTCTACTTCGGCTACCTGCTCAATAAGCGTAAGCGCCTCGTCGAAACTACCGGACATAGCCAGCAATTGCGCCTTGTCTATGAGCAGTTCATTCGAGAATGGGTACTGGGCAAGAGCAGAGTCGCAGGCGAGAATAGCCTTTTTATAGTCGAAATTGGCCGTATAGTGGTCAATTATATATTCAAAATCATTGAGGTCGAAAAAAGCAGTTTCACTACTTCCCAGCATCTGTTCGAACCGCTGTATCAGTTCAAGTTCCTCGCTGTGTTCATCAAAGTTTTCTTTCATCTCCAAAATCCAACAAGCTACCAGGCATGGCAGCCTTTTTCATATTACATTTTAAGCTAGCAAATAGTTTAGAGAGCCTCTGCTGTTTCAGAGCGCTTACCGGCCAGCAACAACTGGCTACAGCACCAGGCAATGGTCTCCCCCAACGGCCTGAACTCCATGGCTATGGCTTGTCTTATTTTTTCGTTGCTAAACAAATGGCTTTTGCCAGATACCCGTGCTGTATCTTTGGTGATTAAGGGCCTCCTGCCGGTAACCTTGGCAAGGACATGTTCAAAACGCCAAACGACCTCTGCCAGGGCAGGAATTACTTTACGAGATGGAGCCTTTTTGCCAAAGCAATATGCTACCTGCTCAAAAAAAAGTTTGTACTCCATCTGTTTTGCATTTAATATAAATCTTTCTCCTGATATTTCCGAGAACGTAAGTTTAATCATGGCCTCCACCACATCGCGCACATCTACAAAATTGGCGCTGCCAATGGTGTAAAACGGTTTTTCATCAAAAACATATTTAAACAGGCGGGTGCTGCTGCGGTTCCAATCGGCTGGTCCCAACACAACCGAAGGGTTTACGACAACAGCCTTTAGCCCCTCTGCCACACCACGCCATACTTCCAGCTCCCCAAAGTATTTAGAGCTGGCATAAGCCGAGTGTTCTTCAGCCTGGTCCCATTTGTTTTTCTCAGATAGCACGGGGGCGGTTTTGGACCGCCCTATTGCGGCAATGGAGCTGACGTGGCAAAGTTTTATGTTACCGGCTTCGAGGCAGGCATCTACTATGGTAGCAGTTCCTTCTACATTAACCTGTTTCAGCAGTTCCTCGTCCTGCGGAGCATACGACACCAGCCCGGCACAATGAAAAACGTACTGCACCCCCTGGAGCACCTCCTGCAAAAGGCTGGGGTCCAGTATGTCGCCTTGTAGCCAGTTAACTTTTTCGGAGCCTGGCAACTGGGGCACCTGCCCTCTATAGAGCGCCTTTACCTGATGACCCTGCGCCAACAAGGCCGAAATTAAATAGCTGCCGAGCAGGCCACTACCACCTGTCACAAATACCGTCATAGCCTAAAAATACAAGGGAGTGCTTAAAGTTGGTTATTACGCAGCTTTAGTGCCAACGCCTTATGAATATACTTGCAGTTCATTACTTTTTGCAAGGAGGTAATATGTTTGATGGCATGGGCATCTGTTCCCAGAAAATCTACCATGCCGTCGTCTACGAGCTTTTCGGCAGTGGCGCGGGCAGCACCGGAGTAATAGCCAACCAGCGAGTTCATGTTTATCTGGAAGAGCACGCCTTTTTCGCGCAGCGCCACCAGCTCCTTGTATTTGCCGCTAAAGTAAGTGTAGCGCTCCGGGTGCGCCAGCACCGGCCTATAGCCCTGCGTACGCATCAGGAACACAGCCTCGTTCAGGTTAAGCGGCTCGTTCAGGAAAGAAGTCTCGAACAGCAGGTAATTATCGCCAAACGTGAGCAGCTCCTCTTTCGACTCCAGTTTTTTAATGAAGCCTTCGTCGAGGTAATGTTCTGCTGCACAGGCAAGCTCCATGTCTATTTTGGCTTCTGCCACAGCATCTTGCAATACTCTAAGCTTTTTTCTGATACCAGCGGGTGTGTTCTTATAAAAGTCACTCATGATATGGGGTGTCATGATCAGCTTTCGGTACCCCAATGCCTGCATTGCCCTCACCAGCTCAAGCGACTGTTCCAGACTTTCTGCACCGTCGTCGAGTCCGGGTAAAATATGAGAATGCATATCTACTTCGAGGCAAGCCAACGAAGCTTCTTCCACAGCAGCACCAAACAAATCTTTTAAAAACTGTATCATGTAACAATATTAGTGTAACAACACCCGCAAGACCTGCTTAAGACCATTAAAGAAATTTATTTATTGCGCTGTAAACAGGTTCAGACCATGCTTAAATTTCAATCTTCGCGCTGCAAAAACGAATTTTAAACAGGGTCTTATGTAGTACCTAAACTTTCTATATGTTTTAACTTTCCGGGCCGCATGCCTGCAACCAGCAGCCTGTTTTGCCAGTTTGCTCAGCAATCAGATTTCAGATCAAAAACAAATTCCAGACCAAAACTCAGGTTGTTACTATTACGCAAATATATGTGTAATATATCGCAATTATAGCGTTTGACAAAATTAGAGAACGTCAGCAGCAGCTAATTAACCTGCCACTTCGGCATATTAACGGCTCCTTCAGCAGCTTCTTCTTTAAATAGAAGTTTAAGCAGATTTAGTTAAATTTCAAAACGGCTAAACATGCAACTGCCGCAAACCGTTATATACGCGACTTACTGTTTACTTATGCTACCTTTTTAAAGAGTACATTGAATTTAACTCTATAAACAAGTCGGCATTTGGCTTGTTCAATCAGCAAGTCCTATGTATTCAGAAGCTTACACACTACCTCTAAAATAAACTACAATCAGGAAAAAATGGAATTATCGACGACAGAAAATCAGCGCATGATTGCTGACATGATCCGGGACTTCGGCACCAAACACATTCGTCCGTTTATGCGCGAGTGGGACGAGAGCCAGGAGTTTCCGGTAGAAGTGTTTAAAAAGCTGGGGGAGCTGGGGCTGATGGGGGTGCTGGTGCCCACCGCGTATGGCGGCTCAGGCTTTGGCTACCTGGAGTATGTAACCGCTATTGCCGAGCTGTCGAAAATAGATGGCTCCATCGGTCTTTCTATGGCGGCCCATAACTCGCTCTGCACCGGGCATATTCTGCAATTCGCCAACGAAGCTCAGAAACAGAAATACCTGCCCAAACTCGCCACTGCCGAATGGATAGGCGCCTGGGGCCTGACAGAACCTAACACTGGCTCTGATGCCGGTAACATGCGTACCGTGGCAGTTAAAAATGGCGACTACTGGGTTATTAATGGCGCTAAGAACTTTATAACGCATGGTAAATCGGGGCAGGTGGCGGTGGTGATTGTGCGCACCGGCGAAACAGGTGACTCTCGTGGCATGACGGCCTTTATCATTGAAAAGGGCACGCCCGGGTTTAGCGCTGGCCGAAAAGAAGATAAAATGGGTATGCGCGCCTCCGAAACCACAGAACTCGTGTTTCAGGATTGCCGCGTGCACCACGACCAGGTGCTTGGCCAGGTGGGTGAAGGCTTTATACAGGCCATGAAAGTACTTGATGGCGGCCGTATCTCTATTGCAGCCCTCTCTCTTGGTATTGCGCAGGGGGCTTTTGAGGCCGCACTGGCTTACTCGCAGGAGCGGCAGCAGTTTAATAAGCCTATTTCCTCGTTTCAGGGTATTTCGTTTAAGCTCGCCGACATGGCCACCGAAATAGAAGCGGCCTCGTTGCTAACTTACCAGGCAGCCGACATGAAAAACCGGGGGCTCGATGTAAACAAACAATCGGCGATGGCAAAATATTATGCCTCTGAGGTAGCAGTGCGTGCCGCTAACGAAGCGCTACAGATTTTCGGTGGCTACGGGTTTACAAAAGACTATCCGGCCGAAAAGTTTTACCGCGATGCCAAACTCTGCACTATAGGCGAAGGAACCAGCGAAATACAGAAGCTTGTGATTGCTAGAGCCATTTTGAAGTAACCTTTTCGGGCAAATAAACGTCAGGATATAGTTCAGGCTGGCGTCTTTGGTGCGGCCTGAGAGACTATTTAGCCAGGTTGTGTAAAATATTTTGCCAATCTATTGATTTTTAAGTAAAACCTTGCGTAAATTTGCAACCCTAATATCTGAAGAAGAAACAAAAAAATATGATTATTGTAAACGTAAAAGACAACGAGTCAGTAGACCGCGCTCTGAAGAGATTTAAGAAGAAATTTGAAAGAACTGGAGTTCTTAAAGAACTGAGAGCAAGGACTTTCTTTGAAAAACCATCTGTTTCTAAAAGAAAGCAGAAAGAAAGAGCGAAATATAAGCAAACGCTTTTCGCTCAAGATAACTACTAGTCTTTACTGGTACTACAGATATTTTTCCATAAATTAGTGTACTGCCCAGCACACTAATTTATGGATTTATTTTTTAAGTACCTGGAGTATGAGAAGCGCTACAGCCCTCATACACTAACATCTTACCACACAGACCTTGGTCAGTTTGCAGACTACCTGCAAGAGGTGTATCAGATTTCTGATGCTGCCGAGGCTGACCATGCCATTATCCGGTCGTGGCTCCTTTCTTTGGTGCAACGACACCTGGAGGCCCGCTCTATTAACCGTAAAATTGCCTGCCTCCGCTCCTACTATAGATTTCTGTTGTCGCAGCAGCGCATACAGGTAAACCCCATGCTTCGTATTAAAGCACCGAAGGCCTCTAAAAAGCTGCCTGGCTTTGTACTGGAGCAACCATTTAACAACCTGCTCGATACTTTTGAATTTGAGGAAACCTTTGAGGGTTACCGCGACAAGCTCATTCTGGAGTTTTTGTACGGTACCGGCATACGACTTGCCGAGCTTATTGGCGTAGAGCACGCCGATCTAAACATGCATGCCCGCACTGTTCGGGTTTTAGGCAAAGGCAACAAAGAGCGCATTATCCCAATCAACGATTCGCTGCACGCTACTATAGAATTATATTTGGTTGCTAAGAAAACAGAAGTAGCAGATAACAATTCCGAAAAGCTGCTCGTTACTACTAAGGCACGCCCTCTATATCCGAAGTTTGTATACCGTGTTGTAAAGAAATACATTAGCTTGATCACTACTTCAGACCATAATAGCCCCCATACGCTCCGGCACTCATTCGCGACGCACCTTTTAAATAAGGGCGCTGACCTGAATGCTATAAAGGATTTACTCGGGCATGCCAGCCTTGCCGCTACGCAGGTTTATACTCATAATTCTATTGAGAAGCTTAAATCGATTTTCGAGAAAGCTCATCCTAAGGCATAAGTTAAACTTTTAATTTTTATAACTATGAAGCTACAGATGCATTCCATCCATTTCGATGCTGACACTCAGCTGACCGAATTTGTGACTCAGAAAGTGAACAAACTAGAAACATTTTACGACCGCATTGTGGAAGGTGAAGTGTTTCTGAAGCATAATAATAGCGACGGCAACGACACGAAAACTG
>NZ_VRTY01000076.1 GCF_008017455.1 Pontibacter qinzhouensis | reverse complement strand
TGTAACGTAAAATGTGTGTGCTCAAGTATACTTATAATTTACTTTTTTTTAACACATTTTTATAATTTTTTCACAATAAATTCATAAACAACTGAAAAACAAGTTCTTATATGTTTATACATTTATTGGTTCAGTTTCATTAAAAGCGCATACATTACTCAATCTGCAGCTATAGCAGCAAGTAAAGCAATTATAGGAATTCAAACAGTTTAAAAGCCAAACAAAAGCTTTGTAGCTTTCGGAAGTTTACTAATTACTAGCTGGTAAGAATCATCTATCCACTGTTGCAACAGCGCATCAGGAACTGAACCGTTTGGTAGAATCGTGTTCCAGTGCTTTTTATTCATGTGATAACCTGGCAACACACAGGCATATTTTTCGCGTAGCTCTACCGCATGTTCAGGTACGCATTTCAGGTTTATGCCACTTTCGAAGTCTCCGATACTGGTAAGTGCGAAAATTTTATCGGCCACTTTAAACACGAGCGTATCTCCTCCAAAAGGAGTACTTTCAGTTGCTCCTGCCTTACCCAGGCAATACTCCCTGAATTCCTCAATATTCATAGATACTTACCAGTGCTTGATGATAAAGTATATAATTCCTAACAGGAACATCAGCATGGAAATTTTATTGATAGTATGCATTGCCCGCAAATTAAAGTTGGATTTGCGGTTGGGGTTTTTCTTACGAAAAAAATAAGTTGCCACTTCCGAAAAATCGAATAATCCCTTCATAATCGTTATACTAATACTATTATTTTATTTAAAGCTGCCTGTAAGGAAACTGGTGCTACTAGCCACAAACTGTGGTAACACTTTATACCCCTTCAACAGAAGAGATAAATGTTTTGTGCCTCGTTACAGATGGCTTAATTTAATTTTTTTATTTTGATTTAGCTGAAGAAGCAGTTAAAATAAACTTCCCGCAAATTCTGCTAATCAAATCACCCTCCAAAAGCTTTTTTCACCCCAGGGTGTCAAGGGTTGCCTTCCCTGCTGCTCGTTCAAAAGAAACCTTTATTCCTGCAGCACCACAGGTTCGAGCCACTTTTCGTCTTCTCTGATCAGTTCTATCAGTTCGTCTACGGCACGGTCTGCAGGCACAGATTTTTTAACTACGGTCTGCCCCCGGTACAGCGCTATCTTGTCTTTGCCAACGCCCACATACCCGTAGTCGGCATCGGCCATTTCGCCAGGACCGTTTACAATGCAGCCCATGATGCCAATTTTAACTCCCTTTAAATGGTCAGTCCGTTTCCTGATTTTAGCGGTGGTTTCCTGTAGGTCGAACAAGGTTCGGCCGCAGCTGGGGCAACTAATGTATTCGGTTTTGCTCATGCGAGTACGAGCGGCCTGTAATATGCCGAAGCTCAGGTTATTCAACTGCTCCACGGTCTGTAGCAGGGTGCTTTTTTCCTGGTGCTTCAGGTAATCGGTGCCAAGCATAATGCCATCTCCCAAGCCATCTATCAACAACCCTCCTACGTCTGTGGCAGCATAGAGCTGCACCTCGTCCGGAGTCAGTTCGCCATAGGCCCGTTTAATAATGCAAGGGTTCGTTACGCCGTTGTTCATTAACCTGAAGAAGCTCTTCCGCAGCTCCGCCATAGCGTGCTCGTTAGCAGTGTGCAGCAGCAGCACGGTGGTTGCGTCAGCTTTTAACCGCTCCAGCATTTCGTCTTGCAGGTCGCTGATAGTTAGCTCTACAAAGTTCAGTTTAGGATGCAGTTGCGTTGCCTCCAGGTATTGCTTTGCCGTGAGCAAGGGGTGGCAGTTTTCCTGTTCTTCCTTCAGCTGCCACGGCACATAATTCAATAGTTCCTTCAGGCCATTTGGAAGCATAAAGCTAATGGGCCTGTCGCCGGTATAGATAAAGTCTGCACCCAGATCATTCATGTTGAACTTATCGAGCAGCATCGAGTACAGGTGGCCAACACATTTCAGGTCGGCATAAGTTAAATTCTCCAGCTTGCTTAGGTCTGCCACAACACGTGGCACATTACCTGCTCCCAGGTTCTCTACCTCATGGGTTTCGCGCCTATGATACTGAAACGGATCTATCGGAACCTGGCAGATCGGCTTTATGGGGGCTGCCTTCTCTGCACGGTATGTGTAGCGGTCTATCAAGGCTTTGGCAACCGGAGCTTCTGCTTCCGGAGCCTCCGTTAAAGAAACACGCACTGTATCGCCCAGCCCGTCTTCGAGCAACGTGCCGATGCCAACCGCCGATTTAATACGACCATCCTCAGCTTCGCCAGCCTCTGTTACCCCAAGGTGCAACGGGTATGGTTTCAGCCCCTCTTCATCAAGCTTCTGCACCAGCAGCCTGTAAGCCTGCACCATTACCTGCGTGTTAGAGGCTTTCATGGAGATTACGATGTTGTAGTACTGCTCATCTTCACAAATACGCAGAAACTCGAGCGCACTTTCTACCATGCCTAGTGGCGTATCGCCATAGCGGCTCAAAATACGATCAGAAAGTGAGCCATGGTTGGTGCCGATGCGCATGGCAGTGCCATGTTCTTTGCAGATGCGCACGAGCGGTACAAAGCGCTCCCGAATCCGGTCCAGCTCCGCCTGGTAAGTAATGTCGTTATAAGAAATAACTTCAAACTTCTTTTTATCGGCGTAATTACCGGGGTTTACACGCACCTTCTCTACTATGCGCGCTGCGACTTCGGCTGCATTTGGCGTGAAATGAATATCGGCTATAAGAGGAGTGGTGTACCCACGGCGGCGCAATTCATCACGTATATGGCGCAGGTTCTCTGCTTCCTTCATGCTTGGTGCTGTTATCCGGATGTACTCACAGCCAGCTTCAATCATGCGGATGCACTGCTCTACTGAACCAACGGTATCCATGGTGTCGACGGTGGTCATAGACTGCACCCTGATCGGGTAATCACCGCCCATGGGCAAATCGCCAATGTTCACCACAAGTGATTTTCTGCGCTGGTACGCAACCATGCTCGGACAATAAATTTTGCTCATATTCAAGAGAATCTGCTTCTTACTTTAACCAAACCTGCTGTTGCTTTGTTCAACTAGCGTAGCGCATTGGTAGCTTTTTTACGCCTTTACTAAACAAGTTACTAGCTGTAAAGTTACAGTTTATTCATCATTTTGAGGAGTATGCTACATTAAATGATCATGAAGCAGTTTATTCTTCCTTAAATAAGGCCTGAAATGCGCGAAACAGTTTAGAATCCGTAAAAGGATAAAGCGTCCTGAATCAGACAATAAGGCGACTATAATTACGCATACAACGCTACAACCACATCAACATGAAATTTTTCTTACAAGAGAATCCGTTTTTAAATCAGCAGGAACTACTACGCTGGACGCAGTTGCGACATGCACAACTGGTTGATGCTATTCAGGTAACAAAAGATACTATTTGGGGCTTTGTGAAGCGACAGGCAGCAAAGGGCAACTGGAAAGAAGTAGAGGAAGTACTGAAGGGAAAACCCATGTCAGAAACCGCTCTTTTTCTGGGGAAAGAACTTAAAGATCGGGTCGTTCAAAATCTTATCTTACGTTTGGGGTTACGTTCAATTATTGCTGTTAGCCTGGCCATTGTCCTGCTTCCGTTTATCTTAGCTAAGCTTAGTGGCTCCATTATCAGTTACATGAAAGAGGCTAAAAAAGCAAACGGCTTAGCAGGTGCCGAAGGTGGCGCAGTTTCGGATCAAATTATTCAAATGAAATAGGCCTTCCAAGAGTTTTTGAGCAAGATTTTGCCAAGGCTTGCTTAGGTATTTACTATTAAACCAACACCTTATTTAAACAGGCACCAGCTCCAAAGACTGCTACAGCCGAATAAAAAAGGGAGGCGCCCTTTCGAGCACCTCCCTTTTTAGCATTAGAACCTGGATTAACGCAGGAACAACAGCTCACGGTATTTTACCAACGGCCAATCTTCGTCGTCCACCATTAGTTCGAGTTTATCTACACTATGACGGATTACATCGAAGTAGCTGATGATTTCCTCGCTGTAGAAAATAGCGCGCTCACGCGAATCTTCAATCTTATTTGCCTTTTTACGGGCACCTATCATTGACACTACATTTTTCTGGATAGTAGAGATATAGCCAGACATTTTCTTGATAGACTCCAGCATAGTGTCAGAGTAATCATCTTCCAGGCCAAGCTCTTTCAGACCTTTGTAGTTGTTTATGAGTTTGTTCTGATAAGCAACTGCCGTAGGTATAACGTGGTTCATGGCCAGGTCTCCCATTACGCGCGACTCAATCTGGATTTTCTTGATATATTCTTCCAGAAGAATTTCGTGACGGGCATTTAACTCTACTTCGGTAAAGATATTATGACGGGTGAATAGGTCTTTAACCTCTGCTCTGTGGTATACATCAAGAGAAAGCGGTGTAGATTTGATATTAGACAATCCACGACGCTCAGCCTCTTCTGCCCACTCGTCAGAGTAACCATTTCCTTCGAAACGAATATTCTTAGATTCTACCACATACTCGCGTAGCACCTGTATAATGGCAATTTCCTTTTTCATACCCTGACCATCGATCAGTTCGTCCACTTTCGTTCTGAACTCGATCAGCTGGTTAGCCATCATGGTGTTCAGAGCAGTCATCGGAGCCGATACGTTGGCAGAAGAACCTACTGCCCGTAATTCGAATTTATTTCCTGTAAAGGCAAATGGCGAGGTACGGTTACGGTCGGTGTTGTCCAGAAGAATTTCAGGTATTTTATCGATACCAAGCTTCATGTACATGTTATCGCCTTTCTCCATCGGCACTTTTTCGGTGCGCTCAAACTCATCGAGCAACTCTGTTAGCTGCTGACCGATAAATACCGACATAATAGCCGGAGGAGCCTCGTTAGCACCTAAACGGTGGTCGTTGCTGGCAGAGGCAATAGTAGCACGTAGCAAGTCAGCGTTTTTGTAAACAGCCTGTATGGTGTTGATAAAGAACGTCAGGAACTGCAGGTTTTCTTTTGGCTTTTTACCAGGTCCCAGCAGGTTAACCCCAGTGTTGGTGCTCATAGCCCAGTTGTTGTGTTTACCGCTACCGTTAATGCCTTTAAACGGCTTCTCGTGCAGTAACACTTTAAATCCGTGGCGCTCAGCAACTTTATCCATAATATCCATCAGGAGCTGGTTGTGGTCGGCGGCAAGGCTGGCATCCTCAAAAGTCGGAGCACACTCAAACTGGCTTGGAGCCACTTCGTTGTGGCGTGTGCGCAAAGGAATACCTAATTTATGAGCAGCTTTTTCAAAATCGACCATGTAAGCATGTACACGGCTAGGAATAGAACCAAAATAATGGTCTTCGAGCTGCTGACCTTTTGCAGGAGCATGTCCGAATACGGTTCTGCCAGAAATAGCAAGGTCCGGGCGGGCATCAAACAGGGCTCTGTCAACAAGGAAATACTCCTGCTCTATACCCAGTGTTACGCCAACTTTAGTTACATCTTTATCAAAATACTGGCAAACAGGCACTGCGGCCTCGTTCAGCAGGTGCAGTGATTTAAGTAAAGGAGTTTTGTAGTCGAGTGCCTCGCCAGTGTATGAAACGAAGATGGTCGGAATACAAAGCGTTTTAGAACCACCGCTCTCCAGAATAAAGGCAGGAGACGAAGGATCCCAGGCAGTGTAGCCACGTGCCTCAAACGTGTTACGAATGCCACCGCTCGGGAAAGAAGAAGCATCTGGCTCCTGCTGTACCAAAGCACTCGCCTTAAAGCTCTCAATAGCTTTGCCATCGCTGGTCAGGTCAAAGAAGGAGTCATGCTTTTCGGCAGTGGCACCTGTCAGCGGCTGGAACCAGTGAGTGTAGTGAGTAGCACCTTTGTCAACTGCCCAGGCTTTCATAGCGGCTGCAACAGTATCGGCAAGATTGCGATCTACTTTTTCGCCAGCGTCGATAGCACGACGCAGTTTCTTGAAGTAGTCAGATGAGAGTGTGGAACGCATGGCATCTAATCCGAAAACGTTCTCTCCATAGTAATCTGAAATTTTTTGTGAAGGGGATGATACTTCACTAACTGTTCGTTGGCTTACGAGCTCAAGAGCTTTGAAACGAAGTTTGGCCATATGAAGATAAAGTTGGTGTTTTTAATTTGAGCAAATATAGGCAGAAATTTAATTTCACAAGCGTGTTGCTGATTTTTTTATAGGTGATTTTAAAAATCTATACCATTTTTTTAACGATCCCTTCAAAAATATAGGCTTACCTGCAAATTTTTATGTCAAATTTTAATGTGAGCTTGATTTTCACACCTCCAGAATAGCTGATTTTAAGCTTTTGATTTTGCCATTATGTCAACAGAATTTCTTATTTGTTTAAGAATTTATACCTGAACGCTCAAAAACAATAAGGTTATTTTTTAATGGTTTCAGGGAAAAGCTACCTTCTTATCTGGTAGCAATTTCTCCGAACTAAATGCAAAAGCCTTACTTAATGATACTTATCATTTTTTATTTTTCAGTCAGAAGGAACTTCCAAAAACAATGTAAAGTTTAGGCTACATCTGAATATAATCTAACTTTACGTTACCATTTGTGAAAACATTTTTACCTTCTAACACCTTTGCTAATCAGCGCATCCTCTTCCTGTTTCTGTTCATGCTTGGCTTTTCATTTATAAGTAAAGCACAAATACAGGTTTTACCCGGCACTAGTGTTACACAAAATTTTGATGAAATCGGATCATCGGCTGGAGCAGTTTTGCCTGTGGGCTGGCGAGCCGATAACCTGACGAGTTTGCGCACCGTCGGCTCTTACCACACCGCCAGAACAACTACAACGCAAGCTGCCAGTACAGCCATGTCAGTGCACGGCATCTACAACTTTGGCTCAACCGCAACCGTTACCGACCGCGCCATTGGAGGTCTCTGTTCCAGTACAGATTCAAGAAGCGTGAATGTGTACGTCGCTCTTAAAAATACAGGTGTTGGCAGTATCCGAGATTTTACGATAAGTTACCAGGTCGAAAAATATCGGAATGGAACGAACCCAGCCGGTTTTACGGTGCAGCTTTACTACTCAACAACGGGTGAAGCCGGAAGCTGGACTTCGGCTGGTGAGCATTTCAGAACCAGTTTTGCCGGCTCAGATGCCAATATTTCAGGAAGCGGACCAACCGGAGCTGCCCCCTTAGCAACCAGCCTGGTAACGGACAAAACCCTTTCCTTGCCTTTGGCAGCTGACCAAACGCTTTACCTGGCCTGGAATTATGCGGTTACTACAGGTTCAACTACCACTAACGCCCAGGCGCTTGGCATAGACGACATAAGCATTACCGCAAACGATGCCGCTTCTCTTGCTCCTTCGCTTTCAACCCCCACCATAACACAACCTGCACCACATTGCGCTGGTAGTACTATCGTGGTTTTGGCTAATTCGACAGGTACTTTTAATGCAAGTAATACTTTTACCGCACAACTTTCTGATGCTTCAGGAAACTTTACGCAACCGCTTGCTACAGCTTCTGGAAGTTCGCCCCTGGAGGTTCGGATTCCGGCAAACGCACTACAAGGCTCCGGCTATAAGGTACGGGTAGTCGCTTCCAGTCCTTCCGCTAGCAGCCCCGAAACAAGTCCTTTTACCATAAACGGCTCACCGGCTGACCATGCCGTTACGGTTTCGCCTTCTGCCGGCCAGACTGTCGGGGTAAATGGAACTGGCGCTTCTCTTACTGCTACTGCCCTGGCTGCCTCTGGTTTTCGATGGTTTACCAAGGCCGCAGATGAAGCAGATTTTAAACCTATTGCAGGTGCTACCGGAGCCATGTATACACCACGAGCAGCCGATCTTGGTCCTCCAGGTGCTTATATGCTTCTGGTGCAGGCCAGAACCATTTGCGGAGATAAAATGGCTCAAAGTCAACTAATTCCTATTACAGTTTCCGCACCAGTCATGGCAGTTAGCCTGAACCAATTAGAATTTGGCTACGCTGAAATAAATCAAACCGCTGCCTTCCCGGTTCTAAACCTGGTAGTAAGTGGAAATTTCCTGACAGATCATATTATACTGACCATACCAAGTGCCACCGGCTTCAGGCTGAGGGTCGGGAGTTCAGCTAACTTTGTGCAGTCCGTAAGTCTTCCGGTTGTAAATGGGACGGTGGCAGCTACCACGGTGCAGGTTAGGTTTGAGCCTGTAGCTGTACAGGCCTATGCCAGCAGCTTACAAATAACTACCGCAGGTGCCACAACCATGAGCATGCCTTTAACCGGTGCAGGTTCAGAAAGACCCTCTGTAACCACAGCTGCAGTGAGTACAATAACAGCGGCCCAAGCAATAGCCGGTGGCGAGGTAAAGCTGCAACCAAACGATGCCCCAGTAACAGCGAGAGGAGTTGTTTATGGAACGTCAGGAACAAATTTAACAATCAATTGGTCGGCTCATACCACCACCACCGATGGCACCGGCCCAGGCATATTTTCCAGTGTGCTATCGAACCTGGTTCCTGCCACTACTTATTTTGTGCGGGCTTACGCTACCAACGGGGCCGGTACTGCCTATGGTGCCACCCACTCCTTTACAACTCCAGCCGTAGAATTAGCAACCAGACCAACAACACCTCCTGCCATTAGTCTTGCCAAGGCTTCGCATAACCAGCTTAGGTTACAACTCCAGAAAGGTGACGGAGTTAAAACATTGGTCTTTGCCCGGGCATCACAACCCGTTACTGCTGTGCCCACCGATGGTGTCAGCTACAGTGCCCTCAGTACGTTTGGTGCTGGAACTCAAATCGGAACAGGCAATTTTGTAGTTTATAACGGAGAAGAATCAGAATTTACGTTGAAAGGTCTGGCACCAAATACAAGCTACCAGCTAGCTGCGTTCGCCTACAACGATAACCAAACGCCTTATGCGGAGGCTTATCTTACATCTTCGGCCGGAACACTGGAAGTGACCACCTCTCCTGCTCCCGGGCAATTACTTTTTGAAGACGCCTTTGAGGCTCCTGTTGGAACATCTCTTACAAGCTTAGGCTGGTCGGTGCATAGCGGTGCAGAAACAAATGCCCTTAAACTTGTCAGCTCTGCCTTAGCATATCCTGGTTATGGCTCCAGCGGATTGGGTAACGCAGTGTATCTGAATTTGACAGGGCAGGATGTGAACAGAGCATTTGATCCGGTTTTACCAAACACTCCTATCTATACCGCTTGTTTGGTTAACGTAGCCAGTGCAAATAGTACAGGCGATTTCTTTCTCCATTTTGGCAACACCAACACCCAGTTCAGAAGCCGGGTGTTTATAAAAGCAAGCACGGTTACAGGTACTGTTAATTTTGGCATAAGTGGCAGTACGAATACGGCTACCTATGCTGCAGGTAATTATCCGGTTGGTACAACGCTGTTACTAGTCGTGAAATTTGAGTTTGGTGCTCAGGGTAATAAAACCACCCTTTATGTAAACCCGAACAATCTGTTCGAGGAAAATACAGCGGAGGGTATTTCAGTAACAGAGGCCCCTACTTCGGGCAACGCTACTCCTAACATTTCTGTTATTGCCTTACGCCAGGGCACAGCCAGCTACGCTCCTCGCCTTACACTAGATGGCTTACGGGTTGCCACATCTTACGACATGGCACTAGGCAATATTTTGATAGCCGGATCAGAAAACACATTGAGTTCGGGTAATTACCATGCTGTTACCGTAAATGGCGACGCTAATGCCTTAGAACTTACAGGCCCGGTAACCATACACGGATCGCTCACGCTGAACGGCGGTCATGTTATCTCCGCACCAGAAAAATTACTGACACTTGGAGCCAACACAACAGTTACAGGCGGAGGCCGCGATAGCTTTATTCAAGGACCTGTTAAAATACTTACAGCTAAGCAACAGGCAAGTTTATTTTTTCCTATTGGTGATGCAGATGCCTATAATCCGGTTATATTAAACGTGACACAGCAGGAGGCTACTCTAAGTGGTTATACTGCCGTGTATAAGACAGGTGCTGCCAGAACCCGCACCTTGCCAGGCTCCATTAACACTATTTCCGAAGAAGGCCATTTTACCATCTCCCCAGACAATCCTGAAAATGTAAAGCAGGCATTTGTCTCCTTGCCTTATGGCACCCATGAACCTGTACCTGCCCCCTGGAATCTGCGAATTCTGAAATCAAGCGGAGACGATTGGCTTGACTTGGGTGCGGCCTTACAAAACGAAACAGCTTCTACCGGAGTCATCACCAGCGTGGTACCATTCCAAAGTTTCAGCGATTTTGTTTTGGCCACGACTAATGAGGTATCGTTGCGGAGTATGCCGGTGGAGTTGTTATCATTCACTGGCAAGCGAGTGGGCAAGGCAGTAGAATTAAGCTGGAAAACGGCATCAGAAAAAGACAACAAGCATTTTGAAGTGCAGCGCAGCAACGATGGTCTTCACTTTACAACAACTTCTATCATACGCGGTAAAGGAACTACCCTTTCGGTTTCAACTTATTCTGCTACTGATGTGCATGCGCCTGGGCAAGTGGTTTATTACCGATTAAAGCAAGTCGACACGCAAGGCACCTATACCATTTCTGCTGCTATAGCGGTAGGGCCTGCTGCAACTATACCTGTCCTAACCCTATTTCCAAACCCCACTACTGGGCTGCTTTACCTCCATACCGAATATGTGGACCTTAACACTATTCTGGAAATACATGACATGTTGGGACAAACAGTACTCAGTACAGGCATTAAAAAGATCGACGGGACCCACACCCTGGATGTCCATCAGTTGCCTGCCGGAACTTACTCGCTGACGCTACGCTCAGAGCATGCTACCGTGAAGGGTAAATTTATAAAGGTCAGGTAGCAGCAACATAAAGTCTTTAGGACCAGGAGTTGTAATCCTAACACATAAATGATGTTCATTTCAAGGGCTTATATTACAACCAGGCATGTAAGTTTCAGGCAATTAACCCTTGGATACTTTCCGTTGAAAAAGCTTCTGAAGGGCTATTTTATTTAAATAATAGCTTTTAAATTTAGGAAGGTTGGGCAACTTCAGATAATGCATACCAGCTACATCTGTTTTTGTTGAGCAGTAGTATCTTAAACCGAAAAGGTCTTGTTTCAAAGACTTCAACATCTGATACAAGAGCTTTTTTTAAGACGCAGCTTAAAATTTTTCAGCCTCTGCACAATTAAATTATTCAAATGAAAATACCCTTCAGAAGGATTTTTACTTAAAACCGCTCCAGGTATCTGGTAAGTGAAAACAACTGTTCTTCCTCAACTACAGCGGGCAGTTCCATCCGGATGCGCCACTCCTTTGGGTAATAATTGTTCATGCGGTTGCCGATCTGCTTAGCCCAGCCAAGCGTGTAGCCCTGGTACTGCAGCAGTACCCAGTTGCTACCAGAGCCGCCTAACTGTATATCTTCTTTTCTGAGGTAGCGCAAGGCTTGCTCCAGACTTACTTCAGCAGTGTCGAATTCGTTTAACGAGAGCTGCTGCGATAGGGCCAGCTGGTGCTGAGGTTTCAGCTTCTTTCCTTTCGCTTCAGCCACCTCTGTGCCGGCTTGCAGCACATATAGGTTTTGGTACAGAGTATCTACTTCTTCAAAAAGGTTGGCCGGAATTGCTGAAATATAATCGCCGTACTGCAGCCACTCCAGCTCTTCGGTGTTCTTTAACCAACTTTCTACTAAGGCTTTTTCTTTTTTACCGGCTAAAGCCAACTTGTATTTTTTGCGTTTCCCGGAAGTGCCATTAACTGCCCCCTCACCAGACTTTTGGATAACAGCCAGGAAAAAACCCTCGCCCTGTAGCTGGTGCGGGTAAAACCGGTACCCCTGTACCCCTTGCTGCTCGCCCGGCACAATGCCCCAGCTTGCCTCCAGTTCCAGCGCCAGGCTCTTGGCTCCTTCCTGCTGTGCCAGCCACGCAATATTATCCTCGTTTTCGGCTGTGTTCCAGGTACAGGTGCTGTAAATAAGTACGCCACCAGGTTTCAATGCAGGCCACACGTCCATTAAGATGCGCTGTTGCCGCTGTGCGCAGAGCTTCACGTTCTCCTCCGACCACTCCTCCATGGCTTGTGGGTCTTTGCGGAACATGCCTTCCCCGCTGCAGGGCGCATCCACGACCATCACATCGAAAAACTCTGGTAGCTTCTGAAAATCGCGCGGATCGTTGTTTGTTACCACCACATTGCCACTGCCCCACTTGGCTATGTTTTCGGCCAGTATGGTGGCTCTGCTCCTAATCACCTCATTCGACACAAGTAAGCTTTCTGCTGATAGCAGACTGGCCAGGTGAGTAGATTTACCACCAGGCGCACCGCAGAGGTCCAGCACCCGGAGTGGCTCCGTTACATCCACCGCCTGCTTCAGGGCCTGCTCCAGGAACATAGAACTCGCCTCCTGCACATAATAGGCTCCTGCATGCAGCAGAGGGTCGAGGGTGAACAAGGGTCTTTCGGGGAGGTAATACCCTTGACTGCTCCAGGGCACGTGCGGCAAACCTAGCGGCTGCTCCAGTTTAGCCATGTTAGCCCGAATACTCACGGGTGGTGTAAGGGTCATGGCTGTTTCGAAGGCCGGAAAAGCTTCTCCGAGCTGGAGCTGCATACGTTCAGCAAAAGAAAGCGGTAGGTTCTTCATAACACGAAGATACAGCTAAATCTGCTTCTGCGGCAGCACATAAGGTTTTATTCGGAAGGCACGCTATTAGTGCCTCCTAAAACCAGCGCTGCGGTACACACTTTATCAGAAAAAAAGCAGGTAGATCAACTGCCATCCAGGCGGTGTTAAAGCTAAAGGCTAAGCTGCGTAAGCTGAAGATATTCTTCCAGAACCGGAAGGTCGGCAGGGCACCAATTGTAGTTTCTGAGCCGGCTACGCTCCGCCCATTGGTAAGCTTTGTGCTCCACCAATTGTATAGCACCGGCTTTGTAGTGGCAAATGTACGGGATCAGTTCTAAGAGTTTATCTCCTAATGCATAAGAAACAGGTGTTAACCGTTTTACCGGCAGAATGTCCAGCTGCAACTCTTCTTTTATTTCTCTGATCAGGGCTTGCTCCTCCTCTTCATCCGGCTCAAGCTTACCACCCGGAAATTCCCACAGGAGCGGCTGCGCCATGTTCTGGTTCCGTTGCGTTACCAACACCCTGTTATGCTGCTCCAAAATAGCGCAAACAACTTTAATAGAGTGTACATCTCCCATAACTTGATCTGATAAGAAACTGAAAGTAATAAAGTTGGCTTTATAGGGTGCAGAAGCAGTAAATAATTGGAGTACAACTCCTTAAAAGTTAGCAAATAAACAAATTTATTCTATCGCTACATACTAATCTATTCAATTCTAAACCTAATAATTTAAATTAACGCTGTTCTGATTTTAAATTAAATAAAAAATAGTAGTTTCAGATGAAGTAATTCGCATGTTAACGATTTTTACGGCGTGTCTTTAGATGTATGAGGATGACCCCCAACTATGTTTTTTTGGTGAGAGTAAGCTTAGCGCTTGCTTTGGCTAATTGCGTCGTAACTGGTACGCTAACGTGGTTTTTGTGGCGTCAGGAGGTGGTGGTTCCGCTTTGGGGCCAGCGGAGCATGAACAGTCATTTATTTTTGACGAGCTTTGTAATGAGCTTTTCTCTGGCGGTGGTGGCATCAAAATTAACGCAGCAGGCCTTGGTTAACCGCAAAATTCTGCCCCTGCACTGGCACCTCAAAAACCAGACAATGCTCGACAGGCTTCCTGCTGATATTTTCCATCGCTCTTTTATTATTAGCCTGATGGGTTGCTGTTATGCGTTTCTGTTGGTGTACCTGCTCAACCTGTTTACCGATAAAGAATTAGAGGTTATTAAATTCGTAAAGCTGAACATGATGTTCAGCATCTGGCTAGCTGCCGGGGCCTGTGTCTTGTCCATTTACCGCACCCTGGGCTCTCCTTATAAAAAGCAGCACCTAAAATAATACCCTTACCCTTGGATTAAAAAAGCCATTTTTGCTTCTGAAGGCCAATATCATTAGAATAATTTGCACCTTAAACAGCCCCAAAATGCCAAACAGCCTGGCTGCAACAAAACGTGCAGCCAGGCTGTTCAGGTAATTCCCTCCGGAAACTATTTTAGCTTATTTTTCAGAATTTCGAACTCCACGGCCGGCGAAATACGCTCATACAAGATATTGTACACGGCAGTTGTAATGGGCATATCGAGCTGAAAGGTTTTGTTCAATTCGTAGATGCTCTGCACCGCATAATAGCCCTCTGCCACCATGTTCATTTCCATCTGTGCTGATTTTGCAGAGTAGCCTCTGCCGATCATGTTGCCGAATGTGCGGTTGCGGCTGAACTGCGAATAGGCGGTCACGAGCAAATCTCCTAAATAGGCAGAGCCGCTAAGGGAGCGATGCATGGGCATGATGCGATGCAGAAACCGTTCTATCTCGAGCATGGCATTCGAAACCAGCACCGACTGGAAATTATCGCCATAATTTAGCCCGTGGGCAATTCCGCAGGCCAAAGCGATTATATTTTTTATAACAGCCGAATACTCAATGCCATCCAGGTCGTCGAGAGGGTTTGCCTTAACATAACGATTACGTAGCAGTTCACAAAATCGCTCTGCTGTTTCAAGGTCATGGGAGCCGATGGTGAGGTAAGATTGCTTCTCGAGGGCCACCTCTTCGGCATGGCACGGACCTGCAATAATAAGCTGGTGCGTGTTAGGCACTATGCAGTGGCGCTCCAGGTAATCTGATATCAGGATATTCTCGCCCGGAATCATGCCTTTTATAGCCGAAACCAGTACTTTCCCCTTAAAGGAGTTATCTGGCAGGAGCGAAATAACCTGTTGCACAAAGGCAGCCGGCACGGCCAGAATAACCCAGTCGGCTACTGCTACAGCTGCCTCAATGTCGTTGGTGGGCTTCACGTAGTTCAGGTCGAAGCCAACACCGCTCAGGTAACGCGGGTTGTGCTTGTACTGAATCAGATGCTGCACATCGTCGCGGTTACGCATCCACCAGTGCACCTGCGATTTATTTTCGGAAAGTATTTTTACCAAGGCTGTTGCCCAGCTTCCGCCACCTATAACTGCAATTTTTTCCAAAGCTGTTGTTTGTTATTTCCTTATTTCTCAGAGGCAATGGCAGCAGGCTTAGCAGGTGTGTTTTCGTTTTTTACGGCTACTTTAGTACCATCTTTCAGTGTTTTAGAAACAGCTCTGAATGGTCCGGAAACTATTTTCTGACCGGCCTCTAAACCACTGATAATTTCCATGTTATCGAAGTCGCTGATGCCGGTTTTAACTGGTACGGCTTTAACAGTGTTGTTGGCATCGTATACAAAAACAACCTCTTTTACTGGTTCTCTGTTCACCTGCTGGGGCTGCTCCTGCCCTTCCTCATTTTGTTCAGTACCGGCACGCTCGCGCTCATTAGAACGCGTGGTAACGGCAGACAAAGGTACAGATAAAACATTATTTTTCTGCTCTGTCAGAATTTCAACGGAGGCTGTCATGCCCGGTCGGAAAGGCCGCGTGGTTTTGGAGGCGATATGGGTATAGGAATCGTTGAGCAGGCGAATTCGTACCTCAAACTCTGTAACAGCCTCTAAAGAAGCGCCTTCGTTGGCCGAATTAGCAATGGCAGTGACGATGCCTTTAAACTTTTCGTCTTTGCTGGCATAGGAGTCTACTTCCACAATAACCGAATCGCTTAAACCTACCCGTATAATGTCGTTCTCGTTCACGTTTACCCGCACTTCCATATTGTTCAGGTTGGCGATGCGCATAATTTCCGTGCCGGCCATCTGCGAGGTTCCTACTACACGCTCTCCCCGCTCTACATTCAGCTTTGAAACAGTGCCGCTTACAGGAGCATAAATAGTAGTCTTGTTCAGGTTTTCGCGGGCATCTTTAAGTGAGGCCAAAGCGTTTTGCACACTAAAATCTGCTGCGCGCACACTTTGCTCCAGTCCGGCAATCTCCTGCTGCCCCGACTCGTAGGTAGCCTGTATCTGCTGAAACTCTGCCTCCGATATTACCTTTTGCTGGTAAAGCTGCTTATTACGGTCGTAATTCTGCACAACCTGCACCTGGTTGGCACGCGCTTGCTGCAAACGGGCTTTGGTCTGGGCCAGGTTCGCGCGTGCCTGGTTCACGCCAGCCTGTTGCGCATCCACCATCGACTGGTAGTTATCGGGGCGGATACGCAGCAGCAGCATGCCTTTTACCACCGAGTCGCCTTCTTCAACATTCAGTTCTATAATTTCTCCGGATACATCGGGGCTTATTTTTACTTCCGACTCCGGCTGTATTTTACCGGAAGCACTTACTTTCTCAATTATCGTGGTCCGTTTCACCTCCGACAGCACTACCTCCTCGTTTTCTTCTTTCCCGATCCAGCCGGCCTTTTTGGCCACCAGTGCTCCAACTAAAAGGAAAAGAGCTACTCCTATAAGCGTGTAAAGTAGTTTGTTTGAGTTACGTTTTGCCATGGTTTTATTACAAGGTTAGGGGTTTGCCCTGGTAAAAATCAAGTATTTTGACTTTGAAGGTGTATTCGTATTTAGCCTGTATCAGGCTTGATTGTGCAGACCTGTAAGTGTTGGCTATCACGTTAAAATCAACTGTGTTGATCACGCCACTGTTCAGCCTTAACTCCGCATTCCGGAAGTTCTTCTCCGATGCCAGCACCTGCTGCTTGGCTGCCGCATACCTGCGCTGCGATGCCACTGCATCGAGGTAGGCCTGTTCTATGGTTTGGCGCAGGTTGTTACGGGCAATATCGGCTGCCACCCGGGCATTCTCCTGCGACAGCTTGGCCCGCTCCACATTATTGCGGACCTGGAAACCGTTAAATATAGGAATTTGAATACTAATACCCGCTTGTCGGTTAATATTATCTTTTAACTGATCGAAAAGCGGATAATCGCCATAAACAGGCAGGTAAGAGGTGCTCGGCACAAATACGGTTCTGATGAGGTTACTACCTGCTACGTCTTCAAAGTAACTTTGCTGCAGATAGCCGTTAAAGGTTTCTTCACGGCCGAACAAAAACTGGCTCGCACTGGAGTACCGGCTACCTACTCCACCAAAAAGGTTAATGCGCGGATAGAAACCACCTTTAGCCACATCCAAGCCTTTTGCGGCTCCTTGCAGGCGAAGGTTAGCTGCTTTTATTGCTGGCAAAATTTGAACGGCTGCATCGTAAACCTGGTCGCCATTTACAATGATGGGCTCCTGGTCCGGCTCCGGTATTTGCGGTATCAGCACTTCAAAACTTTCGGTGGTCGGAATGTTCAGGAGCTGCATGAGCGTGAGCCTGGCCACATCGCGCTGGTTCTGTGCCGTAATCAGGTTGAGCTCATCGGTTGCCAGCTGAGACTCCAGGTCCAGCACTGCGTTTTCGGCTACGCTGCCTGCTTTAAACAACACACCGGTTCTGTTTAACTGCTCCTGCGTAAGCGTTCGCTGCAGCTGCGAGGTATTAATGAGCTCATTGGCGAACAGGATGTTCAGGTAAGCAGTTACAATCTGAATAGTAATATCGTTCTGTACCGATAGATTTTCCTGCTCGCTGGCCTGCAGCAGCAGTTGGTTCTGTTTAATGGTGTTTAATTGCTGAAAACCTGCAAAAAGCGGCACATTGGCATTTAAAGAGACGTTACCTGTTTGCGCACTTTGGGTTAGCAACTGGAACGTTACAGGGTCCTGAAACGAACCGGCATTTATGCTGTAGCTGGTGTTGCCGTTTATGGTCGGCACACGGTTTAACTGCGATTGCTTCAGGTCTAGTCTGCTCAAATCGCGGCTTAAGGCGTTCTGTTTTACCTGCAGGTTATTGGTAATGGCATACTCTATGGCTTCCTGCAGTGTCCAGGGGCCGGTTTTACCAGATTGTGTTTGTGCTTGTCCGGCAGTGGCACCGCACAGCATCAGCCCCAGCACGAGCAATAATTTCTTAGACATTTTTTTCACAGGTATCAGATTAGAGGTCGATATTCGGAATGTAAATAATTTGTTTCACCCAGCTCAGTTGCCGTAAATAATCGAGTGTAATGGGTTTTATGCCAGAATCCATTTCTATAAAATGCCGTGCTAACTCATGTTTTCCTTTTCTTGATACACTCATAGTGGCAATGTTGCAGTCGTCGTGTGCAATAACAGAGGCAATAAAGGCAATGCTTCCTTTCACATCGTCTGCATCTATAATAAGGGTGTGCTGGTTAGCAGAGAAGTTTGAAGAAAAGCCATCTACTTCCACAATCCTGATGACGCCGCCACCCCGGCTCTGCCCGATCACCTCTACTTCTCTGCCTCCGTGCTTCAGGTTTAGTTTGAGTGTGTTGGGGTGCATAGCGGAGGCATTTCCTATCGATTTGAACTTGTAATGCAGGCCTTTAGCCGCAGCATGCTCAAATGCTTCTTTTATGCGCGTATCATCGGTTTTAAAATCAAGCAAACCGGCCACAATAGCCTTGTCGCTACCATGCCCCTCGTAGGTGCGGGCAAAGGAGTTATAGAAGGTAATAACAGCTTCTTCGGGGGCAGCTCCCAATATGCGAATGGCTGCCCTTGCGATACGCACCACTCCTGCCGTATGGGAACTGGAGGGGCCAATCATCACGGGCCCTATCATGTCAAAAATGCTGCTTTTATCAGCCATTAGAACACACTTATTGAAATATAGGAAAATCAAATTTAACAATTCTGCTGTTACATTAGCAAAATATCTACAAAAGGAGCTGCTTAACTATACCAATCAGCATAATTCTTCTATGAACAGGCAATCACACTCCACAAATACCATGTTCTGGAGCGTCTCAGCATTAAAATTCCTCATAAAATACACCTCTAGGATAGGGCAGCTTCTGCAGCACCGCCAAAACTGAAGCACTGCGTTAAACAGCACACAAGGCTTTTTTCATACTGCTGGAGTTGAAAATTTTACCATGGAATGCTGAAAGGTTTTGCCACTCTTTAATAATAGCTCCTCAATTTCAGGCTATCTCCTGTTTCGCCGGTGTAGTACCCTTGACTAATTTCAAGATAAAAACCTTCTGAAGGCTAATTTCATTTGAATAATTTACAGAATCTGATCAGGCATTACAGGAACTGCACCTCCTGTTCGTGCTGGTGGCACTTAATGGGTAAATAAGCTTTGTTCAGCGGATTCCACTTTTGGTTGCCGCCTCATCTGGCACACTTCTCCTTAACCTGTTGTTATAGCTTTGTAGCTCACAAGTTATAAAAATATTTGACTCCGTAAAAAGCAGATGCAAAGGCCGGTGACGCGGTTGCCTGGTCTTAAAATAAATTAATTACTGGTTCATCTGCGGCAGCTCAGGCAGTTATTCTGGGCTCCTATGTTTCACAAAGCCTCAGAATTATTTACTTTGCGCTGTTTTTGCAGCTTAACCTAAAATTATCTAGTAAAATGGAGCATGCGTACCCCCAGGAAGTTTGGGACCAGATAAAACGTCTGGAACAAAAATATGTGCCCCTTGGGCAGGATCTGGCAGCTTACCTGGAAGGCCTTTATCACACCGATTTCCTGAACTACTGGGACTACATTCACCTGGATGCGCTGTTAAGCCTGCAAATACCACGCACGACCATTCCTGATGAAAAGATTTTTATCATTTACCACCAGATAACCGAGCTTTACTTTAAACTGTGCCTGGAGGAGTTCCGGCAGATTGGTGAAGACACAGCTATGTCGGCAGAGATGCTGCTCAAGCGCATACGCCGCATTAACCGCTATTTCGAAAACCTGATCGATTCTTTTGATGTGATGGTAGACGGCATGGACCCGAAGCAGTTCCTGCAGTTCAGAATGGCCCTGATGCCAGCCAGCGGATTTCAGTCGGTGCAGTACCGCATGATCGAAATTGCCTCGACCGACCTGCACAACCTCACCGATAAGGAAAAACGCAAAACGCTGGGCCAGCACACTACCCACGAAGAATTGATGGGCTGCATCTACTGGAAAGAAGGTGCCACCGAAGTATCTTCTGGTGCCAAGACACTTACACTGCTTCGCTTCGAGGAAAAATACACCGAGCAACTGGTGCATTTCGCCAGGAACTACGAGCAGAAAAATGTGTGGTCGGTATATAAACGCTTACCGGAAACAGACCAGCAAAACCCTAAACTCATACGGCAGCTGCGCGAACTCGACAGCAATGTAAACGTGAACTGGCCGCTGATGCACTATAAATCTGCTGTTCGTTACCTGCAGCGCGACCCAGAGATTATTGCCGCCACCGGCGGTACCAACTGGCAGAAATACCTGCCTCCCAAGTTCCAGAAACGCATTTTTTACCCCGAACTCTGGAACCAGCAGGAGCTGGAAGACTGGGGCAAAGGCTGGGTAGAAAAAGTGCTGAACGGTGATGTGTAAGGTGCTGTTTGGTTAATATGCTGATGAGTTAATTTAAGGGTAGTAACGCAACTTAAAACCCGGGCCAGCTGTTTTGATCTGAAAATTCTTAAGACCACAAAAAATCAGACTACAAATAACCTAAAATCTGGCCATCTAGAAAATAGTTTAAGGTTAACTACCTTACCTACTGTACATGAGAAAAAAAGAAATTGAAGTAGTGGTAAGCCCTGAAGTGGCTTACGACAAGGTGCTGCTCGAAACAGAGCTGTTGAAACACGCCCAGGTGCAGCCGCACGATGTTAAGTTTATTCACCGGATTAAGCGCTCCATTGATGCCCGTGGCCGCGAAGTGGCACTCCGGATACGGGCCGATGTTTACCTCGATACTCCTCCTGCCGATGTGCTTGGTTCAGCACCCATTGCTTACCCTGATGTCTCGCATGCAACACCTGTTATTATTGTTGGTGCCGGACCAGCCGGACTTTTTGCTGCCCTACGATGCCTGGAGCTTGGCCTGAAGCCTGTGGTGCTGGAGCGAGGCAAAGATGTGCGGAGCCGCAGGCGCGACCTGGCTGCCATTAACAAAGAACATCTGGTAAACCCTGATTCAAATTATTGTTTCGGTGAAGGCGGTGCAGGCACTTACTCTGATGGCAAACTTTACACCCGTTCTAAAAAGCGCGGCGATGTGCAGCGTATTCTGCAACTGCTGGTGCAACACGGAGCCACCCCCGATATTTTGTTCGACGCTCACCCGCACATCGGCACCAACAAGCTACCGGCCGTTATCTCCAATATTCGGGAGGCTATTCTGGGTGCAGGCGGTCAAGTGCTTTTCGATCAGCGGGTAACCGATTTCATAGTGGAGCAGGGCCAGATGAAAGGAGTCGTGACGCAGGATGGGCAGGAGCATATTGGAGAAGCTGTTATTCTGGCCACCGGCCACAGCGCACGCGACATTTTTGAGCTGCTGCACCACCGTGGTATTTTAATTGAAGCCAAACCTTTTGCCATGGGCGTGCGGGTAGAGCACCAGCAAAGGCTTATCGATTCTATTCAGTATAAGTGCGAAGACCGCGGTTGCTACTTACCCGCCTCCTCGTACGCCCTGGTGCACCAGACGGTATATAACAACAGGCAACGCGGCATTTTCTCGTTCTGCATGTGCCCTGGCGGCTTTATTGTACCCTCTGCCACGGCTCCCGGCGAGGTGGTGGTTAATGGCATGTCGCCCAGCCGCCGCGATTCCCGTTTTGCCAACTCCGGCATAGTGGTGGCCATTGAACTGGAAGACATGGATCTGCAGCAGTACGGGCCTCTGGCTGGCCTTAAAATGCAGCAAAGCCTTGAGCAAAAAGCTTGTGCCATGGCTGGAGGCACCCAGGCTGCTCCTGCTCAACTCCTGCTCGATTTCACCAAAAAGAAAACAGGAGGCGCCTTGCTCGACACATCCTATCAACCCGGCCTAACGCCCGTCGATATAAATGCTCTTTTCTCGCCTGACATGGCGTACCGCCTGCGCGAAGGCTTTAAAGCATTTGGCGGAAAAATGCGCGGCTACCTATCGAACGATGCCCAGATTATCGGGGTTGAAAGCCGCACGTCCTCTCCTGTTCGTGTTCCACGCGATAAAGCTACCCTGGAGCATGTTCAGATCAAGAACCTGTATCCTTGTGGCGAGGGAGCCGGTTATGCAGGCGGCATCGTGTCTGCCGCTATGGACGGAGAACGTTGCGCCGAGATGATAGCCGCTAAAGTAAAGCGTGTAATCGCTTAGTTATTCAGATGGAAATGGTCTTCTCTAGCTTTTTAAGAACCTTTATTAACCTTTTGGCAATTAGCGGCCACAGCTAATAACAATTATTCGAATGAAATAAGCCTCCAAAAGCTTTTTTGTGAAAAAACCCTCAAGGGTGAACTTAGCCTTGTGCTCCTATTTTCTTTAAAAGCCTGATTGTGTTTCGGCAAAAAGGCTTAAATTACGACTGCCATGTTACCAGTACATAGGAGGCTGAACAACAGGAACCTGTGCAAAAAAATAACAAATGTGCTAAAGTTGCAGTTTAATTAGGAAGATAATTTAGTAGAGACCTTGAAATAACTCGATATGAAAAAGACATTGGTTTTAGGCGCTACCGACAATCCGACACGTTTCGCCTACAGAGCAGTACAGAGGCTACAGCAGCATGGGCATACGGTAGTGCCGGTGGGCATCCGGAAAGGTGAAGTCGGCGGGCATCCTATTATAACGGACAAACAGCAGGTAATTGAAGACGTTGACACTGTTACCCTTTATGTCGGTCCGCAAAACCAGACATCATGGTACGACTATATTTTATCGCTGAAGCCAAAGCGCATTATCTTTAACCCAGGCACCGAGAACAGGGAACTTGAAAAAATGGCTCAGGAAGCAAACATCGAAACGCTTCACGACTGCACCCTGGTTATGCTGGCAACAAATAGTTATTAATTTTTTCTGAAATACTGAAACCTGCCTTTCTGGAGGCCGTAAAATACTCTATAAACAAGAGAAAGCAGATGGCATTGTTGTCTATGTTTTTTCAAGAAGAAGGGATCTTTAAACGGGATCCCTTCTTTATTTTTACAGGTTTTTAAACAGCTTAAAAAGCGGCAGCGGCTGCAGAAACTAATCTGCAGCCGCTGCCGCTTTTCTTTTTAAATAAATTCTACAGCGAGCTGTGGTACTGGGTTTCTTTTTCAGCCTCTTCTTCCATTTGGTAGCGCATAGTGGAGGCCAGCGCCGTATCAGGTAGTAAGTTAGAGGTAGCTGCCTGTACTTTGTTCATCAGGCCCGATACAATTTTCACTTCCCCTTTCATCAGGGCAGCATACCCATCCTTGGCTACAACATCCGGCTCCGATAGCGGCCCATTGGCGGCACGTGTATTTTCGGCCTGGGCACGTTTAAAGAAGTAGGTATTGCTGGCACCAGGGCAAAGAGCCGTAACAGTTATGTTCGTATCCTTTAGTTCGTTGCTCAGGGCCTCTGAAAACGAAAGTACAAACGCTTTCGTTGCAGCATAAACAGCCATGAGCGGAGCTGGCATCAGCGAAACTATAGAGGCTACGTTCAGGATCTTGCCTTCGTTTCGGGCTTTCATATCGCGCAGAAAGAGCTTTGTTAGTTTCATAACAGCTGTTATGTTCAACTGTATAATCTCTTCTTCTTTGTCTAAGTCAGTTTCATGAAAAAACCCGTGTAGCCCAACACCGGCATTGTTCACCAGCACATCTACCTGCACCCCAATCCGCTTCAGCTCATCATATATATCTTGTGGTGCATCAGGTTCTGTTAAGTCTGAGGTTATAATGCAAACTTTCTCGAGGCTGTACTCATCCTGCAGGCTGTAGCCCAGGTCCTTCATCCGGTCTTCGGTGCGTGCCACCAGCACAAGATTAAATCCGTCTTTGGCAAAAAGTTTGGCAAACTCCATTCCGAATCCATTTGAGGCTCCTGTTATAAGGGCTGTTTTTCCTTGCCCGATTCTGTTCTTTTTCATGTTTACTTTATTAAGTTTAGCTTTTCATGTGCAGCAGCAGGTATTGCCTTTGCTTACACGCTTGCTTTTTACCTTTTTGAGGTAGTATAGGTTATTATGTATATCCAAAACAAAAGCTTTATTGAATTTCACTATATTTGAAACCATATTGCTTATTTCACATATAATGAAATAGTACACAATGTTTCTCTACCCATGAAATCCAATTCAAAGAATTACTACATTCTGATGGCCGACATTATCGGCAGCAGCAGGCAGCCCGGCGGCAAACTGATGGAGGCTTTTAAAGCAGTGGTAGAAGAAGTAAATAAAAAATGTCATTACCAGTTGCTGTCTCCGCTCACCATAACGCTGGGCGATGAGTTTCAGGGAGTAGTAGCAGATTTAGCGGCCGGGCTGCAAGTAATGGTTGCGTTAGAAGAACTTATTGTACTCCATAACAAGCCGTTCAGCTTACGCTATGTTATTAATTATGGCCCCATAGACACCCCTGTAAACACAGCAAAAGCGCATGCTATGCTGGGCAACGGACTGACGCAGGCACGCGAAATGCTGGAACAGGTAAAGAAAGACAAAGGAAACCGCTACAAACTGGAACCAGGTAACACGCAGCAGCATAAGATGCTGGAGCGGGCTCTGCTTTTATACCAGTCGCTGGTAGATGCCTGGAAACCAGCAGACAGCCTCCTGATCAGTACATTTTTGCAAAACCCGGATTACAAAGTGGTGGCCGGGAAGCTGGGTAAAGTGCGCTCCCTGATGTGGAAACGCGAGAAAAGCCTAAAAATAAAAGAGTATATTGCTGCCCGCGAACTGTTACACCTTATTGCCGCTGCCTGATGAAGTATATCTTATTTGCTGCTATTTACCTGCTAGGCGAAACGATAGGGTATTTTATGTTTAAGTTTATCAGGAGACGCTTTGAGAAAAAGGAACCAGAGCAGAACAACCGCGAAAAAAGGAGAAACAAATACAACACCATCGCAAAAGGCTTACTCGAAAGGTTTTTCATTTACATCAGCCTGGCTAATGGCCTGCCACACGTGCTCACACTGCTCGGAGCCTTAAAAATTGGTACCCGCCTCAATACCGAGAAGCAGCATGCTATATCAAACGATTATTTCCTGATCGGGAATCTGGTTTCTATACTGCTGGCGCTGCTCTATTTCTTTGTGTACGATAAATTAATTCCGTATCTCTACCTGATACAAGAAGCATACAACTGACCGGTAAAAGATGAGAAGAAGAGCAGGTGAAAAAATATATGGGCTCACCAACTTTAAATAGGGCTTATTTTCATTATATTACTGCTATATACCAACATCCGGATTCATTTAAACCTAAAAATAAGCACACTATGGGATTGATTAAAGAGTTCAAGGAATTTGCCATGCGTGGCAACGTCATGGATCTTGCCGTCGGTATTATTATCGGCACGGCCTTTAGCGGAATTGTAAACTCCGTAGTAAATGACCTGATAATGCCATTGGTAGGTAAAATAATAGGCGATGTCGACTTTTCGAACCTTTACGTTCCGTTATCAGACAATATACCGACAGGGCTGGCACTGGAAGAAGCTAAAAAGCTAGGCGCTATATTTGCCTGGGGTAATTTTATTACGGTACTGATCAACTTCATCATTCTGGCCTTTATCATTTTCATGATCATAAAAGGCATGAACAGCCTGAAGCGAAAGAAAGTAGAAGCACCCGCTGTTCCGCCTGCCCCAACAAAAGAAGAAGTGCTGCTAACCGAAATGCGGGACGCCCTGCGACAAATCGCTTCTAAAAATACGATATAAATAAAAAAGCCTCTCCGATAGCAAAAACGGAGAGGCTTTTTTATTGCCTGTCGCAGATGACACCAAGCCTGACAAGTAGTTAAATAAAAGGGACCTGCCCTTGGATCAAAAAAGGCAAAATTCCTTTTGAAGGCCCTTTTCCTTTGAATAATTTATAAAGAACAGAGCAGTAGAAGAATCTAATTAAAGATAAAAGGTAGATGTTCTAAAAAGTTCTACTGCTTACGCCTCCCGCCGGAGTACCTCCAGTGGCGGACGATTTAGTATACCACGGCTGTTCAAAAGCCCTACAGCAAGTGTCAGGATGGCAACCAGCATAAAGATGACTACCAGCGGCCACACCACCGGCACAAACTCCACCTCAAAGCTAAACACACTAAGCGCCCACGAGGCTCCAAAAGCAATAGCGCAACCTATAAAGGCGGCAAGCGCACCAAGCAATAAATACTCAAGTGCTGTAATAGCAAAAATCTGACCTCTGCTGGCACCTAAAGTCCGTAACAGCACACTCTCCTGCACCCGCTGAAACTTGCTGACGTTGACAGAACCTACCAGCACCAGCAAACCGGTAAAGATGCTGAACAAGGCCATAAACTGAATTACAAAAGAAATCTGGCTAACCACCTCGTCGAGTGTCTGTAGTATAAGATCGAGCCCGATGGTGGAGATATTCGGATATTCCTCTACCACCTTCCGCTGAAACCTGGCCGCCTGTTGCTCATCGCTGCTCCGGGTCATGAGCACATGAAACTGCGGTGCCTGCTCCAGCACTCCCTCCGGAAAAACTACCAGGAAATTGCTTTGCACCCGGTTCCAGTCTACCCGCCGCAAATGGCTTACTTTGGTGGCTATGGGTGCTCCCTGCACATTAAATATTAACGTGTCTCCTAATGTCACCTTCATACGCTCCGCATACCGGTCTTCCAGCGATACTGGCACGAATTCGCCCTCAACCGACTGATTCTCCTCCCAGGTACCTTCTGTCGTTTTTTCTGCGTCAGACAGATGATTGCGGTAAGTAATTCTGTATTCACGGGTAAATACACGAGGAGAAATCTCCAGGGTGGTATCTTCTCTTACATCGCTTAAGGTTAAAGCATTAATCTTCTCGAGCCGAACCGTAACTATAGGGTCATAATGAATTATGGGTAGGCCTGCCTTTTTAGTCAGCTCCCCTATCTCGTCCCGCTGCGCATTTTGTATATCGAACAGCACCAGGTTCGGCTGCTCTTCGCTTCCGGCTATAGACAGCTCGCTCAACAAGGTACGTTGCACCATGTATAGCGTACCAATGAGTGCCGTCCCTAACCCAATCGACACCATCAGCAGGAGCGTCTGGTTATTAGGGCGGTACAGGTTCGCCAGCCCCTGCCGCCACACATAGCCCCAATTTGTAGGGAAGAACCGGCGTACTGTCCAGCTAAGGGCTTTGGCAAGCGCAGCCAGCACCAAAAAGGCAGCCACTACACCACCCGTAAAGTAAGCAGCCTGCCACCAGGTACCCAGCTGCCACCTAGAGAAGAGCAGAATAAACAGTAGAATAAGCGCGTAAACACCCCAGCGTAAAGGATCTTTCTGGCTCGTTAGGTGCTCTACATTAGCACGAAGGGTAATAAGAGGAGATACCTGCCGGATAGAGAGCAAAGGCAGCAGCGCAAATAGCACCGATACAAAAATGCCCAGCAGAACGCCCTGCAAAGCCGCTCCGAAAGAGAAGTAAGCATCTACAGTAACAGGCAGAAAAGCCTTGAACAGTTCCGGAAGCACCAGTTGCACCACACTGCCAATCACAGCGCCTATAATACCTCCTAACAAGCCCATGCCAGCCACCTGGAACAGGTACACCAGAAAAGCCTGTTTACCGCTCATGCCCAGGCAACGCAGAACGCCGATTGTTTTAAGCTTATCGCGCATATACACATGCACGGCACTGGCTACACCTACACAACCTAAAAGCAAAGCCACAAACCCTACCAATGCCAGGAAACGCGCCAGTTCGTCGTACGAGCGGCCCATGCTCTCTTTCCGGGTTTGGACGGTGTCGTAAAACATGCCGTACTCCTCCAGCCTCGGCTCCAGCTTTTTGCCTAGCGTATCTGGCTCAACGGTTCGGTCTAAGTCATAATAGTAGTAGTACGATACCCGGCTGCCACGTTGCATCAAGCCGGTTTCGGGCAGGTATTGCCGCGGAATATACACTACAGGAGCTACTGCTGCCGTCATGGCTGTTTGGCCGGGTATGCGCCTGAGTGCTCCTTCTATTAGAAAGGTCTGGTTCCCGACCCGCACCGAATCGCCGGTTTTGGCCTCGTACTGCAGCATCAGGTTATAGTCTACAAGTGCTCGCCTGCCCTCCCGAAAGGTACGACTAGCGGCTTCCGGTTCAGTTTCTATTGCACCAAAATACGGAAAGCCACCTTCCAGCGCCCGCACCTGCACCAGCCGCGTGGAGTTGCTGCTCACAAAGTAAACCATGGAGAGCAGGCGGTTCTCATCAGATCTGGCACCCAGGCCGCGAACCGAGTCTACAAGTGCAGCAGCCAGCGAATCGGGCTCTTTGTTCATGCCTATCACCATGTCAGCACCAATAAGCGACCGCGCCTGCTCATCGATGGCGCGCTGCAGACTGTCGCGGAAGGAATTGATGGCAACCAGCGCAGCTATGCCCAAAACAATAGACGACAGGAAAAGCACGAGTTTGCCTCTGCTTCGCCTGGTGTCGCGCCAGGCCATCCGGAGGAGCCAGGGTATGTTCAGTTTCGGCTTCGCCTGAAGATTTGGTATCGGTTCTGTTTCGTTTTGTTCACTCATTTTAACCAGCTAACGCTATGTCAAATTAAAAATTAGAATGCTTGGAGTAGCTGATTTACCGCAACTTTCAGAAGTTAATCTCTACTACTAATTGAAGTTGTAGCTACACGCATGTTATACTATAAATTGGTTACCAGACTTACTGCAAATAGTAATATTAGGAATAGCTTTCTAATGGCTTTGTTGAAGAAATGAGTTACATCCGCCAGAAAAGCCGGATTATAAATTCAGACAACAATTTAACCATTAAGCTTTTTATCCTACAACCTATTCTAGTTGGTTGTGGTGTACGGCCTTGTCGCTGATAACGTGCCCGCCTTTGATGCGGATGATGCGTTGGGTTTTCTCGGCCAGTTCCAGATCGTGCGTTACCACCACCAGGGTGGTTCCGGCTTCCTGGTTCAGGTCGAAGAGCAACCGCTCCACTTTCTCGCCAGTTTCTTCGTCGAGGTTGCCGGTTGGTTCATCGGCAAACAAAATGGAGGGCCTGTTCGAGAAAGCCCTTGCCAGCGATACTCTTTGCTGCTCCCCGCCAGATAGTTGCGTCGGGTAATGGTCGTGGCGTTCTGCCAGGCCTACTCTACCCAAAAGCTCCATGGCCTGCTTCTGCACATTTCGCTCCCCACGCAGCTCCAGCGGTACCATTACATTTTCTAAAGCGGTAAGTGTAGGAATAAGCTGGAAGTTCTGAAAAATAAACCCGACATATTGGTTCCGCACCTGCGCCCGTTTATCTTCAGACAAACTGTCAAGCCGGATGCCATTTAAGGTGACAGATCCTGTGCTGGCGCGGTCGAGACCGGCACAAAGTCCGAGCAGCGTGGTTTTGCCACTTCCTGAAGGGCCGACAATAGAGCACGTGTCGCCGGCCTGCAGCGAAAAAGATACGCCTTCGAGCACGGTCAGTTCACGGTCGCCGCTGTGGTATATTTTTCCGAGGTTCTGAATATCGAGTATGGTCGTCACAGATATAAAATTTATTTTGCGGCACTGGCACGACTACTGCACCAGGCATTAGCATTTATAAAACCCAATAACTGTTGAAGTTCGTTATAGGTTTTGAGATAGACACCTTTATATTTAGGAAACTTACTTTTTTTATGTTTAAAAAGATAACATTTTTAAGCTTTTGCCTTTCTGCAGGGCTTTTACTTACCGCTTGCGACAACGGCAGCACCCAACAAAACGGTCAGGTGGCTGAAGAGCAGCAAACCTCTGCCTCCGCCAGCACTCCGGCTGCTCCCTCCAGGTCTGAACGTGTTAAAACCATCCTTTTCTTTGGCAACAGCCTCACCGCTGGTTACGGTCTTGAGCCGGACCAGGCTTTTCCTTCGCTCATTCAGCAACGCATCGATTCCCTTCAGCTGCCTTACAAGGCCGTAAACGCAGGCCTGAGCGGCGAAACATCTGCAGGTGGTAAAAGTCGGATAGACTGGCTGTTGCGCCAACCCGTAGACGTTTTTGTATTAGAATTAGGTGCAAACGATGGTTTACGCGGCATCAACCCCAGCGAAACCTACAGCAACCTGGCTACCATAATAGATAAGGTGCGGGCAAAAAACCCGGAGGCCGAAGTGATATTGGCTGGCATGCAAATGCCTCCGAGTATGGGGCAGCAGTTTACAAAGGAGTTCCGCGATGTGTTTACAAGGTTGGCCAAAGAAAAAGAGGCGCTGCTCATCCCCTTTCTACTTGAAGGTGTTGCCGGCAACCGTGAGTTAAACCAAGGCGATGGCATACACCCCACGATAGAAGGCCAGAAAATTTTAGCTAAAAATGTATGGGCTGTAATAGAGCCTATTTTACAAAAGGAAAAGTAAAACACCAGCTGAAGTAAGCTATGTTTTAGCGCCAGACCCTTGGCTAATTTTGGCCGTTTTTGCTTTGGAAGGGCAATTTCATTCAAATAATTAGTCTAGTGCTTCGCCAAATTAAAAATTAGAAATATAAAATTATGATGGCGCGAGCGTCCTCGCTCGTGACGATTTTTCCGCCTCTGGCCGCTTTGAACATGCAACGCAGAGACTTGGATTTCCTAAGAACTAACTTGGAGGAGCACTAAGTACATTCAAGTTATTTTTGTCGGATGCGCCCCAATAATGGTTAATACTTTTTCTTTCATGTTGTT
>NZ_VRTY01000075.1 GCF_008017455.1 Pontibacter qinzhouensis | reverse complement strand
AGAAAATGGAAAAAAAGACTGCAGTAGTGAGCAAAGATGCTAATGTAGAAGCCAAAGGTAGCTCAGGGGGCTCTTTATTTGCTACTATCGTAATACCGGTTGCCATTTTGGCCTGCTTCCTGATTTATATTTTTGTATTAGGTAACGGCGCGAATTTTGAAGGCGGTGACAACGAGAATCACCCACTACCCGGAAATTATTTAGGCATTGTTTACAAAGGAGGTTATGTAGTGCCTATCCTGATGTCGCTGGTACTATTAGTATTAATTTTCTCTATCGAGAGAACATTAACCATCAGCAAAGCAAAAGGAACTAAGAGCGTAGCCGGTTTCGTACGTCTTATCTCTTTAAAGCTGAACCAGCGCGATGTTAACGGAGCAATTGCTGCCTGCGACACACAAAAAGGTTCTGTTGCCAACGTAGTAAAGTCAGGCCTGCTGAAGTACAAGGAAATGCAGAACGACACTGAACTGCTGAAAGCAGAGAAAGTAGCTGCCATCCAGAAAGAGATTGAAGAATCTACTTCGCTTGAGCTGCCGATGCTAGAGAAAAACCTGGTAATTATTTCAACAATTGCCTCTATCTCTACACTTACAGGTCTGATTGGTACAGTACTTGGTATGATTAAAGCGTTCTCGGCTCTTGCAGCTTCCGGAACACCAGATGCCACAGCACTCTCTAACGGTATCTCTGAGGCCTTGATCAACACAGCACTTGGTGTAACAGGTTCTGCTATCGCGATTATTGCCTACAACTATTTCACTAGTAAGATTGATGAGTTAACTTACAGCATCGACGAAGCTGGCTTCAGCATCATCTCTACTTTCGCAGCTCAGCACGAAACTGCTCCTGCCAATTCTACTGCCAGACAGCAAACAATTTAATTTCTTAAATCAGCAAAATGCCTAGAGTAAAAATAAAAAGAAGCAAACCTACCCTGGACATGACGCCAATGGTAGACTTGGCCTTCTTGTTAGTTACTTTCTTCATGCTGACCACTAAATTTGCTCCAGACGATGCAGTAATTGTAGACACTCCTACTTCTGTATCCGAAATAAAAATACCAGAGTCTAACGTAATTACTATTGCGATTGACAAAGACAACCGGGTTTTTTATGGTGTAGACGGGCAGCAAACAAGAGAGAAGCTTCTTGATAAAATAGGCCAGAAGTACGGCGTTACCTTTAACGAAGACCAGCGAAAAGCTTTCTCGCTAACATCTAACTTTGGCGTGCCGGTAAGGCAGCTGCCAGGGTTCCTCTCTATGGGAATAGATGATCGTAAAAAAGTAAATCAGCCTGGTATTCCAATAGATTCTCTGAACAATGAGCTTTCTGAATGGGTATGGCAAACACGTTTAACGAACCCACAGGTTATTGTAGCCATCAAAGGTGACGTTGACGCGAACTTTACCACCATCAACAAGATCATTAAGACGCTGGAGGAGAGGAAAGTAAGCAGGTTTAACCTGATTACAGACATGGAGGCACGACCAACATCATTATAAGAAAGGAGATAAGAAATGGCAGAAGTACAAGAAAAAGCCGACTCCGGTAAGGGAGGGAAGAAACGTGCCAAGAAAATGTCTGTCCACCTGGATATGACACCAATGGTAGACCTTGCCTTCCTGTTGCTGACGTTCTTCATGCTGACGACTACTTTTAGTAAGCCGCAGACCATGGAGATCCAAATGCCTGTAAAACCAGATAATATTGAAGATTTAACGCCTGTGAAGGCTGAGAACGCAACAACAATTATTCTGGGAGAGGATGATAAAATTCATTATTATTTCGGTCTCGTTGATGATAATCCTGAGCTCATAACAACGGATTACTCAGCAAACGGCATCCGAAAAGTTTTGCTAACGCCTCGTGTTCGTCAGAACACTAAAATGGTGGTTATGATTAAACCGATGGAAGGGTCGCGTTATAAAAACATGGTAGATATTTTGGATGAGATGAAAATTACAGACACCAAACGATTTGCCATGGTCGATATAACAAAGCAAGACATAGATTTAGTACAGAGTCAGAATTAATTTAAACTAAGCAGAATGGAAGTTAGCAAGTTAGCAAAAGCATCGCTCGATGATATCGTCTTCGCAGGACGAAACAGAGCATATGGTGCCTACCTACTTCGAAGACTTTACAACAAGCATATTACACAGGCTGCTATTATCTCTATCCTTTTATTTGCTGCTTTTATAAGCATTCCGCTTGTAAAGGAGGCACTTAAAGGAGATGAGCCACCTGCACCGGTAATTGAGCGTGTTGTAACGGAAGTAGAACTGGCCCAGCCACCCCCAGTAGAGAACACACCGCCGCCACCGCCGCCGCCGCCACCACCACCAGATGCGCCGCCGCCACCGCCACCACAACAGGCAACCGTAAAATATACGCCGCCTGTTGTAAAAAGAAATGAGGAGGTACGCGACGATGAAGAGGATTTGGCAGAAGCAAAAGAGCTTGTTGAAATATCGGCCGGTCTTAAAACGCAGGAAGGTGTTAAAAACATAGCTGCCGCCCCTATCGGCGACATTAATGGTACAGGTGCTGTGGCCGAAATAGTGGAAGAAAAGCCATATACATTTGCAGAGCAGATGCCGTCTTTCCCTGGTGGAGAAGCAGCCATGTTCGGTTTCATCAGCAAAGCCATTAAATACCCGCAGCAAGCTATTCGTGCTGGTGTAGAAGGAACCGTTTACGTTTCTTTCGTAGTTAGCAGAACAGGCGAGATTAGCGATATTGCCGTACTTAGAGGTTTAGGTGCTGGTTGTGACGAGGAAGCGATCCGAGTTATAAAAAGCATGCCTAAATGGACTCCAGGAAAGCAAAATGGTAGAGCAGTACCAGTAAGGTATAACATTCCGATTAAGTACACACTTAAGTAGGATTTACAACCTCTGTTAATAAAAAAGCCCTCCCTAAACAGGAGGGCTTTTTTATTAAAGCTTAATTTGTTAACAAATTTGAAAGAAAGGAAAGGGTGTAAATACTTAATACCCTTGACAACTTTTCATAAATTTTTCTTTGGAAGGCATTATTTATTAGAATAATTCGTTACTTAAAACCGAGTAACTACCTACTCTTAAATAAGATATAATTTAAATTAATATTTGCTACCCGGTAATATCTGAAGTTATGCTAGTCGGTAGCAAGTACAAGTCTATAGCTTAAAGCAACCGATATACCTTCAGCAACAATTATAACAACAGCTATAGCAGATTAGTCATTTGTCTGTGCTTCATCTGCTATAGTACTTAACTCAAGATAGCTATTCGATATCGGGCTCCAGTAACCTTTTCATGCTCTACTAGGCCAAACTGTAACGCCAGAATATGTTCTGAAGGCACTAAAAACACAATTTAGACGATGAAGAATCTGGATAAACGCAAATAAAATATTAAATTAGAATTTATAAGCGAATTTCTATTTCTGCTAATAAAACATAAGAAAGGAGATTATATAAATCAGCTATGCTACCACCTAGACGAGAAAGACCTCAACCCAAAGGATTTCACAAAGTAGTGTTTTATTTTACCTTGATAATGACACTGATATACATCGCAGCAGGCTTCTTTTTGATATTTGCTGATGTTAGACAGTACAACCTGGGGTTACCTGAAAATATGAAAATAATATTAGGAGGTGTTCTAATATTATATGGAATTATTAGATTTGTAAGAGTTTACCAAAAAAATTCTCAAAAAAGGCATGATAAATTTAGGGATTAAAAAATGGGCTATAGGAATAGCAACCGCAATCGTGCTGATAACAACAGGCTGTAATAACTCAGATACCCCTGCTGACACTCCTACTTCCGGAAACATTACTATCAGCATTGATGAGTCTTTTCAGCCAATAATGGATAGCCAGGTTTATACCTTCGAGAGTATCTATAAATATGCAAAGCTTAACCCGCAGTACAAGTCTGAAGGCGCTGTAATACAGGATCTGCTGCGCGATAGCACTCGTGTAGCAGTGTTGTCGAGAGATTTGCGGCCAGATGAGAAAGCAGTTTTTGACCAGCGCAAGATTATTCCTCGTGTTGTTAAAATAGCCATTGATGCCGTTGCCTTAATCGTAAACAAAAATAACCCGGATACGTTACTTACTGTGGCCCAGGTACAAGATATCTTTAGTGGCAACATAACGTCGTGGGCCGACCTGAGCCCCGGGAACAAAATAAATGGCCTTACCATTGTGTTCGATAATAATAACTCCAGTACCGCACGCTTTGTGCAGGATTCTATTATAGCGAACCAGGCGCTGCCCTCTAACACGTATGCCAGCAACTCGCATGAGGCATTAATTGATTATGTATCGCAGAATGAAAATACGATTGGCGTGATTGGAGTAAACTGGATCAGCGACTTCGACGACACAACTGCTGTACGGTTTATGGAGAAGATAAAAGTGGTGGGTGTAAGTACAGAATCGAGCCCTGCAACTACCGATAGTTACTACCAGCCTTACCAGGCATACATAGCTCAGGGAACTTATCCGCTACGCAGATACCTTTATATTATAAGCACAGAGGGCAGAACGGGCCTTGGCACAGGTTTTGCATCTTTCATAGCAGGCGACAAGGGCCAGCGCATCTTCCTGAAATCGGGATTAGTGCCAGCTACAATGCCTGTGCGGGTAATAGGACTGCGGCAATAGACAAAACTAAGACTAAACAATAACTACTTTAAATTTTAAAACGATGACCAACAAGTGGAAGTATATCCTCCTTATGGCAACAGCTATTCCTACAGCAGGTGCAGTAGCACAAAGTGTTGATCAGGGAAGAATGGCCGTTGATTTGGAAAAATATCAGCAAGCTAAATCATACTACAAGTCTCAGCTGAGTGGTAAAGAGGCTGATAAAGCTTACTTTGCTCTGGGCGATGTGTACATCAGAACAGATAAAACAGACTCTGCCAGATATTACTTTAACCAAGGTTTAGCAAATAATGCCAAATCTGCTATTAACATGGTCGGATTAGGTAAAGTAGAATTGGAGAAAGGCAACAAAGCGGCAGCCGAAAGTCAGTTTGACAAAGCGCTGAAGCAAAGCAAGTCGAAAGATCCGTATGTGTTAAGCATGATCGGTGAAGCTTATGTAGAGTCTAACGAGACTGACATGACCAAAGCCATTGAGTACCTGAACCAAGCCATACAGCGCGACAATAAGAACCCTGTAACGTTTGTTATTTTAGGTGATGCTTATTTAAAGCAAAACGACGGTGGCAAAGCGCTTACAAATTACGACCAGGCAATTCTGGTTAACGATAAGTATCCGAAGGCTCACCTGCGTGTTGGTCAGGTTTATACACGCTCCCGCAACTACGAAGCCGCGGAAGAGGCATTTAACAAAGCAATAGCAGCAGACCCGAACTATGCTCCGGCATACCACGACCTAGGCGAAATGTACTACTTTGCCGGTAAGTTCGACCAGGCAGTTTCTACGTTCAAAAAGTTCGTAGACATGGCCGAGAATACCAGCGAGACCCGCGCCAAATATGCGTCGTTCCTGTTCCTGACGAAAGATTACCAAAAAACTTTAACTGAAGTGCAGGAAGTACTGAAGAAGGAGCCGGAACATACGGTTATGAATCGTTTACAGGCCTATTCGCTTTATGAATTAGGGCAGCATGAGCAGGCACTCAAAGCCATGGAAAACTTCTTTGCTAAAGTAGACAAAAACAAAGTTCGTGCTGGCGATTATGAGTACTACAGCAAAATGCTGGCTAAGAACAACCAGCGGCCTAAAGCTATCGAGAACCTGGAGAAAGCCCTGGCGATGGAGCCAAACAAAGCTGAGTTCTATACTGAACTGGCAAACATGTATGCCAGCACTGAGCAGTATGACAAAGCTGTAAATGTATACGAAAGGAAATTCCAAAAGTCTGATCCTGAAAATATAGATTACTATTACATTGGTAACATCTATATGATGTCTGGAGATTTTCAGAAGGCTGATGAAACGTACACAAAAATTACAGACGCCAACCCTACCTATGCTTATGCCCACTTATGGAGAGCGCGTGCCAAGGCAAGCCTTGATCCTGAAACAACAGAAGGATTGGCAAAACCACATTACGATGAGTTCATGAAACTGGCGCAGGCTGATCAGGAGAAATATAAAAAGGAACTGGTGGAGTCTAATGTGTACTTGGGTTACTATTACTACTTAAAGGCCGACAGAGAAAATGCTGCAAAACATTACCAGGCAGCTAAGGACCTCGACCCAACAAATGCTCAGGCTGAAGCAGCTCTGGCTGAGTTAAGCAAGACAAGTAAAAAATAGATACTATAAACTAAGTTAAAACAAAAGAGCCTGTTCTTTTCAGAACAGGCTCTTTTGTTTTAACTTAGTTTATAACCCTTGACTAAAATTGCTCTTGTAAAGCTTTGGAAGGCTAATTTGATTTAAATAATTCATGGAGACTATTTAAAGGGATTCCTCATACATAGACCATTTATCTAACACTGCCATAAAATCATCGGGTAGAACGGAGTCGAACTGAACAAACTCTTTTGTACGAGGATGCTTGAATCCCAAAGATTTTGCATGCAGGGCCTGCCTTGGCATCAACTTAAAAGCATTTTCGACAAAGGCTTTATAAGTTCCGTTTGGCATACCTTGTAATATCTTGTCGCCTCCATAGGTAGCATCTGAGAACAAGGGGTGGCCCATATATTTCATATGAGCGCGTATCTGATGCGTTCTGCCGGTTTCGAGGTTACATTGCAGCAACGATACATACCGGAAGCTTTTAAGTACTTTATAGTGCGTAACAGCATGCTTGCCAAACTCTCCGTTAGGATAAACGGCCATTACTCTCCTGTCTTTGGCACTCCTGCCCACATGCCCCGTTATTGTTCCTTCCAATTCTTTAGGCACACCCCATACCAGTGCGTAATAGGTACGCTCAATGCTATGGTCAAAAAACTGTTTTGCCAGGTAAGCCATGCTATAATCTGTTTTGGCAATTACCAGCAACCCAGACGTATCTTTATCAATGCGGTGCACTAAACCTGGCCTGGCTGCTCCATTCTGAGTTATCGGTAAGTTCTGCAGGTGGTAGGTTAAAGCATTTACTAAGGTACCATTCCAGTTACTATACCCCGGATGCACCACCATACCTGCCTCCTTATTCACAAGAAGAAATTCGTCATCTTCGTAGGGTATGACCAACGGAATTGCCTCCGGCAGCACCTCTGTGTCTCGGGGCGGATCTGGTAGCGTAATAGTAATAAGGTCAAACGGCTTGACCCTATAGCTTACTTTTACCGGCTTCTGGTTTACCTGCACAGATTCTGACCGGATAGCTTCCTGAAGTTTATTACGGGTTACATTTGCCAGACGATCCATCAGAAACTTATCGAGGCGCAGCAAAGCCTGTCCCTTGTCTACAATTATCCGATGGTGCTCATAAAGCTCATCAGAATCCTCAGTCGATTCCTGCTCTGTAAAATCTATCACGAATTAAGAACTATAGGTTACTAAAACAAAGAAAGCCGAAGTATAACACAACGGCTTTCTTTTTAAGGTATTAAGAAACTACTTATTTTTTCTTGGCTGGTGTAGTTTTAACCGGCGCTTTTGCTGGTGTAGTAGTTGTTGATGCAGGATTAGTTGCTGCAGGAGCAGCCTGCTCAGTTACTTTGCTTGGGTCAACACCTAATTTCTTCAACACCAGAGGAGAGATGTCGCCATCTTCAGGACCTGACAGCAGCGCCTGGTTGCTGATTACCCAGGTATAACCGTTTTCTTTCGCAACATCCTTAATTGCCTGATCTATTTTATTGATAACAGGGTCAACTAACGATTTTTCTTTTTGCTGTAAAGAAGCCTGCGCATTACGCTGAAATTCCTGGATAGAATTTTGCATGTTCATCAGTTCTCTTTCTTTGTCGTCACGCACTACTTTGTCCATAGTCGGACCACCTTTTTCGAGTGCTGCTAACTTTGTCTCATACTCAGAGTACTTGGTTTTCAGCTGGTTTTCTAATTGGGTGCTGTGCGTTTTCAGTTCAGATTCTATTTGTCTGCTTTCTGGCAGTTGCAACAAAATGTATTCCACGTTGGTGTAGCCAATTTTGATCGGCTGGTTACCTGTCTGTGCAAAGGATGAAATGCTGATTAATAGGAACGCTACTACTAATGTTTTGATTTTGTTCATCATTGGTTGGTTAAATAAATAGATTAATAGATGTTGGTTTATTCTACTTCTTCTTCGGTGCTGCTTTAGACGGAGCCGGGTTAGCGGCTTTGCCCGTAGCAGGCTGATTTGAATTTCCTTCTGTTGTGCCGTCTTCACCTACTTCAGGCAAATTATCAGGCGAGTCAATGGCTGTATTTGTTCTGTTACCGGCAGTGTTCTGTTTTTCGGAAGCAAGCCCTAGTTCCTCCAGTACGTACTCTGTATAATCATGCACCGGATTGGTATAGATCATTACCAGGTCACCGGATTTATCGAAGATAACCTGTAGCCCGCGAGCTTTTGCAACTTTCTCCACTGCCGTAAATACTTCATCCTGAATTGGCCGGATAAGGTCTTGCCTGCGCTTAAACATCATGCCTTCATACCCGAATACTTTGCGTTGGTAATCTCTTACTTCTGCTTCTTTCTTGGTTATATCCGCCTGGCGCTTCTGCTTCATTTCATCAGTAAGTAGAACTTCTTCTGCTCTGAATTCCTGCTTCAGTTTGTCTACCTCCTGGTGCATGGTTTCAATTTCTTTTTGCCATACATCTGTATATTTATCGAGTTCCTGTTGTGCTTTGGTATAAGCGGGCATTTTGCTTAATATAAAGTCAGAGTCAATATACCCGAACTTCTGGGCTTCTGAAACAAAGCATACCAAAAAACTTACTAAGAACGCTAACAAATATTTTTTCATACAAATTCCCTCCTGCTAGCGAATCTGTTGCCCGATAATGAAGTGGAACTGACCACGTTTCATATCTGGCATACCCGGAATTGTATCCAGTCGCCAGCCATAATCAAACCCTAACAAGCCAAACTGTGCCATAAATATTCGGGCTCCTACACCGGCAGAACGATACAATTTAAATGGATTATAGGTATCAAAAGATCCAAAATTGTTACCTGCCTCCAAAAATGCAAGGCCATAAATAGTGGCAGCCGGGTTAGGAGAAATCAGGTAGCGCGGCTCAATCACAAACTTATTATAGGCCACCCCTCCAGAATTTAACAATGTCTGATCTGAGGTATTCACTACTCGCTGGTCATCGTAACCTCGGAGGCCAATAAACTCTGTTGCAATAAAGAAGTTGCCACCGGCCATACCAGAACCACCTACTTTAAATCTTTCAAAAGGACCTATTGGCGTATCTTTACTATAACTTCCTAAGAAACCAAAGTGTGCTCTTGTACTTAATACCAAATTCCCTGCCAAGTTTATAAAGTAAGAGGCATCGAACATCCATTTGTGGTATTCTAGTAGCTGGAAGTTATTTGTCTTGTCAGTAACTAAAGAATAAGGAGGTGTTGCATTTACAGCAAGCGATAAAGATGAACCTCTTCTTGGGAACAGCGGGTTATCAAGATTTGTTCTGGCCAGCGTGTTGTTAATGGTAAAGCTATGGGAGTCTCCGGTCCGGAAGCCTAGCAACGACTCAAATGCCGTATAGTTCTCAAGTCTGTACCTGCTATAGGAGATGGCATGGCTCATTTGGAACCATTGGTCTGGCCATGTTAAGCGCCTTCCTAAACCAATGGTAGCCCCATCCACATTCAGGCGGCTCTCGCCTCCTTCTGAAGTAGGCTGTCTGATAACTGTTTTGTAAGCACTTACCGTAAAGGCATTTGGCTTACGTCCACCTAACCATGGTTCTGTAAAAGAAAGTGAATAGGATTGATAATACTTACCGTTTGCTTGTACGTTTAGCGCCAGTCGCTGCCCATCGCCAGCCGGAATTGGCCGCCAGTTAGACAGGTTAAGCATTTTACGACTTGAGAAGTTATTTAAGGTAAGTCCTACTGTTGCAACAGCACCAATGGCACCACCCCAACCACCAGATAAACTTATCTGGTCGTTTGCCCGCTCTGTTACACTATAATGTATGTCTACAGTACCATCTGCAGGATTAGGCTCCGGTACCAGCCCAATTGTTTCCGGGTCGAAATAGCCGAGGTTAGACAGCCTGTTACGTGTATCAATCAGGTCAGCGCGGCTATATTTCTGGCCTGGCAAGGTAAGTACCTCCCGCAGAATAACATGTTCACTGGTCTTGTCGTTTCCGGTAATCGTTACCTTGTTGATAGTTGCCTGAGGTCCTTCTGTTACACGCATTTCAAGGTCAATCGAGTCGCCTTCCACTTTAATTTCTACTGGCTCTATGTTCGAGAACAAATAGCCATCGTTTTGGTAAAGTGCCGAAACATCTACTCCGCCGGTTGGGTTAAACGACAATCGTTTCTCCAGTTCCTGCTTGTTATAAACATCTCCTTTGCCTATGCCCAGCACTCTGGAGAGATAGGCATCGTCGTAGATATAGTTACCTGTCCAGGTTATATTGCGGTAATAATAACGAGTACCCTCGTCTATTCTAAGAATGATGCCCAGCCTGTCGTCGTTAATTCTGAAAACTGAATCAGATACGATAACAGCATCACGATAGCCCTCGTTGTTATAAAAGTCTATAAGCAGTTGTTTATCGTTTTCATACTCCGAACGTACAAACTTAGAGGAGGTTAGCAGTTTATACCAACGTTTTTCTTTTGTCTTTTTTAGCTGGCGCTGCAGCTTTTTATCAGGGAAAGCTTCGTTTCCGGCAAAGCTTATATCAGCGATCTTAACTTTATTACCTTTATCTACATTTATGTTCAACACTACACTATTAGGTAGCACAGAGTCTGGACGCTGTGTAATATTGATTTTTACATTCAGAAAGCTTTTTTCGAGGTAATAATTCCGAATTGTATTACGGGTTCTGTTTAAAACTTCATCTGTCACTACTTTTCCACGTGTCAAGGCAATTTTTCCTTCAAGAGCATCGCGTTGGGTTTTGTTAATACCAGTAAAGTTAAATCTTGAAAGGCGAGGTCGTTCTTTCAGGCTAAAGTTCAAATGGATATTGTCGCCTTCAAGTCGCGTGATATAGACTTCGATATCTCCTAATATACCCTGGTCCCAAAGTTTTTGAATAGCCTTGCTTATTTCATCGCCTGGTACTGTAATCTGATCGCCTATTTTAAGCCCGGCCACAGATATAAGTGCATTTGGGTCCAGAAAATTGGCACCGCTAACCGTAATACCTCCTAAACGGTATTGTTTCGGCTGAGAATAATCAATAGGATTAGTCTGGGGAGAAATATTTTGAACTTGGGAAGAAGCTGTGCCTGCAAAAAGCAGAAATACAAGCACCCAGATGTACTTTGTCATTAATAAAATATTACTTGGTTAGTTGTTCACTGGTCTTACCAAATCGCCGTTCACGACGCTGATAAGATAAAATAGCTTCATAAAGGTGCTCTTTCCTAAAATCTGGCCAAAGCAGTTCCGTAATGTAAAGTTCAGTATAAGCTAGTTGCCAAAGCAGGAAATTACTTATTCTCATTTCACCGCTAGTTCTGATCATGAGTTCTGGCTCGGGCATGCCCGCCGTAGAAAGGTATTGCTCTATAGCTGCCTCCTCTACATCAGCAGCTGCAAGGGTACCATTTGCCACATCAACTGCAAGTCGCTGAACAGCCTGTTTTATATCCCAGCGGCCACTATAGCTCAAAGCTAGCACAAGTGTCATGCGGGTATTCTCTTTGGTCAGTTCTATTGCTTCAAGTAGCTCCCTCTGGCACGATTTCGGAAGACTAGTTGTGTCTCCTATTGTTTGCAGCCTGATGTTATTTTTGTTAAGCGTGGCAGTTTCTTTTCGGATAGTAGAAACCAGCAACTGCATAAGTGCCGATACTTCTATTGCCGGCCTAGACCAATTTTCCGTAGAGAAGGCATATAATGTAAGATACTTTACCCCAAGCTCTGCTGCGCCTTCTACTGTTTCTTTAACAGCCGTAATCGCACTTTGGTGCCCGAATATCCGTAAACCGCCACGTTGCTTCGCCCATCTCCCATTTCCGTCCATGATAACGGCAATGTGCTTGGGTAAATTGTCCAGATCAACTTGTTCCTTTAAACTCATTTAATCAAATTTCCTTGCAAGTTACAAAATGCAAGACAAATTTGTAAAATTTAAACCTGCTAATCTAGCAATCCGGGCTTGTTCTTATAAACTGGAGGACAATTAATTCTGTAGAAAGTGTAGGATATACTAATGCCGTTATAAAAATACCAGTCGTTGTCGTAAGGGTTGGATATTCTTTTATCCTGGCCGTAGAGGTTGTCGATATTATCGTTAAACAGCTTGCGGGCGCCAAACTCCAGACCAAGGTTCCAATGTCTGCTCAGCGCATATTTTATTCCTACCCCAAACGGTATGGCCACACCCAATGTTGTTCTGAAAGGCTCTTCCTGATTTTGCAGTGTGGTATTTTCAAACGTTGTTTTCTGGTTGTAAAGAAAACCGGCAACGCCGGCAAAAAAGTAGGGAGATATTCTGATTGGCTGGGTAAAATCGTAATAATCAAGGAAATTATACTCCATTACTGCCGACAGTTCGAGCAACGACATTCTTAAGTCGGCTTGCCTGTAGTTTGGCAAGGGCAGGTTAAAAGCCTCATCACTAAACGTATTATCGTCTATAATCCGGTGGCTTGCCACCAGACCTCCGCGTAACGTTATTGGCGCAGAAATATCTCTTCTATAAAACAGGTTGAGCGCGGGCTGGTTATTCAGAAGCCTGTAAGAAGGCGCAATTTCCCCTTTATAATTTACCCCACCTATACCGCCGCCAATCTCACTTGTAGTGATGTAGGACTGTGACTGCCCAAAGGCCGCCTGACCAAAAAAAACACTCCCTATTTGCGCCATCAGGCAAATAAGGAGTGTATGCTTAAATGTACTTAAAGTCATGTAGTAAATTGAACTGAGTTTGGATAACAACGATGAGTTGCTCAAACTATTATCTAAACTTAGGTCTTCTTGGTGCCGTGTTAAGAATATAGCTTAACTGGAAACTTGTTGTAAAATACCAGTCGTCGTCTGTTCTGTTGCCACGGGTCTGGTTCTGCGGTGTACCGTAACCAGAAAGACGGCCATAAGGAGTACCGCTTGGGTCAGGCTGAACTTCTGACCGGAAAGGACCTTCAGCGCTTCTATCAGAGAAAATAGCGGCAGCACGCGGGTTACTGCTTGTTCCGGCAAGGATATCTGATTTCGAAACGTATCCTCTGCTGGCATCATCCAGATAATCTGTAAAGGTTTTTCTCCAGCCAACTTCTAAACTTAAATCCCAGAATCTGTTAAGTCTGTAACGTAATCCAACACCAACAGGTATTGCAATCTGAATTCGGCTATAGGGGCTAGCAGTGCCTTCCAGGTTAGTATACTGGCCTTCTGTACCTAAAGGCTGAAGAGCGTACCAACCTGTGGCAATGTCTTGACTTTCAGAAAGCCCCGGATGAGAACCTCTTTCATAGTATGCCTTTGGATTGTGGTGGAATACAGCTACACCAATAAATCCGTAAGGCACGAAATCCGGACGAAGCTGGTATCTGTTTCTGTTTTCGAACAAGTCAAAAATAGCCACACCACTTAATTCTTTAATGTCATTTCTGAACGAAAGATTTCTTCTAAAACGGCCTACGTTTTCAGCCTCATTGCCTAGGTTGCTATTTACATCATCTCCTGAAATTCTGCCCCAGGTAAACCCTCCTCTTAACGAAACTCTTGGTCTTACACGGCGAGTAAAATTAACACCAACCGAAGGTCTTGTTGCATTTGTGCTGAAGCTGGAAAAGTTCACTTTGGGCACAATGTCGCCGAAGTAGTTCATAGCGCCAACTGTAACGCCTACAGAGCTGTACCGCTGGCGTGCAGTAAAGCGACGCTGGGCATCTGCATCCATTACGTCAGCAAGCACTATGACTAGGATAAAAATAATAAGAGTAGAAATTTTCTTCATGGCACGCTTTTATTATTGTGGCAGCAACTCTTCCAAATTAATATTATGACTGACAAATATATAGCTAAACAATTACAAATAAAATAAAATATAAATATTTTACATGGAATTAACCTAACAGCACATTTCGCTTATCGTAACCCCAATTGAGCTTATTACGCAAAGTTGATAAAAAATTCACATGATGCAATTTTATGAGTCTTGCTGTAAAACTTTCTCTTCTTACGGCTAACTGTACGTTCATGTCTACTGAAACCGACCTAGAATCTAAGGAAGCCAGGTAACTGCTGCTGCGGCCTTCCACCTCAAACGAGATCACGCTTCTGTCAGACACAATCATGGGGCGCACGTTTAAGTTATGAGGACATACAGGCGAGATTACGAAGTTGCCTGTTTGAGGCAGCACCAGGGGGCCTCCGCAACTAAGCGAATAGCCTGTTGAACCTGTTGGCGTGGCTACTACCAGGCCATCTGCCCAATACGAATTCAGGTATTCCCCATCAATATACGTGTGCACGACAATCATGGAGGAGGTGTCGCGTTTGAGCACACTAAATTCATTAAGCCCGAAATTGATCCCTTCAAAAACATCCAGATCAGAATCAACTCTTATTAAAGCTCTTTCATCTATAGTATACCTGCCTTTGTAAAGAGCATCAAGGGCAGTCGTTATGCTATCGTGCGGAATGGTGGCCAGAAACCCAAGACGCCCTGTATTGATGCCCATAATCGGGATTTGCTGCGCTCCTACGTAAGTAACTGAATCGAGCAGGGTACCATCGCCGCCAATACTGAAGACTACATCTACCCCTTCGAGCCTGTCGCCTCTTGTAAACGACTGTACAGCATCCGGTATAGCGATGGTGTTGCTTATGAACTGTTTAAAATGATCGACTATATACAATTCTGCTTTTCTGCGAACCAGCTCATCAAATAGCACCTGAATAAAGGGCGCTGTTTCATCAGAAAATGGTTTGCCAAGTATAGCTATTCTCATAAATCAGAAGTTAGACGCATGATGAAACTGGCGTGAAAGGCAATACGCATGGCTTGTTGTAATAGTTTGTAAAATACCTGGTTTTGGACTTTAGCCTTGTTAGTTGTTCCTCATGCAAATTGCCAAAGACGTAAATTAAAGAATCTGTCTTTAGAAGGCCATTTTCATTTAAATAATTTACATTAAGTTATTTCTAAGCGAACTTGACAGCTGCAATATAAGCTTACAACATAAGCTCCCATCTTCATATAAAACAGAAAGATTAAAGTTTATGTGTATTGCTTTTTGATTTGCATGCATCGTGTAGGAATTCAATGCACAGCCCCGTAAGCTAGAAAGGAAATCCTGTGGTAACATAGAGTCCTTTATTGCCTTCTCGGTTTAGCGTATATTCCATGCGCAGCACCATGTCATAAAACGTAACTACATGCAGGCCCAGGCCACCACCTAGCAGGAATTTATTTGTAAACTGATTGCTCTCGTAGTAAATGTCGTCGTTTACGTAACCGGCATCAGCAAAGGCATTTAAATAAACGGCAAGCGGAATGCGGTTAAATTTGGCACTTTTAAGTTGTTTTATCCTGAAACCGCTGATATTGACTAATTCCCTCGACAAGCCCTGCTTCAGGAGCCCGTAGTGCTGCCCACCCACCACAAATAATTCGTAGCCACGCACCAGCGACCTGAAACCAAGCGCCACATTGTCGGCAAAGGCGTAATGCTCCGATAGGCGCATTTGCCCTTCTGCAGCTGCGGCATAAAAGTATTTGTCTGATAGCTGAAAATATTCGGCAAACTTTGCACGAACTGTTGTTACAGGAGCGCCTGAGTTTTGAAAGAATACAGCTTGTGTAACCGAAGCATCGAAATAACGGCCAGACGAGGGGTAGGAGAAATTATTGCGCAGGTTCACCACCTTAGCTAATTCGAAGCGGGCATACTGCCTCTCCCGCAGCTGATTCCGAAAATAATCAGGGTTTCTGCTCAGGGCCGAGTCCGATATTTGTTCCTGGTGCAGCGAGAACCTGAATGTTTCCTGCCGCTGCACACTCTGCCTGTGCACGAGCCCTACAGAAAGAGCGCTACGCTGAATCGGGTACACATCCTCCTGCAACAGGAACCGCTGCCGGTTATAAGCGTTGGCAATATTAATGGTGCGGCTGCGGTAATGGGCCAAACCGAGGTCGAGGCCTAACTTAAGTCGGTGGCTAATGTAAGGCACCCTGTACGACAGCTCCAGCCTGCGGTTAAAGCCATGTTGCAGCCTGAGCCGCACATCCTCGTTGCGCCCCCTGAAGTTGCGCCTGGTAAGGGTTATACCATAATCGAGTCGCTTGAGGTCTTTTTTCTCCAACCAGGCGTTAAAGTTTCGGTCGGCGAAGTCGAAGATGAGCACAGGGTACAGGTACCAGCGTTCCTGCATAAAGAACACAACTGCCAGCTGCCCTCCTTCGCAATCGTACCGGAACCCTACTTCGTGGAAAAGACGCAGGTTCAGGAGGCGTCTGCGGTTTTCTTCCAGCCGCGCTTCTACCTGTTCAGATACAATTGTATCGCCAGGAATAAAATCCAGCTCCAGGAGCAATACCTTTTCTCTGGTGGTCTCATTTCCTTCGAAATCAACCTCCGACACTATAAAATAGCTGTTATCGCAGGTTCCTGCCTGAGTTGCAAGGCTTACTGCCAGCCCCGTGAAGAGCAACAATACAAAACGCAACCGGAACAGGGGCATACGGGTATCAGATATCCAGGTACTTCAGCAACATGTCCAGTCGGTCTCTGCCCACATCGTAGTTAGACCCGTCCTGAAACTGGGCCGTAATGCGGTATTCAAATCGCTCAAGGGTGGCGATAATACGGGTAAGGTCGGTGGTGTTAAGCTTTAAGGTAAGCTTAATATTGTAAGGGTCCAGCTCGTCGGGCGAGACGTAGGCACTTAGTATTTTGGCATTTTCTTCTTCTATCAGGCGGCTGATCTGGCTCAGGGAGTAGTCGCGCTCCGGCATGGAGAGCACCAGTATGCTGCCCTGCCCCTGCAGCGCCGACATCTGGCCAAAGGCAGCCAGGGTATCGTTAATCGTTATAATGCCCATGAACTCCTGCACTTCGTCCAGCACAGGCACTACCTGTATCTTGTTTTTAATGGCCACTTCCATCACATCATAAAAGTGCTGAAAGTGCATGACGTGCACATCCTGAAACTCCAGCTTTACCTGCTCCAGGGTCAGGTTACGGTCGTTGAGTTCAATGAGGCTAACCTCTGTAGCAAGGCCAATATATTTGCGATTTCGGGCAACGGCGAGCTCGTTTACACGAAATTCATCCATCCAGCGCAAGGCCTTGTCTACGGTGTCGTAGACCTTGAGCGGTGGAATCATTTGGTTTATGAGCTCTTCTGCAATCATGTGACTGTTTCTGCTGTTTTGGTTCGGGTTAAGAATCTTTTAAAGATACTGTTAAACTTCTCCGAATGTTCCATCATGGGAGCATGTCCGCATTGGTCTATAAAGTAAAGCTCCGAGTTTTTAATGAGCCGGGCAAACTCATGCGCTACTATAGGAGGCGTAATGGTGTCGTTCAGCCCCCAAATGAGCAATGTCGGCACGGTTATCTGCGTAATGTCTTTTGCCATGTTGTGGCGCTGGGCCGACTTAGCGATAGAAATAATGCGCAGGCACTTCGAATTGCTGTTCGTTATGTCGAACACCTCATCTACGAGCTCTTTAGTGGCCGTTTCGGGCCTGTAAAAGGTGTGCTCCGTACGCTCCTTCACATAGTTGTAATTTCCCCGCTTCGGAAAAGAACCGCCCATAGAATCCTCAAAAAGCCCGGAACTACCCGTCAGGACCAGCCGCTTTACATTTTTCGGGTTTTTAAGCGTAAATACAAGCCCCACATGCCCACCGAGCGAGTTACCGAGCAGTGTCAGGTTATTTAACTTTTTAAAGTTAACAAAATCTTCTACAAAACCAACCAGACCTGGCACGCCTGCTTTGTACAAAGGCATTTCATAGATGGGCATGAGCGGAATAATGACGCGGTAATCTTTAGAGAAATAATCAACCACGCCCTGCCAGTTACTCAGAGCGCCAAAAAGCCCGTGCAATAGCAGTAATACTTCACCTTCTCCCTCGTCTATAAATTTAAAGTCGCCTTCTTCTCTGACCTGTAGATTCATTGGATTTAATAATAGTTAATAAGCTAATAACAACTTCGGGAATACTCTTTGTTACATTTACGCAATATTAGCAATTGTAAGCCAATTATGAAGCAAACGTAAACCATAAGTCGTGAGGGCGGCCTCCGGATGAAACTGTAACGCATAAAGTGGCAGCCTCGCGTGCCTGAAAGCCATCAGCTCGCCTTCGGCGGTGTGGGCCAGCGGTACAATAGCGGGTGGCGTATGCTGCAGCACCAGCGAATGGTAGCGCACCACCTGCATTTTTTCTGGCAGATCTTTAAAAATGGCGTCAGGCAGGCACCTGATCTCTGACAGTTTGCCATGCATCGGCCGTATTCCTTTTTCGAGCTTTGCCCCAAAAAATTCCCCTAATGCCTGATGCCCCAGGCAAATACCCAATATCGGCACTTTTTCGTGGTATTCCCTGATTACCTCTATCAAACATCCTGCCTGCTCTGGCACCCCCGGCCCTGGCGACAACACAATGGCCTCTATAGGCAACTGCTTTAGCTCCTGCAGCGGCACATCGTTCCGAAGCACATGCGCCTCCACCCCCAGCTGCCCAAAGTAATCAACCAGGTTGTAGGTAAAGGAATCGAAGTTATCGAGTAGCAGGAGCATTCTTTTTCAATTTGAAGATTTATTGATTTGGAGACTTGAAATTGTAGGGATTAAAGACTCTAAGTACAGCCAGAACCAGAGCTGCAGGTAATAAATCAGAATTATCTGAATTAAAATGGTCTTCATGAAGACTTTAGTGATGCTGGCGCTGTTGGTTGTTTACCATAAGCACATTATATATAATCTTCAAATTTCTCATCTCCAAATTTTCAAATCAACATTCATCTCCAAATCCTTTAAAAATGATCTGTAACAGATTGAAATAGCGCTTTTACAAACGGGATTACATAACCGATTACATCTAGTGCGTAGGGTGTTGCTTTTAGCACATAGGGGTAAATAGTAGAACTGGCAGCTGTTTCTGGGGTAATGCTGATGCCGGCCAGGTCTGAAATGTACAGGAGCAGGCTCAGGGCAAAGCACCATTTCAGGGCACCCAACACACCTCCCAGAAAATTATCGAAGAAACCGAAGGGAGTAAAGTCCAGCACTTTTTTCAGGAGAAGCCCAATAACGCGAACCCCCAGAATAATAGCGACAAACACCACCAGAAACGTAACATATGGCAGCAGCGCGCCGGCATCGCCTACAAAGTCTTGCATAACAGGAATTGCGGAGTCGAGTAGTTTGAGCCCCAGCAAAATAGCCAGTACCAAGGCAAAAAGCGACACTAGCTCCAGCAACAGCCCCTTCCGGAAACCTACAAAGGCGCCATACAAGAGTGGTAGCGCCAGAAAAATATCGAATGTACTCAATTCGGATAAAATTAAAGCAGAAGCAACTGCTATAGCTGCTTCTGCCAAATACTTAACTTAATTCTGTGATAAATAATTTCAATCTGTAGTGCTCCAGTGAAGGAATGTCGCCAAGTTATTTGCATGAAAATGGCCTTGAGAAGCTTTTTTTTATGTTTTAAGGCTCATATTTATCTAGCCCAGACACTCGCAGGAGCTTCGCACGCTGCGAGGTCTTTGCTGCTTAATTTCAATTAGCCATTTATCAATACAGCAATTTAGCCTCCCAACAATCAACAATTTAACAGCCAGCAACCAATTATTCAGATGAAAACAGCCTTCAGAAGCTTTTTTTTCAAAAATCGGTCAAGGGTAATCCTTAAAAGTCGGTGTTGTTCAGGAGTGCGCCTACAGCATTAGAAATAGCACGACCATCGGCCAGACCAGCCAGTTCTTTGGAGGCCACGCCCATAACTTTACCTAAATCAGATGGGCCAGTGGCCCCTACACGCTGAATGATATCTACCAGGCGCACACGCAGTTCGCCTTCGTCGAGCTGCTTTGGCAGGTAACTTTCTATTACAGAAAGCTCCGCCAGCTCTACCTCCTCCAGGTCGGAGCGGTTTTGTTTGGCAAATACTTCTGCCGATTCGCGGCGTTGTTTCGCGGCTTTGGTCAGAAGTTTCATTTCGGTGTCTTGCGACAATGCTTCGCCGCCGCCTTTTTCTGTTTCGGCCAGCAAAATCTGCGATTTAATGCTGCGCAGTGCCTGCAAACGGGTTTTATCTTTGGCCAGCACAGCCTGCTTAATATCGGCTTCTACTCTTTCTTTTAGGGTCATAGCTTTATATTTTATTTTTCTTAAATTTTTGAGCTGGTGCTTTTTCTGGCATTATACGCAGCCTGTGCAAGCACCAATAGGTATCATCTTAAACAAAATTGATTAATTTAGTCGTTTCGTAAACCTATGTTCTATCCCGGCCACTGTGCCAGGAGTATTAAAAAGATGATGACTAAGCTGAGCGTAAATATAAACAAAATAGCCACGCTTCGTAACGCCCGCGGTGGCGACAGGCCAAATGTTGTGCAGGTGGCAAAAGATTGTGAACGTTTCGGGGCACAGGGCATAACCGTGCACCCGCGCCCAGACGAGCGCCACATTCGCTTTCAGGATGTGTACGACCTGAAGCAAATTGTAACTACCGAATTTAACATAGAAGGCAACCCGACACCCGATTTCCTGAAGCTGGTAAAGGCGGTGAAGCCGGAGCAGGCCACACTCGTACCCGATGCCCCTGATGCCATCACCTCCAATGCTGGCTGGGATACCATCCGGCACAAAGACTTCCTGACCGATGTTATACTGGAGCTGAAGGAACTTGGTATCCGCACCTCTATTTTCGTGGACCCCGACGAGGCTATGGTAGAAGGCGCTGCCCTGGTAAAAACTGACCGGATAGAACTGTACACCGAGGCTTACGCCAGCCATTACCACCAGAACCGCGAAGCTGCCATAGCACCTTATGCCAGAGCGGCCCAAAAAGCGCAGGAACTTGGCCTGGGTTTAAACGCCGGCCACGACCTTGATCTTGACAACCTGCAGTATCTTAAAAACAACCTGGTAAGCCTGGAAGAGGTAAGCATCGGCCATGCTCTCATCTGTGACGCCCTCTACTTCGGCCTCGAGAATACCATTCAGCTCTACCTACGCCAGCTAAAGTAACCCTTGACCAATTTTCAGCAAAATCCCTTTTGGAGGGTATTTTCATTAGCATAATTTAATTGCTGCTTGTTAGTTACTGATTGTTGAAAGGTTAAATAGCTGATTGAAATTAAGCAGGGAAGACCGCGCAGTGTGCGCAGCTCCTGCGAGCGTATGGGCCCAAAATAGTTGACAGGCAGATTAGCAGCTAAAAAAACTTGTGTCTTGCATTCTGTGCCTTTAAAAAGTCTCCGGAAGCGCAGTTTAATTACAGCTGCTGCAGCAGCATATCTACTTATTTGAATATCGATTTACTTGCATGAATCTGAAATTTTCAGCAAATTAAATCAGCATATCAGAAAGCAGATGAAATACAAATTTTCTACAAATCAGTTTGGGGTGGATAAGAAAGGGCTGCATCTGCTGCGGAGCAAGCACAAATTCATTTCTTACGCCGATATCGATTCTGTAACCCTTAAAAGTGGCAAGGTTATGAAAAACTGGCAGTTGCTGCTGCTCTTCGGTATTTGCTGCCTGCTTTTTTCTGCCTATTCTCTGCTAAGCCGGTTTGTGTTTTCTGACCTCGCTCAAACTACCTATACTCAACCTGAAGAAGTAATAGTGACAGCCATCTCTTCCTTTATAGGTGCAGGAGCCATTATTTTGTCGCTTCAGACAAAAGACATTATGGTGGTGAGGCGGAAAGGCAAAAAGGTGGTGCTGCTTATGAAACCACTCGTAGACGCGCATAAAACAGATGACTTTATTTCGTTTGTGAGCCAGCGGCTTGGGTACAAAAAAGTTTTCGTAAACCCCGATTTCGACAAAGAGAACAAAGCCACTCCCCTGCCGCAAAAAACACGAAAAGTATAAATTTCAACTACCAAAGCAACAGACCAGTAAGAGCATGCACAAAACCTTGGCAACGCCCTTGACTAAATTCTGATGAAATTCCTTTGGAAGACTATTTTTATTCAAATAATTTCACCCCTTATGGTGACTGATGCAGCAAAATGCCGGCCAAAGCTTCTCCACTTTTGGTTACAGTGAAATATAGAAGACGTACACAATAGATGCCCAGAGTAGTTTTAAGTTCTAATTTCGAATTTGACGAAGTACTCATGCAGCTTAGCACCTGGTCTTGCGTATGCTACTAAAAAATACACCCTACTGTTAACGAACAGATAAACACATGAAGTTACACTACAAAGAAATGGGCCATGGCCAGCCACTGCTCATTCTGCATGGCCTCTTTGGCACATTAGACAACTGGCAAACGCTGGCAAAGCGACTATCGGAGCATTACAACGTATTTCTGGTGGACCTGCGCAACCATGGCCGCTCGCCGCACGCCGACGAACACACTTATGAACTGATGGCCCAAGATGTGCTGGAACTGATCGATGACCTGAACATTCCCACACCTGCTATTATGGGGCACTCGATGGGTGGCAAAGTAGCCATGAAATTTGCCCTTACCCACCCCACACGCCTTACCAAACTGATAGTTGTAGATATTGCACCACGGGCTTACCCACCGCACCACGACGAGATTATAGAAGCGCTAAAATCGATAGACCTGAGCACTGCCACCACCCGCAGCCAAATAGACGAGCAACTTGCCCGCTCCATTAGCCAGCCTGATGTGCGCTTATTCCTGATGAAGAACATCTATCGCAAAGAAGACAACACCTTTGGCTGGCGCATGAACCTGAACGGCCTCGACACGAACTACGAAAACATCAGCGCTGCCATCACCGCAGATGTACCTTTTAAGAAAAGTGCTTTGTTTATTAAAGGCGGCAGATCGAGGTACATAACCCAGGAAGACCAATATACCTGCATCGAGCACCTGTTTACCCAGGTAGAAATTGAAACTGTGCCAGGCGCTGGCCACTGGGTACACGCCGAAGCTCCTGACCAGGTGTATGAGCTAGTATATAACTTCCTGACGCATTAGTGCTGCGCCAAATTAAAAATTATGCTGGCGCTAGCGTCCTCGCTCGTGAAAATTATTCCAAGGCCGCTGCCCGTGGTGCAATTCATTTACAGGAAACAGCATTTCTTATAATTAAATTGGACCAGCACTAAGTACATGCAAAATGGTTTTGTCAGATAGGCAGAGATATAAAGCATTATTGGTTTTCAGATTATTTGAATGATGTTACGCAACTTCTGGTATTTGAAACCTTTAATTTGGTTCTAATACATTTGGTAACAGTTTCATCCGGTGCCCTTAGGCTTTACTGTTGCATTGTAGAAGTCTTAGCGCTCAAGGCCGCGAGGCCCCGTTCTCGGGCATCGCGCTGCTGCATCTTTCCTGCCTTCGCTCGCGCTCAGGCTGCCTGCGGCACCGGAAACATGCAAAGGCGCTCAACCCAAGAACTGGAAATTTATGCTCTTAGTTGAGGCTAAAGCGCCAGCGACTGCAATTTGTTGGGATTATAAAATTTAATTGGATATCCTTAGTGCATAACATCAGTTATTTGAATGAAAACAGCTTCCAGAAGACTTTACATCAGAACTTTGTCAAGGGTATAGCAGGCTTGTATTAATTGCATGCACTAATTGCGTTTGTTATTAAACTATTACTAGCTGCAACAGCACTGCCACAGCCTAAGCAAGTGCTGTGGCAGTCTTTTTTCAACACCAACAGCACAAGGCAAAAACATTTCTTCTTTCTACCTTTACAGCTCCGCTAGCTTTTATGAGAGCATTTTTGCCATAATCCCTAAATTTTATTTTCCTAATTTAACGAAGTCCCTATGGCACAACCAGGCATTTTGTATCTGATACCCACTGTACTGGCCGATGGCACTGCTGATAAAGTTATATCGCTGCAGGTAAAGGAAACGGTGCAGCACCTTACTTACTTTATTGTGGAGAATTTGCGGACTGCCAGGCGGTTTGTTAAAAGTATTTGCCCTGAGCTGGTAATAGAGAGGTTAACCTTTGTGCAGATAGATAAAGATGCCACGCCTGCGCAGGTACAAAAGTCGCTGGAGCTGGTGCTGAAGGGGCAGGATGCCGGCATTATCTCGGAAGCAGGTTGCCCAGGCGTGGCAGACCCGGGTGCAGAGGTGGTAAAGTTTGCGCATCAGAAAAGCCTTAAAGTAGTGCCTTTTTCCGGTCCGTCTGCTATACTGCTAAGCCTGATGGCCAGCGGCTTTAACGGCCAGCGCTTTGCTTTTCATGGGTATTTGCCTATAGATCGGGCTCCCCGCCTGCAGGCTCTCCGCCAGCTCGAAAAAGAAATGCAGCAGCGCGACCAGACACAGATTTTTATGGAAACGCCTTACCGCAACAACAAGCTGCTCGAAGACCTGGTGCAAACACTTCACCCCAGCACCCGCCTCTGCATTGCCGCCAACATTACCTCACCGGAGCACGAGCTCATCCAAACCAAAACTATTTCAGATTGGAAACAGGCATTGCCGGACATACACAAGCAACCAGCAGTATTTTTGATTTATAAGTAACAGGTGGAGTAACAGAAAATGCCTTCCGTAGGATTTTTCTGCTGAAAGCCCTCCGGAAGGCATTTTTAATTTAAATAATTGATGTTACGCATTTTTGAGACGTAAGACTTTATTTTCCAAGATCACGTCGTAAGTTCTTATTAGGTTAGTATTAGCACTTTTTACTACAAAGCTGTAAAGTTTACCAAGCGCACAATTGACGATTTTTTGTGGGGGAAGGGGCCCTCGAAAAAGAGCTTTCAGCGAGTGGGGGTGCAGGGCCCCCCTTTAGACAAAATTGTCTTGATTCTTTTGCTTGCTTTGGGGGTAGGGGCCCTCTATTCTCATCAAGGAGAAAAGTAAGGCCCAGCCGGCGAGGCGAAAGCTTGTGGAGAGCAGTGAACTTAAAAGGTTGTAAAACAGCTCGCAGATAGACTAAAAATCAATACAATAGAGTCTGAAACCTACTGAGTGCGTAACATCAGTTAAATAATTGCTAAAGGCCTCCCAGCCAGGTTCCCCAAATTGGTTATCTGAAATTTAACCTGATGGATATCATTTCTAATTTTGTGCAGCCGTAGCCTTAGCTAAAAATCTGATAGGTGATAAAGGCCATTACGTAGGCCAGGCCACTCATGTACACCAGCTGCGCCATAGGCCAGGTCCAGCTTTTGGTTTCGCGGCGTACAATGGCCAGCGTGCTGATGCATTGCATGGCAAACAGGTAAAACACCATAAGAGAGAAAGCGCGTGCCGGCGTAAAGAAAGGATCGCCATTTTCGTCTTTTTCAGACATCAGCTTGTTCTTAATGGTGCTAACATTTTCTTCTTCGCCAATGCTGTAGATCGTAGACATGGTGCCTACAAACACCTCGCGGGCAGCAAAAGAGGTGAGCAAGGCAATCCCGATCTTCCAATCGTAGCCCAGCGGCCTGATGGCTGGCTCTATGGACCGACCTACAATGCCAGCATAAGATGACTCTAATTGCAGAGAAGAAACCAGGTTCTCCGTTTCCTGCTCAGATAAATTAGCAGCTTCTGCCTGTTCCAGAGCCCGCTCCTCAGCAGTTTCGAAGCTATTGCCGGGGCCATAAGAGGCCAGCACCCACAGCACAATAGATACGGCCACAATTACCTTACCTGCCTCCAGCACAAAGGTCTTCGACTTTTCGAAAATGGTGAGCCCTACGTTTTTCCAGCGCGGCATTTTATACACCGGAAACTCCATAATAAAATAGCTGCGCTCACGCGCTTTCAGGAGCACCTTCAGGAGCAGAGCCGAGAAAATGGCAGCCAGGAAGCCCAGCAGGTACAACCCCATCAGCACAATACCCTGCAGGTTCAGGAACCCTAAATAATAAGTATCTGGCACGACTAGGGCAATTAGTACCGTATAAACCGGTATGCGGGCCGAGCAGCTCATTAAGGGAGTTACGAAGATCGTGATCATGCGGTCTTTCCAGTTCTCGATGGTGCGGGCCGACATAATAGCAGGCACAGCACAAGCCACTCCTGAAATAAGCGGCACCACCGATTTACCATTCAGGCCGAACTTGCGCATGATCCTATCCATCATAAACGTAACGCGCGCCATATAGCCGGTTTCTTCCAGCACTGCAATAAATGCAAATAGCAGGGCAATCTGCGGAATAAAAATAAGCACACCACCTAAGCCTGCAATCACGCCTTCGGTAAGCAGGTTTACCAGAGGGCCGCTAAAGTTTTCTTGTATGAGAGAGTTTAAGCCGGCAATGCCTTCGTCAATCAGGTCCATGGGGTAGCTAGCCCAGGAGAAAACAGCCTGAAAAACAAGAAATAAAATAGTAAAGAAAATCAGGTAGCCAAATACCTTATGTGTCAGGATCTGGTCGAGGCGGTTGCTGAACTTTTCGTCTTTATCGGCCTTCTCTACCCGCACAACATCCAGCAACAGCTCGTTTATGCGCGTGTAGCGGGCTATGGTTTCGTTTGCCTGCAGCGTGTTAGAATGAAAGGCTTCCTGCTCCAGCAGTTGTTCCAGCCAGGTAATATCAGCTTCTTTCAGAAACTTGAGCCCACGGGCCTGGTGCGCGTAGTGCAGTGCCAGGTAATCGTTCCGGAGACCAAAGCGCTCTTTTATAGGACCTACCACTGCATGCAGAGCGTCAGGAATAGTGTAAAAGTTCTCCTGGGTGGGCTGCAGTTGCTGCGACATTATAATTTTCAGGGCCGCCATACCAGTGCCTGTCCGGGCATTAACCGGAATAACCGGCACTCCTAATTGCTCCTGCAATGCCTGCACGTCAATTTTCACACCCTCAGCTTCTGCCACATCTACCATGTTCAGGGCCAGTACCGCCGGAATCTGCAGGTCGGCCAGCTGCGTGAACAGCAGGAGGTTACGCTTCAGGTTAGAAGCATCGGCCGTAACAATAACCAGGTCTGGCTGGTGGGTAGAGCTTACATCGTAGAGCAGGTTAATAACCACGCGCTCATCCAGCGACTTCGGGTAAAGGCTGTAGGTGCCGGGTAAATCAATAATCTGTACTTTTTGCCGGGCAGCCAGCTGGCAAACGCCTGTTTTTTTATCTACTGTAACACCCGGGAAATTACCGACCTTCTGGTTTAAGCCCGTAAGCTGATTAAAAAGTGACGTTTTACCAGAGTTCGGGTTACCAATAAGGGCCACTTTTGCCATTTGCACTTTAGGTGCTACCGGATTGGCCTGTCTTTCTTTCGCTTGGGTAGTTACAGCCATAAGAGTTAATCTTTCAACAAGATGGTTTCTGCTTCGTCCAGGCGCAACGAGAGCGTATAATCATTTACAATAATTGTGATAGGATCGCCTAGAGGAGCTTTGCTGTTCAGCTTCACAGAGGTGCCGGGCAGACATCCCATTTCGAGCAACTTCAGAGCCATCTCCGGATCGTTCAGGCCAGAAATCTCTCCAGATTCCCCAATTTTAAGATCGCGCACAGTTCTTTGTGCCTGCTTTTTGTTTGATTGTTGCGCCACCACCTGCGTTATTTAGACTGGTTATAAACAACTGCAAGTTACAAGGCGTTCCTCTTTAAAGCAAAAGATTTAGACAATAGTGTTTTAAACTTAGTGTAGCTACATCAAAAATGATAATTCAGGTTAGAAAACACCTTTTATTAATGGCCGAAAGCAGATTATCGAGAATTTCTAATTTGACGAAGCACCTTAAAACTTGAACCCTAGTAAGAAAAAGACAGATTTCTCTTTGGAAGGCTATTTTCATTAGAATAATTGACATGGCAAAAAAGTATATGCCTTTCGCTTATTCGGCAAAAAACACGCGTTTTACCCGGGCACTTACATTGGTGAGCAGTTCGTAAGGAATGGTTCCGATTTTCTGTGCCAGCTCCACCAGTGGCAGTTGCGGCCCAAATACAATTACCTCATCACCGGCTTTCACCTCCAGGCTTGTTACATCTACCATGCACATGTCCATGCACACATTGCCGATAATAGGAGCCCGCTTGCCGTTTATAATTACTTCGCCGACGCCGTTGCTGAAGCGGCGGTCGTACCCATCGGCGTAGCCAATAGCAATGGTGGCAATGGTTTTGGCCTCGGCAGCCACTCCTTTGCGGCTATAGCCTACGGTTTCGCCTTTGCCAATGCCCTTTACCTGCGATACCGTGGTTTTCAGGGTACTTACCGGCTGTAGCGCCTCCTGCTCGGCTCCGGTAGCCTCTACGCCATACAGGCCTATGCCCAACCGCACCATGTCGAGCTGGTGCTCCGGAAAGCGCACAATACCTGCCGAGTTGAGCACATGCCGGATCGTTTTATAACCCAGCCGCTCCTCTACCTGTTCCGATAGTTGCCGGAAGTTAGCGATTTGCCGGGCCGAGAAATCGTTGTGGAGGGCCTCGTCTGCTCCAGCCAGGTGCGTAAAAACACTTACTACCTGCACCTTTGGGTGCTGCTCCAGCATATAGAAAAGCATTTCGAAATCGCTTTCGGTAAAGCCTAGCCGGTGCATGCCAGTATCAAGCTTCAGGTGAATCCTGGCATTCGCGCCACCCGACTCAAAAAGAAACTGCTCCAGCAGCTCCAACGAATAGATTTCGGGCTCCAGATTGTACTGGCGCAGCTTGGCAAAACTGTCTACCGAGGGATTCATGACCATAATGGGCAAGGTAATACCATGTTCCCGCAGGCTCCCCCCTTCATCGGCATAAGCCACAGCCAGGTAGTTTACATGGTGGAACTGCAGCAGGTTAGCAACCTCGAAGCTGCCGCTGCCATAGGCAAAAGCCTTTACCATCACCATTAATCTGGTGTCGGGAGCCAGCCTGGAGCGGTAAAAGTTCAGGTTGTGTACCAGGGCATCCAGGTTTACCTCCAGCACCGTACCATGTACCTTCTGCTGAAAGGCCTGCACTATTTTTTCGAACCCGAACACCCGGGCTCCTTTTATCAGAATAACCTCATTCCGGAAAGCATCAGCTTTAAACTGCTTCAGAAAGGCAGCAGTACCACTGTAAAATGTGCCAGTACCGCCAAATGCTTCGGCGTTCTTCTGAATGGTTGGGCCAATTCCCCATACTTTGTCTACTTTCTTTACCCGCACCAGGGCCGCCACCTGCTGGTAAAGCTCCTCCTCCGGCACCCCCGACTCCAGTAAATCAGACAGAATAAGGGTACGTTTGCCGCGTTGTGGCTGGCTGGCCAGCAGGTCGAGCGCAATGGCCAGGCCGGCAAGGTCGTTGTTGTAAGTATCGTCTATGAGGTAGCAACCGTTTATGGCTTCTTTCATTTCGAGGCGCATAGCCACCGGGTGCAGCTTGTCGAGGCGGTTCTGGATGTCGGCCAGCGACAGGCCACAGTACAGCAGCACGGCCAGGCAATGCAGCGCGTTTTCTACAGACGCATCGTCGGTAAACGGAATAGCCAGGCGTTGCTTCTGCCTCTGGTAAGTATACACTACAATGGTTTTAGCACCGGCTATAGTCGTACCTGAAATTATCAGATCGGCCTTTTTGCTCTTCCTGGACCAGGTAAAGGAGGCAATGTTACCTGCCTGCACCGCCTCGTGCACCTGCTCATGATCGGCGCAGTAAAACAACAGGTCGGCTTGTGCAAAGAGCTTCAGCTTTTCAGCAACCTTCTGCGCTACCGAGTCGAAGCCCTGGTTATGGGCGCTACCTATATTCGTAAATATACCCATGGTAGGCTGAATGATGTGCTGCAGTTTTTCCATTTCGGCAGGTTGCGAAATGCCAGCCTCAAAAATTGCCAGTGTATGCTTTTCGTTTAGCTGCCACACCGAGAGCGGCACCCCAACCTGTGAGTTGTAGCTGCGGGGGCTTTTCACAACCAGTTCATCGGGGGTGAGTAACTGTGCCAGCCACTCCTTTACAATGGTTTTGCCATTGCTGCCCGTTATGCCGATTACCGGCACTTTAAACTGCTGCCGGTGCCAGGCTGCAGCGGTCTGCAAAGCAGCCAAACTGCTAGTAACCTGCAAAAAATTAGCCTCTGGGTAGCTCCTGCTTTGCTCTTCAACCGGCAGTTCTTCTACCACAAACTGCCGCACGCCCTGCGCATAGAGCTGCGAAATAAATTTATGCCCGTTGTTGTACTTGCCACTGATGGCAAAAAAAACTGTACCTGCCGGCTGCGACAACTTTCGGCTATCGGTAAGCAAGTCCAGCACAGGCCAGTCCTGCACAAATTGAACAAGAGCCCCCTCTGTAATAGAAGCAAGCTTTCGGAAAGTGAGCATAAGCTATTGGTTAAAGCGCCTCAAAGTTACTAAACCCCCGCCTGTTTTCCTGCAACCGTACCTGCTCATAAATTCTGTGCGGCTGCTGCTGATTGTCTCCAACCCTTGACCTTTTTTTACTGAAAAAGCTTTGGAAGGCCGTTTTCATTGGAATAATTGGTGGTTGTTGATTTTTTAGTGGTTTAATGCATAAATAATTGATTCAGGATTTGAAAACTTAGAGTAAATAATTAACTCAAGTTGCGATTATAAAACTATGAAGCCATCCAGGTTTGTTAAGGGGTAAAGCTACCAAAC
>NZ_VRTY01000074.1 GCF_008017455.1 Pontibacter qinzhouensis | reverse complement strand
CTCCTCAAAAGGATGGTGGCCGCTCCTCCACATCCCTATAAAATGGTTATTGCTTAAGTGCCTAATTCAAATTATTTTAATGATTTTGCCCTTCAGAAGTTTTTGGCCTTAAAAAAAGCCAAGGGTGGGAAAAGCTGAAAAATAAAAAAGCTCCTTTGCTCTTCCGGGTGTTTCCGGTAAGCAAAGGAGCTGGTTACAAAAATCAGGTGTGCGGCCTTATTTTCTGCTATAGCCTTTCAGGCGGTTCAGTATCAGCAAAAGTCTGCGGTTAATCTCGCGTTCTTCCACAGGTTTGCATTGAGCCGTAATATCGTGCGGCTTCTGCAGCTTTTGCTCCAGCGCTTTCAGGTGGTTGAGGTAGCACTCTACTGTTGTGCACGATACATGCTGGAGGGTGCTCGGAACATGGTTACTCTCCACTTTGTATTTCAGGTTTATAGCATGTGCTATTTCAGAATTTATCAGCTTTGTTACGGCTTCATCTGTCGTAATTTCTTGCTGGTACACCTTTCTCTCAATGCTCTCCAACAAATTTCTGATGTCCAGTTGTTTCATGTATGTCGGGGTTTAAAAGTTTAATAATAAGACAATACTTTTCCTCTCTGGTTTTTGATGCCCAGGTGGTGAATCGTCGGCTATTTTTTAATCATATAAAGTGGCGTGGCTACCACTTCGGTTAAAGCTTAAGCAGAACGTATACCGCGATCTGGTATAGCCAAAGAAGTTAATCGGGGGCCTTACATATAGGTTAGCCCTAATGTTTTATACTTCTGTTTGGGAATGAGTGTTGCAGAAGCAACAAGATTTAATATAAAAATAAATTTGTTAAAAAGCAAGCCGGTGCAACAGGTATTTTTGCTATAAAAACAAACAATCGTTAATAAAATTATGGATACGTTAATAATTTGATTCTTTGTGTTTCTGGTTACCTATGGCGGGTGCCATTCTTTTAACAATTTTAACACAAATATTGCAGCCAAATAGTATTTGCTTTTGCTCTTATGGCTTATCAACAAAATACAAAGAGTGCGCTACCCTAAAAAGGCAGGTTAGAGTAGCTTCTGTTTTTATGAAAGTTAATTCATTTCTTGAAATATGCAAATTTGGAATTGCGTATTTTATAATAGCTTACCTGTATGTAGGCTATGTTGTAAGGTAGCAGAAACAGAAAGGGTAGTAGGATGCGCTAAAAAACAAAGGCACCGCTCCTTATATGGAACAGTGCCTTTGTTATGTGTATCAGTGTGTTAAGCAGTAGCTTCCTTTTTAGGAGCTTCCGTTGTTTTTTTGTTCGACTGACGTGGTCGGCTATTGCCAAAGCTGCCTTTTGCGATTTTGCCTTTTTTTGATTTTTTATCTCCTTTTCCCATAAATTAAGTTTTAAAAAATGTTTGGTTTAAACATGGTTTAGTAAATCCATACGGGCTTAAGTGCCAGACAGCCGAAAAAGTTTTGGCTGCCATGGCTAAGATAGTAAACAACAGCCAGAAAGTAAAGATTTTATCTGGTGAGGAAGTTTGCAGTGCCTGACTAATTCAGATTAAACCAGCTTCTAAAATAGGTGACTTAATTTTTCTCTCACTCATCCTCTCATTCATTCAAAATACACCATTTAACAATTAAACCATTTAACCTTCTAACCATTAACAATCAACAACCAAATTATTCTAATCAAAATGGCCTTCAGAAGCTTTTTAAGTGGTTTGGCTTAAAGGGTAGGCTGGAGGGCATGGGCAATTGAGGAGCAAATAGTTCAGGAGCCGCCTCTGTAATATAAGCGCAGCAGCTGTAACCATGGCCTTCTAAATCAGGTTAAGTATGTGTACCTTTGCAAATTAATCAAAACAAGATTAGAGCATCGTTTTGGAGCGGCTTATTTCCCGTTTAAAACAAGGCTCACCGGCTGTATGGCAAACTATTCTGAACAAAATATCGACTCGCTCGACCCCCGCAATAATATTATCATTAAAGGGGCCCGGGTGCATAATCTCAAAAACCTGAGCGTGGCCCTGCCCCGCAATAAATTTATCGTTATCACGGGCTTGTCCGGCTCCGGTAAATCATCTCTGGCTTTCGATACGCTTTACGCCGAAGGGCAGCGCATGTACGTGGAGAGCCTTAGCTCCTATGCCCGCCAGTTCCTGGGTCGTATGGATAAACCGGATGTTGACTACATTAAAGGCATCAGTCCGGCTATTGCCATCGAGCAGAAAGTGAGCATTAAGAACAACCGCTCCACGGTAGGCACCAACACCGAAATTTATGATTACCTGAAGCTTCTGTTCGCCCGGATTGGTAAGACTATTTCGCCTGTTTCTGGTAATGTGGTGCAGAAAGATACCGTAACCGATGTGGTAGACTTTATTTTCTCGCTCGAAAACGAAGCCCGGGTAATGGTGCTGGCACCACTGCAACTCACCCTGGAGCGCCCTCTGGCCAAAGAGCTGGACCTGCTCCTCCAGAAAGGCTACTCCCGCATCTTCGCCAACGGCCAGGTTTACTTTATTGAGGAGCTGCTGCAGAACGTGCCCGATCTGGGGAACGAAGTTTATATTCTGATAGATCGTGCCGTTATTTACAAAGAAGACGAAGACCTGCAGTTTCGGATTGCCGACTCGGTGCAAACAGCTTTTTTTGAGGGCCACGGCGAGTGCCGCGTTATGCATGGCGACGATGTGCGTGTTTTTTCTGATAAGTTTGAGCTGGACGGGATTGTTTTTGAAGAGCCTACCGTTAACTTTTTCAGCTTCAACAACCCATACGGTGCCTGCCAGACCTGCGAAGGCTTCGGGAGCGTGCTGGGCATAGACCCCGACTTGGTTATACCAGACAAAAGCCTGACCGTGTACGAGGGAGCCATTGCGCCCTGGCGATCAGATAAGATGAACGAGTGGCTGCAGCCTTTAATTAAAAACGGCATCCGCTTCGACTTCCCCATACACCGGCCTTATAACGAGCTGAGCCCGGAAGAACAGGAGCTGCTCTGGACAGGCAATAAATATTTCGAAGGCTTAAACGATTTCTTTAAGCACATACAGTCGCAGTCGCACAAAATTCAGTACCGTGTTATGCAGTCGCGTTACCGTGGCCGCACTACCTGCCCCGAGTGCCGTGGCTCGCGCCTGCGCAAAGATGCCGGCTATGTTAAAATAAACGACAAAAGCATTACCGACCTGGTGCTGCTCCCGATTACGGAGGTGCTGCGCTTTTTCGAAGGCATACAGCTTACGGAGCACGAGCGCAACGTGGCCGAGCGTCTGTCTTTGGAGGTAACCAATCGGCTGGGCTACCTGGTGCGGGTGGGGCTGGGTTACCTGACGCTGAATCGCCTGTCGAATACGCTTTCGGGTGGCGAGAGCCAGCGTATTAACCTGGCAACATCCTTGGGCAGTGCGCTAGTGGGTTCTATGTATATTCTGGATGAGCCGAGCATTGGCCTGCATCCCAAAGATGCCGAGCAACTGATTGGTGTGCTGCGCTCGCTGCAGCAAATTGGCAACACTGTAATTGTAGTAGAGCACGAGGAAGAAATGATGAAAGCCGCCGACCAGCTCATCGATATAGGGCCGGAGGCAGGTTCTGGTGGAGGGAACCTTATGTTTCAGGGGAGCTACGACGAAATGCTCGCCTCTTCCGATACCTACACCGGCCAGTACCTGAGTGGCAGAATGGAACTGGCGGTGCCGGCACAGCGGCGAAAATGGCGCAACTGCATCGAGATTGTAGGAGCCCGCGAAAACAACCTTAAAAACCTCATCGTAAAGTTCCCGCTAGAGGTAATGACGGTAGTGACGGGCGTGAGCGGCTCCGGCAAATCTACGCTGGTTAAAAAGATACTGTTCCCGGCCATGCAAAAGCTGCACGGTGCTACCTCCGAGGCAACCGGTAAACACGACAAGCTGCAAGGCGACTACGCCAAAATTGAGCACGTAGAGTTTGTAGACCAGAACCCGATTGGTAAGTCGTCGCGCTCCAACCCGGTAACTTATGTAAAAGCCTACGATGCCATCCGTACACTTTTTGCCGATCAGCCGCTGGCAAAGGCGCGTGGTTTTAAGCCATCGCACTTCTCTTTTAATATAGAAGGTGGCCGTTGTGAGGTGTGCCAGGGCGAAGGGCAGGTAAAAATAGAGATGCAGTTTATGGCCGATATTTACCTGACCTGCGACAGCTGCCACGGCCAGCGCTTTAAGCAGGATGTACTGGACATTAAATTCGACGATAAAAATATATCTGAAGTACTGGACATGACCATTGCCGACAGCCTGGAGTTTTTTGCCGGTCAGCAGAAGATTCTGGAGCGCCTGAAACCACTTAACGACGTGGGGCTGGGTTACATCAGGCTGGGGCAGTCGAGCAATACCTTGTCGGGTGGAGAGGCGCAGCGGGTAAAACTGGCTTCGTTCCTGACCAAAGGCGCTACGCAGCATAACAAAAACATCCTGTTCATTTTCGATGAACCCAGCACCGGGCTGCACTTCCACGACATCAGCAAACTGCTCACCTCCATGAACGCGCTCATCGAAAACGGCAACACTGTGGTTATTATCGAGCACAACATGGATATCGTGAAATCAGCGGACTGGCTTATAGATTTGGGGCCGGAAGGAGGTACAAACGGAGGGCACCTGCTATTTGAAGGCACACCAGAAGACATGGCAAAGTTAGACGGAAATGATACGGCCCGATTCCTGAAAGAGAAGCTGTGATCTTTAAATTCAGATAATTGCTGATTGTTAGTTGTTGATTGGAAAATAGGCTAAATGGCTCAATTGTTAAATGGTTGTTTCTTTAACTGATGTTACGCAGTAGGAGCAGTCATTAGCTTTGTAGCGGCGTTACATAGTAACGCCGAGGTTGCAGAATGAACCAGACCTTTCAATTTGCTGTCTCGCCTGTTAACCTGTATTTTTTTATTGCTGGGGCTAGAGCAATCTGCTGGCAAGGGCGTTACAATGTAACGCCGCTACAGAAGCAGACAGGTGAGCGTATTATGTAGCAAATGCGCATTCTTGAACCGCAACTGCGTAACATCAGTCTTTAATTATGAATGTGTGGATGAGTGAATTTATCTCAACTATTAATTAAGGAGTCTAACATCTAAAATCTAACATCTTAAATAGTACATGAATTTCAGACCTCCCGAATTGCGCACCGTTACCATGACGCGCTATGTAACGCCCTTGCGCGAAGGCGGTTCGTTGCCTGCCATTGTGGAGGCCGACGACGACTTTTTATATGTACTTAAATTTCGTGGAGCAGGCCAGGGGCTGAAGGCGCTGATTGCCGAGCTTATAGGCGGCGAAATTGCACGTGCTCTCGGCCTGAAGGTGCCAGAGATCGTATTTGTAGAGGTAGACCCTGCCTTTGGTCGAACCGAGCCAGACGAGGAGATTCAGGATCTGTTGCAGGCAAGCGGTGGGCTTAACCTGGGGCTGCACTACCTCTCTGGCGCCATCACCTTCGACTCGTTGGTGACTACCCTTGATGCCCGAATGGCCTCGCAAATTGTGTGGTTAGATTGCCTGATAACGAACGTAGACCGCACACCGCGCAACACCAACATGCTCATCTGGCACAAGGAACTCTGGCTCATCGATCATGGCGCTGCGTTTTACTTCCATCATGCATGGCCAAATTTGGATGAGCAGGGCAAGCGGCCTTTTGCACTCATAAAAGACCATGTGCTGCTGCCGCAGGCAACAGAAATAGAGGCCATAGATGCTGAAGCATGTGCTATTTTAACACCAGAACGTATCCGGGCCATTGTCGCACTCATTCCTGACGAGTGGCTGCAAACCAGCGATTCGCCTTTCGATACTGTAGAGGAGCACCGGCAGGCGTATGTTCATTTCCTGGAAACCAGAATTTCCCATTCCGAAATATTTGTAAAAGGAGCCCAACATGCAAGAGAAACACGTATTTGAGTATGCCGTTATTCGCGTGGTGCCCTGCGTGGAGCGGGAAGAATTTATGAATGTGGGTGTCATTTTGTATTGCTCCGGAAAAGGATTTCTGCAAACCAGGTATGCCCTGAACGAGGAGCGACTCAGAGCATTTTCTGATGAACTGGATATGCAGGAGTTACAGGAGCGCTTACAAGCCTTTGAGCGTATTTGCAAAGGCGGTACAGACGGAGGAACTATAGGGAAGTTGCCTATTGCGTCGCGCTTTCGCTGGCTTACTGCCACCCGCAGCACCGTGGTGCAAACATCGCCGGTACACCCCGGCCTCTGTGCCGAGCCCCAGCAAACCCTCGACAGGCTGTTTAAGCAACTGGTACGGCAGGATGCGCAGCCGGCCTGATTGACTTTTAGTATGTGGTGACCGTGGTTAGCCCTTGGCTAAATTTTGTGGTTTTTTCTTCTGGAGGTCATTTCTATTAGAATAATCTGGCCTTTCGCCCATAGCCAGATGTTTTAAGTACAGGAACTATGGTAACCTTTTGCCAAAAGTTGTTCTCTGTTGAACCATGCCCGAATAAATTGCTAAATTGCCAGTGTTGTAATCAATTAGCAAAATCTTGATTTATCATCATTCAACAAGTCATATAGTTATGAGAAAGAAAATTGTTGCAGGTAACTGGAAAATGAATAAAACCTATGAGGAGGCACTTTCGCTGGTATCGGAAATCGATAACATGCTGAAAGACGAAGCAAGCGGCGACGTAACCGTGATCGTAACGCCTCCGTTCCCGTACCTGCAGAGCGTAGGTAAACTCGTGCAAGGCAACGACAAACTGCACCTGGCTGCCCAAAACGTGAGCGAGCACGAGAGTGGCGCTTATACAGGAGAGGTTTCGGCGGCTATGCTGAAGTCGGTAGGAGTGGAGTATGTGCTGGTGGGCCACAGTGAGCGTCGCCAGTACCACCACGAAGATGCGCAAACGCTTTACAAAAAAATGAAGGCAGCCCTGGCACAAGGCATCAAGCCTATTTTCTGCTGTGGTGAACCCCTGCAAGAACGCGATGCCGACCGCCATTTCGAGTATGTGGGGCAGCAACTGAAAGACAGCATCTCTTACCTGAGCAACGAGGAGTTCGACCAGGTAGTTATTGCTTACGAGCCTATCTGGGCCATCGGGACAGGCCGCACCGCCAGCAGCCAGCAGGCCCAGGAAATGCACGCCTATATCAGAGAGCAACTTTCGCGCATGTTCGATGCCGAGGCTGCTTTTAACTGCACCATCCTGTATGGCGGCAGCGCTAACCCAGGTAACGCAAAAGAGCTGTTCTCTAAAGAAGACGTAGATGGTGGCCTTATCGGAGGGGCATCGCTTAAATCAAGAGACTTTACAGATATTGTTAAGTCCTTCTAAGTAAAAGGACACAAGGCATGGAATTGTTTTGTTAGTAGTAATCTATGTCTTGGCAGATGTTGTACATTATTCTTGACTGCCTACTTTAAAGTAATACATTTTGTCTCAAAGGCCCTGTTCTCTTATGTTCAGGGCTTTTTTATAGCTGCTTCACTTTTAAAAACTCTCTGGAGGTAAGTCTGTCACGGCCAAATTATTCTAATGAAAATAGCCTTCCAAAGGTTTTTCTGAACTTAAGACCCAAGGCTTCATCCACCAAAAGCTTGTTATTTAATTGTTCTTACGCCAACTTCACAGGCAAAATTTAATGACCACATCAGCACATTAATCCATTACCACATTAGCCAGATTATTCAAATAAAAATAGCCTTCCAAAGGACTTTGAGCTAACTATTACTCAAGGGTTAACTGCTTGTGCTTTGCATGCCGCTACTGTTCCTGGTGCCGTTCAACATCCTGTTTGTCTTTTTAAAATAGTTTTAGCGGCACCAGTTATTACTGCTTCAGGTTGTATATGTAACGTTACGAAGAGAAGGCTTTACTTTTCAAAAGAAGCTTTTGTGTTATCCAAATATAAATATACCAAAAATCAGGTAGTGTTTTGCTTCTATTATCAATAAATATAATTATATTTGGATTGGTTTTAAACAGGAACCTTCATATTAATTTTGTGCCTTTCACCTCAAGAATTGTATCATATTACTTAATACCTTTGCCTGCCCAAAAAACTGGACCAGCTTAATACTTATTTCATGGATTTTATAGAAGTAAACCTGCGCGTTACACCTCATTTTGTAGATATATTTATTGCCGAACTGGGCGAAATAGGCTTCGATGCCTTTGTTGAAACCGATAGTGGTTTCTGTGCCTATGTAACCGAAAACCTGTTCGATAAAACTGCACTCGACGAGATGCTGCAACGCTACCAAGGCATGGTGAAAGTTGACTATAAGGTGCAGAAAATTGAGCGGCAGAACTGGAATGAGGAGTGGGAGCGCAACTTCGAACCACTTTTTATTGCTGGGCAGGTGTCGGTTAGGGCCTCCTTTCATGAAAGGCCGGAAGCAGCGACATACGATGTGATCATCAACCCGAAAATGTCGTTTGGCACCGGCCACCACGAAACCACCACGCTTATGATCGAGAACCAGCTTACCCTCGACCATACCGGTAAACGTGTGCTGGATATGGGCTGTGGCACCGGTATACTGGCTATTGCCGCAGCACAATTTGGTGCCAACGACCTGGTGGCAGTAGATATTGAAGACTGGACCGTAGAGAACGCCCGAGAAAATGCAGAACTCAACAACACGACCATTGATGTACGACTTGGCGGTGCAGAACAGCTGGAGGAGGAAAAGCCCTTTGATATAGTACTGGCCAATATTAACCGCAACGTGCTTTTAGATGACATGCCAGCCTACAAAGCAGTACTTGTGCCACAGGGGTGGCTGGTGCTGAGTGGCTTCTATACCGAAGATCTCCCGATAATTAAAGAAAAAGCAGCCAGCCTCGGACTCGTTTATACATCGCATCGCGAAAAAAATAACTGGGTTTCTGCCATATTCCAGTCTCGATAATGTACCCTTCATGAAACAGTTTTTACTTCCTTTCTTTTTACTTCTTACATTTTTTGCCTCGCAGGCTCTCGCACAGACCAAGTTATCAGAAAACCCTGCTGAGTTTGTGACCGATGCCAAAGCCCTGCTATTAAGCGGCAAAGGACCTAATGCCCAAATGCTTGCCTCTAACCTGGAGGAGCTTTGGAGCAGCGGGAAACTTACAGCAAAGCAACAGCAGGAAATTGTAAGTATAGCGCAGCAGCTGTATAAAAAGAAGATGCGCGTTCGGCCACATTTCGAGCAGTTCTTTGGCATGGTAACAGATGGTGTGAGTAAGCATAACCTGCGTGGCAGCTCCCTCGATAACATGCTCGAAGTAGTAGCCAAAGCCGTAAAACAGGAAGAAACGGCTAACCTGGAACGCTTTCTGGCAACCAGCAGCCTGTACCTGGCTTCTAATATGCTGTTTCAGAACAAATTTCAGAAGCTGAAAGCAACTGGTGGCCGTTTTAGCTTTGTGTACGAAGGCGGGCCAGCAGCCAAACTGAGTGCTAAAGATACCGGCAGCAGCAACGAGTGGGAAACTATTTCCTGGGACGATGATGTGGCAGCTAGCGAGACTACCGAAGATGATCCCTGGGGAACAGTTGCTGTTACACCTGTAAAGCCAGCAGCCAGCAAAAAAGAACAGGCACAGCAGGCAAAGCAACGGTTTATTCCGGCGCAGCCTAAAGTTACCGGCCCAGCCCTTAAACTCGAGAATGTAGCACTTACCTTTATTACCCCCCACGACTCTGTTGCCATTGGGCACACAAGTGGCCATGTAGTTTTGGCCCACCAGCTGTTTGTGGGCGAAGGCGGTTCTTATGAGTGGCAGGTAAACGGCAATCCGGCTTCGGCTATTTTCCGGCAGTATAGTTTTAGTTTGGCAGCACCAGCCTTTAAAGTACCAGATGCCACCCTGAGCTATCCGTCAATTCTGCAAGATAAGATAGAAGGTGCATTCGAGTTTAAGAGTATAAAGCGGAGCAGCAAAGGCGAAACAGGGTATCCTAAGTTTATATCTTTTACAGATGATGCCAAACTCAAGAACCTGGACCAGAACATGCAGTACAGGGGTGGGTTTTCGTTGGCCGGTAACCTGATCGGGAGTAGTTGCCTCGACGGGAAGTCATCTGAAATAATAGTGTCTTACAATGGCACCCGCAAGTTTCGTTCAGCGTCAAAAGGTTTCTCTATTTCCGATAGTCTGCTTACCGCCACCCGCGCCTCTGTAGAAATATTTCAGGGAAAAGACCTGCTCACGCACCCTGCCATGCAGCTGGTGTACTCCAGGCCAGCCAACACCCTAACCCTAACCCGCGAAAAAGGAACACACAGCAACACGCCTTTTCTCGATAATTACCACCAGATGGAGATTATGGCAGAGCGCCTGCACTGGAACCTGGCCACTCCCGACATCGATTTTGTAACTGTTAGAGATAAAATGCTGGTGCCGGTACGGCTGGAGTCTACTGCCTATTATTCTAATAGCCAGTACCAGCAACTCGTGGGCGTGGCCACTTTTCATCCGCTCAAGCCGCTGGTGAGCTATGCCACTAAATACAAAACCAACGAGTTTAATGTATCGGATGTAGCCAAGTTTACAAAACTGTCGGAAGAGGGCTTCAGAGATGCAGCCATCCGGCTCTCGCAGTTGGGTTTCGTAGACTATGATGCTCCTTCGGGCCATCTTGTGCTAAAGCAGAAAGCCTGGCACTATGTAGGTGCATCGCAGCACCAGCACGACTACGACCACCTGGTTATAAAATCACTGGTGCCATCTGGCAGAAACGCGACCCTGAACCTCGAAACAAACAAGCTGCAGGTAAGGGGCGTTCGAAAAGTCTTCTTCTCCAGCGATACCACCAGCATTTATATTGTGCCGGATAGCAGCACGATAACTATTCTGTCGAACCGCGATATGGAGTTCAGTGGCGAAGTGTACGCCAACCAGCTCGCTTTTAAAGGCTCTGAGTTTAAATTCGATTACAATGAGTTCTCCATCGACCTGCAGAAGCTGAAGTACATGTCGTTGAACGCGGATGAAAAAGATCCGAAGAAAAACAGCAAGTCGAAGAGCATCAATAAGATTGTGCCTGGTAGCAGTGGCAAGTTCTCAGGTAAAGTATACATTAACAGGCCAAACAACAAATCAGGTAAAGACCGCTTATCTGATTATCCCAAGTTCGATGCCCTGACAGGTGGCCAGCTCTCCTTCTCCAGCCCCGATATTTTAGGAGGAGCCTACGACAGCACTGTTTACTTCGAAATGTACCCGTTTAAAGTAGACAGCCTCAGCAACTCCAGGCGTGGTGTGGTTGGCTTTCAAGGCAAGTTTCATTCAGGTGGTTTAATGCCTGCTTTCGAGACAAAAGTAGTGATGATGCCAGATGGTGTCATGGGTTTTAATCATAAAGCGCCCGTGGCAGGAATTCCGGTTTTCGGTGGAAAAGGTGTTGCCTATGATTCTGTTGTGATGAATGCAGGAGGCCTGCAAAGCAAAGGCAAACTGAAGTACCTGACAGCTACGCTTGAAGCTCCTACCTTTACTTTTTTCCAGGATTCGGTGCTGGCACCCAATGGTACGGCCGTAACAATAGCCGAACCAAAGGCAGGCGAGGCCGATTTGCCTGGTGCTACCCTGGCAGCTTACAACATGCGCTGGTTACCCAAAGCCGACACCATGTACCTGCAAATGGTGCAGGAGCCCCTGAAACTGTACCAAGAACCGTTTATGTTTAAGGGTATAGCCAAGCTATCGCCCGGAGGCTTGTATGGTAGCGGCAAGCTGGATGCAGAAGCATCGCGCGTGGTTTCGGAGCATTTTCAGTTTAACCAGCGGAGCTTTTCAGCCAAGAACGGGCAACTTGTTCTGAAATCTGATACTGAAGAAAAGCCAGCCTTAAATGCCCGGCAAGTACACATAAACTATGCGCTTACCAAAGGCGTAGTCGATTTTGAAACGGTTCAAAAAGGAACTGCCAGTCTGGAGTTTCCGAAGGCGCAATACAAAACCTCGTTGAGCAGTGGCAGCTGGGACATAGCCAAACAACAGGTTACCCTGAAAGCCACTGAGGCAGGTGCCCATAATCTGTTCTACTCGTTGCACCCTGGTCAATCGGGGCTTCGGTTTACAGCTGCAGGTGGCCAGTACGACCTGTCCGGCAATACATTACGCGCCATCGGTGTGCCACATATTGCCGTAGCCGATTCGTATATTGTGCCAGATAGTGGAAAGGTGGAAATAACAACAGGTGCCGTTATAAAGCCATTACAGAATGCTGCTATCATGGCCGATTCGCTGCATCAGTTCCATAAAATGCATGCCGGCAATATTAACATCCTGTCGCGGCACGCCTTTACAGGTGAGGCGCTATATACCTACCAGGGTGCTTCAGAAGAACCTTACGAACTCCGCTTCTCTGACTTTGCCTACGGTAGTGGCGCAGCTGCTGCCATAGGCAAAAAGAAGGTAACGCTTTACACATCTGCGGTAGCTACTGTAGACGAGGCAAAACCATTTCCTGTTTTCCCGAGTATTTTGTACCGGGGCAAAGTAGCCATGCACTCCTCGCAGAAGTACATGAATTTCGATGGTTACCTTAAACTCAATTTCACTGGCAGAGAGTCAGACTTCGACTGGTTTCCGTTTAAACGCGATTCTCTTAACCCCGAAAAAGTACTGATACCACTTGTGAACCCGAAAACAGCCGATGGTGTGCCGTTGCGTACGGGGCTGCACGTAACTGCCGATTCAGCCAGAATTTACAATACCTTTGTTTCTAAGAAGCATGAGCAGGAAGACCTGGACCTCTTTACAGTAGATGGCTTACTTTCTTATAACAAAGAAAAAAACGAGTTTGAGGTTGGAGATCCTAAAATACAGAACAATGCCTCTTCTTACGAAGGCAATCTGCTCCGTTTCAACCCTGAGTCTAATAAGGTGAACTTTAAAGGCAAAATAAACCTGCTGCAGTCTACGAAGAACTTTGGGATAGAGGCAACCGGAGCCGGTAATGCAAACATAGACAGTAGCCTGTACCTGCTCAACGCCTTTATGGCCTTCGACCTGAACGTGCCTGCCCAGGCGCTGGCTATTATGGCTAAAGGGCTGAAGGCAAATATAGAAGGCTTGCCTGGAGCTGTTACTCCCGATGATCGGACCCTGGCAAAAATTGCTGATTTCCTGAGTAACCGTGAAGCGAACAAATATAAAGAGCAAAGTGCCGACAAATACATGCCCTTAACCTCTCTTTCTTCTAAACTGGCCAGAAGCCTGCTGCTTAACAATGTAGATCTGAAATGGTCGGATGAGAAAAAAGCCTGGTACAGTGTTGGCAAGTTAAGTCTGGCCGGTATACTAAAAGAAGATATAAATGCACAGCTGGATGGGTACCTGGAGGTTCGGCAGGAATATGGTAAGCCCGTTGTAAATTTATACATGCAGGCCGATACCTATAACTGGTATTACTTTAGTTTTGTAGAAAACGGGCTGATCTTAGATTCTTCTGACGATAAGTTTAACCACGTTATTCGTTCTAAATCGAAAGGAAGCCGCGAACTCTCTATTGCAAACTATGGTTTCTTTGTAGCACAACCCGCAGAACGGACCGATTTTGTGGCCTACTTCAGGAAAAGCTACCTGAACGGCAAAGAGGATTTTAAACTGTCATCAACAGCCAGGTCTTTCGATAATGCTGCTCCTGTAGGCTATGATTATGATGAGGAACAAGACGGCGGTAAAAAGAAAAAGAAGAAAAATAAGAAAGACGAGTCAGAGGAAGAATTTAACTAACTCATGTTACGCAATAACAACTAAAGTAATTCAATTTGAAGTACCAGTTTCTGCAAAGCAACACATTACATTGCTGGCGGTGTGGCTCGGAGTAAGTAATTACCAGTTATTGGGTGGAGCGCCTTTACAGGTTATACAACACGCTCGCAGCGTCTTCCAGGCCTGCGAGCGTGTGTTACAAAGCTAATTGATGCCCAGAAACGAGGCTCCGCTAATACAGGGGCTCTTCCCCAGCCGCGAGCGCTCTGAACAAATGCTACAAAACTTTATATTTGAAGGCATCGGATGTAGCTCTTCCTAAGAGTAATAGAACCGAGTGCAAGAAGCCATCTCACTAAAATATACGTAACATCAGTAACTAATCAACTAATCCTCCTGCCTGATCAGGCTTCCGTTCAAGGTAACATCCGAAATAAAGGTTAGTGCGCTTCTTTTGTTCTCTGGTGAGGGTGCATTGGCTGGCAAAAGCGTGTTTTATAATATGTTGAACCTTTGCTCCGTTGTTAAACGAGCCACCGAAACTACTTTTGTGGTAGCCCTTAAACCACGCATACAGCCTTATATGGCCAGAAACAACTGGCATCAGAGCAAAAATATAGAACCAGGAACCATAAACTAAGGTATAAAGTTAAGTCGGGCTTAACTATTGCAGATTAGATGTAGAATTGGCTATATTTACGTAGTTTCGAACCTGACAAACAGGCCTGGGTGCCTTCAGTTATAAATTAGTTATGGCTGTTTTATAATATTAAATTTCATGAATATACTTCTGATTCTTGGTCTTTTTGTAGCAGCATATCTGATAGGTGCTATTTGTACGGCCGTGTGGCTGGGCAAAGCCTATTATGGTATCGATATAAGGCAGCATGGCAGCGGTAACTCAGGAGCTACCAATACATTTCGGGTGTTGGGTAAAAAACCGGGTGCCATTGTTATGTTTATCGATATTTTTAAAGGATGGGCGGCGGCTTCGCTGGCAAACCTGCTGGTTATGTTCAATGCCATCGAATCTGACCAGCTGATTACCTTTAAACTGCTGATGGGCGGATTGGCGGTATTGGGGCATATTTTTCCGGTATACGAGAAATTTAAAGGAGGCAAAGGTGTGGCAACCCTGCTGGGTATGATGCTGGCGGTGCAGCCCGAAGTGGCGCTTGTCTGTATCGTTATCTTTATGATTGTACTTTTTACTTCTAAATACGTTTCGCTTGGCTCCATGATTGCAGCACTTGCTTTTCCGGTGCTGCTGCTGCTGCCACGCTTTAACCCCGAAAACCCTGTGCTGATTGTGTTTGGGTTTGTACTCTTTGCCGTGGTTGTACTAACGCACCGCAAGAACATTAACCGCCTGCTGCAGGGCGAAGAAAGTAAAACCACCATTAAGCTTGGCCGCAGAAGATAACACAGACCCTGCTTTTTGCCAGTGGCCCGTGCCGCTGCAGCTGGTGGGGTTTCAGAAAAAATTTAAAATAAAGTGCCACCCTTGTTGCCGGGGGTGGCACTTTTCGTAAAACCATGATCTAACCATTTTTCTACAATCTTATGCTGAAAAACTATATTACCGAAAACAAAGAGCGGTTTCTGGAAGAACTGATGGATATGCTCCGGATTCCATCGGTGAGTGCCGACCCTAAGTTTAAAGACGACGTTCTCAGAACAGCCGACTATGTAAAGCAAAAACTGGAAGCAGCCGGTGCAGACAAGGTAGAACTTTGCCAAACCGCCGGTTATCCGATTGTGTATGGCGAAAAAATGGTAGACCCTGCTTTGCCTACCGTGCTGGTGTATGGCCATTACGATGTGCAGCCGGCAGACCCGTATGAACTGTGGAACTCACCTCCGTTTGAACCTGTAATTAAAAACGACAAAATATACGCCCGTGGCGCCTGCGACGACAAAGGCCAGATGTATATGCACGTAAAGGCCTTCGAAGCCATGATGCAGCACAACGCGCTGCCATGCAACGTAAAGTTTATGATAGAGGGTGAGGAAGAAGTAGGGTCTAGCAACCTGGGCACTTTCGTTAAAAATAACTTCGACAAGCTGAAGGCAGATGTTATTCTGATTTCTGACACCGGCATGCTTGGCAACGATACACCTTCTATAACCTCTGGCTTACGCGGCATGAGCTATGTAGAAGTAGAGGTAACAGGCCCTAACCGCGATCTGCATTCGGGTAGTTACGGTGGTGCAGTGGCTAACCCCATCAATATCCTGTGCCAGATGATTGCTTCGATGCACGACGAGAACAACCACATTACTATTCCGGGCTTTTACGACAATGTAGAGGAACTCTCGGAGGAGGAGCGGCATGAGATGGCGCGTGCCCCCTTCGATCTGGAAAAGTACAAGCAGTCGTTGGCCTTAACCGATGTGCATGGCGAGAAAGGCTATAGCACCAGAGAACGCATATCTATTAGACCTACCTTAGATGTAAATGGCATTTGGGGCGGTTATACCGGCGATGGTGCTAAAACCGTAATCGCCTCCAAAGCCTACGCTAAAATATCGATGCGACTAGTGCCGAACCAGACGTCAGAAGAAATAACCGAGAAATTTACAAAGCATTTTAAAAGTATAGCACCAGCCAGCGTACAGGTCGTTGTAAAACCGCACCATGGCGGAGAGCCCGTGGTAACACCTACCAACTCGGTGGCCTACCAGGCTGCTGCCAGAGCCTACGAAGAAGCTTTTGGTATAAAGCCGGTTCCGGTGCGTAGCGGTGGCTCTATACCCATTGTTGCTATGTTTAAACAAGTGCTTGGCATCGACTCGGTACTGATGGGTTTCGGCCTCGATTCTGATGCTATTCATTCACCGAACGAAAGCTTTGGCATCTTCAACTTCCTCAAAGGCATCGAAACCATTCCGCTATTTTATAAATACTATGCTGAAATGAGCAAAGGAGAATAACGATGCCGAAGCAAACAAACAAGAGCGGGGCTGTCTTATTATTCAGGCAGTCCCGCTCTTGTTTGTTTAAATCTATAAAAGTGATTGTCTACAAATTATTCGAATTAAATTGCCCTTCCAAAGCTTTTTTGCTCAAAATGATTCAAGGGTAATGGTTTGTGCATGTAAAGCAGCAGGACATACCCTTGACAGAAATCTGGTGAAATTCCTTTTGGAGGCTATTTCCATTTGAATAATTTTAATCGAATACATGAGCTTAAACTGATCTTACACAAACTACCTGAAGGCCTTTCTGTAAAGTAGAGTCGCCAAAGAAATTTCAGCAGCTCAAAAACAGTCAGATGAAAGGTTTTAGTTAGTATCAGGAAGCAGATCTGTAAAAGCTAGGCTAGGTGGAGTTCCTTCAGCATTTCCGGCGCGGCCTTTTTTAAAGTACACCTGGCAAGAGGTAACCAATGGAAATTTGCCAGACGGAATTGCGCATGTTTAGCTCTTCGCTGGAGAAAGAGCGGAGGCCACCTGTGTGGCGCAGTCCCATAAAAAAGCCATTCTCAAAAGCAAGCCCGCCACCTATAGCATAGCCGTAATCGAATGCCTGAAACTGGTTGCGGTTAAAGTTTTGCGGCCCTATTACCTGCGGCGTTGCGCCACCTGCTGAACTGCTGTTATACCTGCTAACATCGCTATTAAGGCTGAGCAGATATCCTAAATAAGGACCTGCTTCAGCAAAAAGGCCTCCTGCTCTATATTTAACGAGCAAAGGCAGTTCCAGGTAGTTCAGGCGCAAGTCACCTGAGTAGTATTCGGTTGGGTTAACATCGTAGGTGCTGTAGGTGAGGCCTTTTTTAATATAGAGCAACTCTGAATGCAATGTAATAGGTGCTGCAAAATCGTAAGCTGCAATAAGACCTACGTGTATGCTGGCGTAGCGGTTTATCTGGTCGGAGGGAGCATCGTTGCCGGAAGCTCCGGCCACACCGCCTCCTGCTTTTCCGCCAAACCGGAAGTATTGCGCCTCCGCTGCCAGTATCGGGCTTAGTACCAACAGGAGCAGTAGTATCTTCTTTTTCATAGGTGGTGTCATTTTCAGGTTAAGGGCTACTTTTAGGTGTTATTTACCTCTTCTTGTACTGCCCTCACCCGAAAAAGTTAGGTTGCTGCTTCTCTGACTTAGTTTATACTAGCACTAAAAGTAAAAGAGGCCATCCGGTGTGGATGGCCTCTAATTTAAGCTGACTTTTATCTTCCGAAAGAATAACCTAGTGTTAGCATAATTACAGAATGGCGAGCATTATCTGCGCTACCGCCAAAATTTACGTCTTCTTTCACAAAATCTGTGAAGCTACCGTTGTAACGTAGCCCAACACTAATTCCATTTGCGGCAGCAAGTCCAATGCCTGCTGCATATCCTACCTCAAAATCAGATAATCCCTCTTTACTGCCCTTGCTTACCTGAGTCGATTGTAATTCGTTGTTAACAAATGTTTTAGTCTTGTTATTTACACTTAATAGGTAAGATGCTTGCGGACCAGCCTCAAAGTAGAGAGGACCAGCCTTAATTCGAGCCAACACCGGAAGATCCAGGTAATTGTAGTTTACGCTCCCTTCATATCGTCTGTTCAGAATCGTGATATCGTCGTCGTACCTAAAGCCCTTAACAGAGTAAAGAAGTTCTGGCTGAATAGACAGAAAATTGCCGATTACAGTGAAGTTAAGCGTAGCCCCGGCATGGAAACCAATTTTATTTCGGAACAGATCTTCGTTTTGCAGGTCACCGGAGAGGTTGGAGATATTTGCGCCGCCTCTAATACCAAAGGTGGCAGTTTGAGCCTGTGCAAAAGTTGCAACAGAAAAAACAATAGAGAGTACCAGGAATAATTTTTTCATAATTGTAAATAGTTTAAACGTTGACTTTTATACGTGCCTTTCAGCAAACCAGATTGAAAAGTAATTTTATAAAATATGAATTTTTATATATTTTAATTTTTAAATGTTTAACTGGCTTTTTGGTTTATACCATAGGGGGCATACCAACACGTATTGTCGGAGCTATTACAACAAATGGGCCAAAGTATAGGCTTCCTCTATATAGAGATTCCTGGTAGAGTTGTTGTGTTATGGTTTTTGTTGCTGTACAGCTGTTTATGCTAAACTATTGGGCATAAAAAAAGCACCTGGCCAGTAAAGCGCAGGTGCTGTAATAAGTTTTATTTTGTACTAATGGGTGTCACGGTTTAGCGAGTTGGCAGTGCAAAGCCAGCTGTTAACATGAATACGGAATTTCTAAGATTTGGATTGTTTCCACCTCTATCTATAGCGCTTCCGAAATCAGAGGTATAGCGTACGCCTAAGCTCATACCCAGTGGTGTTGCTGTTAAACCAACACCTGCCGCATATCCAAAGTTAGTACGGCGCAGGTTGTTCACGTCATCATCAGTTATCACGAACGAACCACTCTGGTTAGACCATTCGGCTTTTTCGCCAATTCGTACTGCTACCTGCGGACCTAACTCAAAGTAGAGCGGACCTGCATTAATTCTGCCCAACACTGGCACCTCTATAAAACTGGTGCGGAGCTTGTACATTTCGTTATCTGTTTGTGCACCTTTTTGGGTATAAAGTACTTCTGGCTGAATGGTCAGGAAATCTTCGATGATACCAAAGCTGGTGGTTAAACCGGCATGGAAACCCCATCTTCTTTTAAACGCATCGTTATCATTACCTTCGAAACCGGCAAGGTTAGCACCTGCTCGTACTCCAATACGTGGGCCCTGGGCTTGTGCGGCAACTATGGTTGCTAGTAAAAATACAAGGGATAGAATAGTCTTTTTCATAATCGTATTTATTTGTTATTATAGGTTACTCCAGGCTTGTTAGTTTATGAGCCTGATGTTAGCCTAATACGGCCTGTTTGCCAGAAGGTATAGAAAAAATTATCATTTTTACGTTAACATCGTACTTCCGGAGGAGCAGCAGAATATAAATTGAGCATAAAAAAAGCAGTTGCTTTTGCTGCAACTGCCTAGTGTAAATTATTAGGATGTAGTAAGTTAAATCTTGTAGTTATTAGCCGGCCCAGCCTTCTCTGTCCAGGCTTCGGTATTGGATAGCTTCTGCTAAGTGTTCAATTTTTATTTCTTCACTTTTGGCCAGGTCAGCTATCGTTCTGCTCACTTTCAGAATGCGATCGTAGGCTCTTGCCGACAGGCCCAGTCGCTCCATGGCTGTTTTCAGCAACGTTATGCCAGCCTCGTTAATCCGGCAGATTTCCTTCACCATCTGGGAGGGCATCATGGCATTGGAATGGATGGTGTCAAAGCCTTCAAACCGAACGCGCTGTACTTCTCTGGCATCTACCACACGTTCCCGAATGGTGCTGCTCTCTTCAGACTTACGGGTAGAGGTCATCTGGTCGAAGGTAACGGGTGTCACCTCTACATGCAGGTCTATGCGGTCGAGCAGGGGGCCGCTTACTTTATTTAGGTAACGCTGCACAATACCCGGTCCGCACACACATTCTTTATCAGGGTGATTGTAGTAGCCACACGGGCAGGGGTTCATGCTGGCAATAAGCATAAAGTTAGCCGGAAAATCGATGGAGGTTCTGGCGCGGGAGATGGTGACACGGCGCTCCTCCAGCGGCTGCCGCATTACCTCCAGCACCGTGCGCTTAAATTCCGGTAACTCATCCAGAAACAAAACACCGTTATGCGATAGCGAAATTTCTCCGGGTTGCGGCACACTGCCTCCGCCTACCAAAGCCACATCAGAAATAGTGTGGTGCGGCGACCGGAACGGGCGTGTAGACAGCAAGGAGGCAGCTGTACCAAGCTTACCGGCCACAGAGTGTATTTTGGTTGTTTCCAGGGCTTCGAACAACGAGAGCGGCGGCAGAATAGAAGGCAGGCGCTTGGCCAGCATTGTTTTTCCGGCTCCGGGCGGCCCAATCATGATGACGTTATGACCACCGGCTGCTGCAATCTCCAGGGCGCGCTTTATGTTCTCCTGGCCTTGCACATCGGCAAAGTCGGCGGCATACTGGTCGGCTGTGTTATCGAATATTTCGCGGGTGTTAACAGTGGTGGGCTCTATGGCACGCCTGCCGTCGAGGAACTCTACCGCTTCCTGCAGGTTGCTTACACCTATTACCTCCAGGTTGTTTACAATGGCAGCTTCGCGGGCATTTTGCTCGGGCAATATAATGCCTTTAAAACCTTCTTTGCGGGCTTGTATGGCAATAGGCAAAACACCTTTCAGAGGCCGTAGCGACCCATCTAAAGACAATTCGCCCATTATAATGTAGTCTGAGAGTTTGCCAGATTCCATTTGTCCGGAAGAGGACAGAATACCCAGCGCAATTGTCAGGTCGTAAGCAGAGCCTTCTTTCCGGATATCGGCGGGAGCCATGTTCACCACCACTTTTTGCCGTGGCATACGGTAGTTGTAGTGTTTTAAGGCGGAGTCTATGCGTTGTTCGCCTTCTTTAATGGCATTGTCGGGTAAGCCTACTACATAGTATTTAGTGCCGGCTCCTACGTTAACTTCTACTGTAATGGTGTAGGCATTTACGCCTTGTACTGCGCTTCCGAATGTTTTAATGAGCATAATCTAATGTCAAAGTAATTCTGCCTGTGCAGGCAGAGCCGCTGCCAGTGCTGTTGGTAACCGCCCCTGCACTGTATTATTTAGTCAACGGCAAGAGCAGTAGTTGTTTGATTTGTTCTCTAACCAATATCAGCGGCTAAAAAGTTGCCGCTTCTCAATATTTTTTCTGCTACTAAATACACTGGAAAAGTTTTCATTTACTCTTCTGCTCATTCACTCACTCAAAACTTCCTATTCTCTAACTTCACATCTTCAAATCAACCATTAAACCATTTAACAATCAACAACTAAAAATCAGCAACAAATTATGCTAATGAAAAAGCCCTTCCAAAGCGATTTGTGCTTTTTAGCGCCAAGGGTTATTCTACAAGTTGCTGCTCCAGGAGCAGGATGAGGATGTGAATAACCTTGATATGGATTTCCTGTACACGGTCGGAGTAGCCGTTATGCGGCACGCGAATTTCCACATCGCATAATGGAGCCAGTTTGCCTCCGTCTTTCCCGGTGAGGCCAACTACTTTCATGCCTTTGGCGCGTGCTGCTTCTGCAGCTTTTAAAATGTTGCCGGAGTTGCCGCTGGTGGTAATCGCCAGCAGAACATCGCCGGGTTGGCCTAGTGCCTCTAGGTAACGCGAAAAAACGGCATCATAGCCATAATCGTTGCTTACGCAGCTCATGTGGCTGGCATCAGAAATGGCAATGGCTGGCAGTGCTTTGCGGTCGTGGCGGTAGCGGCCGGTTAGTTCTTCGGCAAAGTGCATGGCATCGCACATAGAGCCGCCATTGCCACAAGAGAGTATCTTGCCGCCCGATTTAATAGATTGTGCCATTACCATGGCAGCTTGTTCAATGGCTGCAATGTTAGCTGTATCAGCAATAAAGGCGGCAAGCGTTTTTTGTGCCTGCACTAGCTCTGCCAGAATAGTTGTGATCATGTAGAGTGTTTATTTTTGGGCGCTATGCCACGTTTCCATTTCCAGTGGCTGGTGGTTTTTGTTCCGATAGGCCTGCCGCCGCTCGTAAAGCTCGGCCTTGAGCTCATTTATTTTTAACTGTGCCTTGTGCAAATGATGTTGCTTGTCTGCCACAATAAGCCAACCCAGCCAGAGCCTTGCCAACAGAAGTGCAGCGCCAGCAGATAATAGGATTTTATATAGGCTTTGCAGCTGTGCTCCGGTGGAGAGGTTAAAGAAGATGGCCGCATCTAACAAGGTTGTCAGAAGCAAAAAGATAACTATAACATAGGCAATCACCACCAGGTCTAGAATAATTTTTAATGCTTTCATAGAATAAAGCTGGTTTTGGGTGCGACATAGTATTTTCGCTAAAATTATAAAAAAAATACGACTTTTGTATAATACCCCTATTGCTCAAGACAATATGCCTGCTTTGCCTCCTGCTGCTGTTCAGCTAAGCTGCATCTGAATAAGGCGTGCGTAAAGTCCGTTGGCTTTGGCTAGCTGCTCGTGCGTGCCCCGCTCAATAATCTGTCCTTTCTGCAGTACCAGTATCTCGTCGGCATGCTGAATGGTGCTTAGGCGGTGCGCTATTACCACAGAGGTGCGGTTGCGCATCAGGTTGGTGAGAGCATCCTGCACCAGCTTCTCCGATTCTGTGTCGAGGGCCGAAGTGGCTTCGTCCAGAATCAGGATGGGCGGGTTTTTAAGAATGGCACGTGCAATACTGATGCGCTGCCGTTGCCCGCCCGATAGTTTACTGCCCCTGTCGCCGATGGTGGTTTGGTAACCATCTGGCGTTTGCATAATAAACTCGTGTGCGTTGGCTATTTTGGCGGCTCGTATCACGTCTTCTTCCGTGGCATCGGTTTGGTTAAAGGCGATGTTGCTGAAAATGGTATCGTTAAAGAGAATCGATTCCTGGGTTACTACGCCCATCTTATCCCGCACCGACTCCATGGTGTACTCGCGGATGTCGTGGCCATCTATCAAAATCTGGCCAGCTGTTGGGTCGTAGAACCGTGGAATCAGGTCGGCCAGCGTAGACTTGCCACCGCCCGACGGACCTACCAGTGCCACTGTTTTGCCTTTCGGAATGGTGATGTTAATATCGTTCAGCACCGGACTGTTCTCATAACCGAATTTCACATTCCGGAATTCGATGGTCTTTTCGAAAGTGTGCAGCTCCTTCGCTCCAGGCTTGTTTTTGATTTCCGGCATGGTGTCGATTACCTTCAGTACTCGCTCGCCCGAAACCAGGCCCCGCTGTATGTTACTGAACGACGACGACATGGCCTTGGCCGGCACCAGCACCTGCGAAAACAGCACGATGTAGGTAATAAACTCGCTTGGCCCCAGCTCCGACTGCTGCGTGAGCACCAGCATGCCGCCATAATACAACAAGCCTGCCACCACCGTTACCCCCAGAAACTCAGACAACGGAGAAGCCAGATCGCGTTTGTAAGCAATGGAGCGTTGTATGTCGGCGTAGCGGTTGTTCTGGCCGTTGAACTTGTTCAGTATAAATGGCTCTGCATTAAAGGCCTTGATAACCCGAATGCCGCTCAGGGTTTCGTCAATAATCGTCAGGATAAAGCTCAGCGACTCCTGGCCCTGCTGTGCCTTGCGTTTGAGGCGTTTAGAAATACCGGCAATAATGCCACCCGAAATAGGCAGCAGCAGCAACGTGAAAAGCGTCAGGTTTACCGACATGCTGAACAGCACTACAAAAAAGGCGATGATGGCAATTGGCTCTCGCACGATAACTGTGAGCGTGTTTACCACCGAGTTTTCGACCTCCTGTATATCTACTGTCAGGCGCGTCATCAGGTCGCCTTTACGCTCGTTAGAGAAATAACCCAGTTGCAGCTCGGTTACACGCTCGTATACGGCATGGCGCATTTTCTGCACCACATGCGCTCGCAACGCCCCAATAACTCTAAAGGCCAGGTAGCGGAACAGGTTCGCCAGAAAAACCGAAATAATAAGCACGGTGCACACAAACACCAGCGCCCCCTGCCGCCCCTGCTCCAGTATAACCTGCCCGAAGTAGTAGTTAAAGAAACCGGTTATAAAGTCTATGGAAATGCTGAACGCGGGCTTCTGAGCTGTCATCAGGGCGGCATCATCGGCGCCTACCGTACCGAAGAGTACGTTGAGCAGCGGCATGATGAGCGCAAAGTTAAACAGGCCGAAAATAATACCTAAAATGGTAAACAAAGTATAAAGCGGCACAAAACGGCTATAAGGTCTTGCGTACTCAAGTATCCGGAGATAAGTCTTCATAAAGCTGGTTGCTCCTTTTGCGGCTGTTTTACTGCAGCTGTTGCTGCAAAAACGGCTTCACGGGCGACATATTTTATACCTGTCGCCCACGGAGGCAGGTTAATTGGGTGTAAGTTGTTTAGTGAAGCAGCCGGAACAGAAGCCTGTGCCAGCGCCGCCGCAAAGATAGCCAAATTACCAGCTTATTTGTAGTCGGGGAGAAATTGTAGAAGGAGTGGCTACCGTATATCGGAGCAGCAGCAGCAACCCTTGGATTAAAATCAGGAAAAAGCCTTTGAAAGGGCTTTTTTATTTGAATAATTGGGAAATTGTATAGAGTAAATTCGCCAATTCTATTACGGTTATCTGTAGTTTTCGACAAAAAAGCGTATGTTTATTACTGTTAGCGGGTAGTTATACCTAATAAAAATTCATTTTAAAACATCAAAGTATGGAAGTGCAACTAGACCAAGAAGTTAATATTGATGTTATTGGAACATTAGAATATAATAAGGAATTAGGGCTAGTTGATATTGGATATATTCCTATACCGAGACCTCTTGATGCTGATTTCTCGGCTTTAATAGATCAATTTGAGCAATTCAACACAGCAAAAGAAATTATTGCTTTTGTTAAAGAGCACGAGAAGCTTAAGATACTTTTAAATGCTTACAATTATTGTCAGTACTTCGGTACCGCCTATCAAGGTTTATCAGGGATTGAAGAACTAGAGATTAGGTACAGAAGAGACTTTGAAAATTTAGATGATAAAGCGGATCGAGTTAAAAAACAGAAGGAACGGTTAAGAGAAGAACTATCAGAACGATTACAAGCATATAATCTTGAAATTTCATATAAGGAATGTAAAAATCAAATTAAGATAGGGCAAATATTAGCTTATTCCCACAGAAAGAGAGGCTGGGTATTTGATCCATATCAACTTAGACCAAATTTCTTAATTCATATTAAAACAAACTTTGGCTATGGTTCAAGTAGTTATTTTCTAATACGTCTAAAATATAAAGGGCTTGATATTATTGCTTTTCATGATTGGATTATTTATCAATATGCTAAGCTTTATGAAATAGTTCAGTATACTAAAAGTTTTGATCTACAAAATGAAAGCTGGAAGCAAGTTCTAAACTATTCAAAAGAGGCATGTAATTTATCGCTAACTGATGAAAGAAGTTTTGTAAATAAATATATAATCCAAGAGTGTGAACGTCTAGTTTTAGGTTTAGAAGAAGCTCTAACCCAAGAAGAATTTAAATTTTTGAATTGGCAACAGAGATTTATTATTGTGCATATGGGAGGCTATAAACTAGCAGAGTATCGTGGACAAAAGATTTCTGGTGCATTGGACTTCATAGATAAAATACTTCAATTTAAAGAAATTGCGGAGGTAGGAAATTTTATTAATCGCATTGAGAAATGTAATCATAAAGTAAAACCATTACTTGAAAATGAAATACCTATTCTAAACTCTGAATTGAGTGCACTTTATGAAAGCTTAAGAATATTAACACCTATATATGAAAACGTAAAAGCTAAAAAGGCTTTTTATGATGCTGAAAAAATTAAGTATAAGGAGTTGATGCTCGAAGCCAAAGAATTTTCAGACAAAAAATTCAATTACATAATGTTTGAAAAGAGGTTCATGGAGGTTCATCCTGACTACAAAAAGACTTTGGAGGAGTTCCATCTAAGAACCCAAGAGTTTACTAATTTAACTAATCAAGTCAAATCATTAGAAACTATAAGAGGCAATATCATATCATTTGCTCAAAAGATAGATGCATACTTCAGTAATTAACTTAAATATTACAAGGTATAACCACACCTTTACTGTAGCTACGCCACAGCAAAGCTAAGTCCGTTACCTGCCAAGCAAACAATCACTCTTTAAAAATTAGTTAACTTAAAACAGCACCAGGAAATGTCAAATTATAAAGCAAATTCAACTAATTCCACGGATTTCAATTTGGAAACAAAAGGTATTTCTGTTGGCAAGCTAAAATACGGCAAATGGTATTCGTTTAAAGCGGAGGTAGTATTGGCCGACAATTCACATTATCAGCTTGAACCCAAAGGCGTTTGGGATTCTGTAATTGAATTACAAAAAGACGGGAAAACATTGTTAGAGTTTGAAATGGGATGGAAAGGAATTGTAATTAAAACTCTTTTTAAGGGTGTCGAAAAAAAATATCTTCTGAAGTTAACAGGAATATTAAGCAGTAAATTTGTCCTGATCGATACAGATGAAAAAATGTTATTAGCTGTTGATGCTGATTTCAAGTGGACTAGCTTTAACTTCGACTTCCAAATAGAGACAACATCTGAATTTGAAGAATTTGAAAATAAGGAACTTCTGTTGTTAACGACACTGCATTGCATAAACTATTACATAACATTTATAAGCTCTGTTTCTTAATGCCCTGGCCACAAACAGTGGTTTGGTAAAAAGCGTGTTTTAGTGCTGCTATAAAAGTGAAAAGCTAAAGCAAAATTTTCTTCAAATAAACATGCTAGTCTAAGTAGCCGCGCATCGCAATGCTGCAAACTGTTACCCCGGCAGTGGCTGCACTCCCTATTCAAAGCTGGCAAACTGCGATCTCACGCATCCTCTACTAACTTAAAGCTACTAATAAGGTTGGAAACTAAGCAGCTGCTTATCGGAAAGGCAGAGGTTATAATGTCTAGTGTGGGAGAAGTACTTTATAAAGATTTGATTATCTTGTAAGGGACCTGCTGTAGTAGTTGCTCTCACCAGAAACCAGTGTAAAACTTTAAACATATGAAATGGGCATGCGGTTTATCGATATTGTTTTTACTAACATTAGTTTTCAGTTCTTGTGAAAGAAGGGATATAGATGTTTTTACACTGGAAGGCTATTTAACTGATGAAGTTTCAGGGAAGCCAGTGCCAGGAGTCCATATACGTATCGATGGTCTGAAGTCTCCTTCAGGAATGGGCATTATTACCGATGGAAAGCGCAAAACGGCAGGACAAGCCGTAACAGATAACACAGGTTATTTTAAGGCAAAGTTAAAAGTCTTTAAAGCAGCCGAACAGCTGGAGCTGTTTATAAACAATAACTACAAAGAAGGCTATGCCTTTACCAAACATCATATATCGCTCTCAGGCTTAGACAGAAGCAGCAAGAACAGGGTAGAGCTGACCTTAAATCCGACGGCCTTACTTAAAGTTAAATTCAGAAATGCAAATCCGGTATCAGATGAAGATACCTTTCGTTTTGCTTATTACGGCTCCGGAACAGGAAAAACATCCATACAAGGCAGAGAAAACTGCGGTACAGTAGAAGAAAGTGAGCATTTTACCTGGACTGGAAAGGATGTATGTGGCATTTATATACTAGAGGCAGTTGCCGGTTACGAAACCACAGTGTACTGGAGTGTCACCAAGAACAATGAGACAAAACAATATCATGCGAAAGTTTTTGTTGAACGAGATGTTCTAAATGAATTTTCTATTAATTATTGAGGAGGCTGTGGAGCAAAAGTACTGGCTACAGAAACCTACTATGCCCAAACCCATTCCTCCACCTTTCAAAAACCAAAAAAATGAAACAGGCTATCCTGACGAGCATCTGCCTATTGGTAATGATGTGTTGCTTTGCTCAACAAAATAAGAATTACCGTTCGCTGGATGCTGACAACCCAATTGTTTTTAGCGGTAGCTATATTGTGTACCAGGAGAAGAAGATACAGCTGGGGCCACATGCTTTTTTTATAGATGGTCAGCTCTCGGATGCCGAAGTAGCCAACCATAAGTATGTGTTTAATTCAGTTAACAAGGCAGCAGAGCATTTGACTGATGGCACCGAAGCCTCACCGATGGTGCTGTACCTGGCCCCGTACGTGTACTGGCTCGACAACCCCGATGATCCGGAAATACGGGTTTCAAAAGATAGTGGTCCTCCGTATGGTTTGGTCGTGAAATGCGAATGGCTGCGGTTTCAGGGTTTGTCGGTGAAGGCAGAAAATGTGGTGCTGGCCTGCAACCGGGGGCAAACCATCGGGGCCGTTGGCAATTTTACCATGTTCAAATTTATAGGGCAGGGTACAAGCTCCGAAAATATCACCTTCGGCAATTACTGTAACGTAGACCTGGTGTACCCCCTTAAACCCAGCCTGAACCGGGAGAAGCGGGCATCGGCTATTGTGCAGGCGCAGCTAATACATTGCAACGGCGATAAAATTGTAGCCCGCAACACACGCTTTATCAGCAGGCTGAACCTGAACCCGTTTGTAGGCGGCAAACGGGTGCTGTTCGACCGTTGCCATTTCGAGTCTACCGACGATGCTTTGTGCGGCACAGGCGTGTACCTGAATTCTACCTTAGACATTTACAGTTCCAAACCCTTCTACCACACCACCGGTACCGGGGCCATTTTTCTTAACTGCGACATCCGCTCTTTCAGCCACGACAAACAGTATTTTACCAAAGCCAACGGGCAGGTAGCCGTCGTGGATACACGATTTAACACGGAGCCAAATACCTATTTAGGTTGGCGCGATGTACCACCCTCCGAAACAAAAAACTACCAGTACCAGGTAACCCAGAACGGCCAGCCCATCCTAATCAGTAAAAACGATCCGGCTTCAACTGTTGATATGGCCGCCAAACCGGTGCTGGCTGCTTACCGCCTGGAGCATAAAGGCAAAGTAATTTACAACACCTATAACCTTTTGGCCGGAGATGATGGCTGGGACCCGATGGGCGTGAAACCCCTGGTAGTGGCAGCCGAAAAAGAGCAGGCGGCAAAATTTACCAACCTGCCGGTGCAGCTACTCCTGTCGCCTACCAATGTGGCCATCGAAACAGGAAAGGACAAGATAACGTTAAGCGCCAGGCTTATGCGGTTCGGCAACTACGAACACACCGGAGAGCCCATAAACTGGCGTGTGGCCCCAGAGCAGCAGTTGTTAAAACTACAGGTAAGCCCCGGTGGTTTAACCTGTGAGGTAATCCCTACAAACGAAAACGACGACACCCGGCAGGTACTTGTGATGGCTTCTACCGCTTCCGGCCTCGAAGCAGCCAGTGTGCTGCAGGTGGCACCGTCTAAGCTGCCTCCGCCTGCGTTCAGCACACGGCCTGACCTTGCAAAGCCGAAAAACGGAACGCTCCAACTCGCTTATAAACTCGACATGCGGTTTGCCGACCAATCGTTGGTGACCTGGTACCGCTGCACCGATGCCAAAGGAAGCAACCCGATAGAGGTGGCCGTGTCGCGGTTCGACAAGCCGCTGCTCGAGTATACCCTTTCGGCAGGTGATGTAGGGTACTACATTATGGCTGCCGTGGCTCCTAAGCATATCCGGAGCCATGTGGGCCAGGAGGTTACGTCTGTCTTGCCAAAACCTATTGTAGCCAAAGACTTAAAAACAGATACCAGGGTGCTGTACACCGATTTCCGAAATGCTTCTACTAAAAACCAACCAAAGGTTATACCGGGTTTCTGGACATTAGATCATGTTGAACAGGCAGAAGCCAGCCTTGCCACCACTCCCGCCAAAACCACCGATGCCTGGCATTACGGTGAGGGCATAGATGGTGCAGCAAACCAAACAGGCCTTGTGCAGGGCCGAAGCGCCAGCATGCGGTACACACCTGTTGGCAACCAGTTCGGCGACATGAAACTAACCATGACGGTAGCACCCTATAAAACAGCTGGTCAGGGTTTCAGTGTGGCTCCTCTGTACATGGATGTGCTCATAAAATTTGATGCAGAAACAAAGTCGGGCTACGCGTTGCGATTTATCCGGACAACTAAATACCACGATGCAATAGATTGCGTTTTTGTGAAGTACGAAAATGGGAAAGCTGTTGAAATAAGCGAACCTGTAACAACAACCAGTTATAAACCCGACTGCACTATTACCATCGAAGTTAAAAAAGATAAGATTTTAGCGCATGCAATTACATCGGCGCAGCAGCATAAGGAGCCATCCGGGCCAGAAGTTGTTCCGGAAGTTAAGATGCGCACCAGCATTAGCCCCAACACGTTTGGTGGTTTCGGTATAGAGTACAACGGCGGCTCCCCAACCATGATCAAAGATATAAAGGTGGAGTGGCAGTAGCTAAACTGCTTGTAAATACGCTGTTGGTAAGGCGAGCAGCTTGCCAGCAATTATTCGAATGAAAACTGCCTTCCAAAGGTAAAATCGGGTTTTCAACTTAAGGCCTTGAAAGGCAAGTAGGTTACACGCCAGCTTTTTCTGCTGGTATAGGTATTAAATAATTTTGTAGGAATTCATCATGTGATTTGTCCACACATTAAAATGAGCTTACAGGCCTGTGTTCTGCAACAGGTGGCAATGCCATTTCTTTTTCCGGTAAGTTATGTCGCAGCCTATAAAATAGTTGTAACGTATCCGCCCGACCAAGTACATCTTTCCGGCAGGATGAGCATTTTCTACTTTTGTTTCAAAAACAAAA